>CANMNA010000053.1 GCA_947499075.1 Myxococcales bacterium
GTTGCAGGCGGCGCAAGCCGACGCACCGGCAGGCGTAGTTGTGCGCACGCGCCTCATCGCCCGACCGGCGCCAGAGACTTATGCCGCGGCTGCACAGCGCAGCGCAGGCGACCGGTCGCTGCGGCCACTGGATCCGTAGCAGGACATCATCGTGACTGAAATGGGCAAGATTGGGGCAATCGAGCAGGCCGTGGCGGATATCGCTGCCGGCCGCATGGTGATTCTCGTCGACGACGAGGACCGCGAAAACGAGGGCGACTTTGTCGTCGCCGCTGAGCGCTGCACGCCCGAAGCGGTGGCGTTTATGGCCGAGCATGGCCGTGGCCTGATTTGTCTGGCGCTGCACCCAGCCTTGGTCGATCGCCTCGAACTGGGCCCGATGGCGCCCCAGAACGAAGCACGGCTGGGCACGGCCTTTACGGTCAGCATCGACGCGGTCGACTGTTCCGGATCGGGTATCTCGGCCCGCGCGCGCGCGCACACGATTGCCCGGACGATTGCGCCCGATGCCCGTGCGCAGGACTTTCGGGTGCCCGGCCACATTTACCCGCTGCGGGCGCGGCCGGGTGGCGTGTTGGTGCGCGCGGGGCAAACCGAGGGCAGTGTCGACTTGGCGCGGCTGGCGGGGCTGGCTCCGGCAGGCGTCATCTGCGAGGTGATGGCCCCCGATGGCACCATGAGCCGGTTGCCGGCGTTGCTCGAGTTCGCCGCCCGCCACAGCATTGCGGTGGTGACAGTCGCTGATTTGATCGAGTACCGCCTGCAACGCGAGCCCTTGGTGGTGCGCGAGGCCGAGAGTCAGCTGGCGACCGACTACGGCGATTTCCGCATTGTCCTGTTTCGCTCGGTGGTCGATGGCGGCACCCACGCAGCACTGGTCTGCGGCGACATCACCGGCGACGAGCCGGTGCTGGTCCGCGTGCACCGCAGCAATCCGCTCAGCGATGTGTTTGGCTTTACGCTGTCGCGCGGCCAGCGCAACTTGGGTGCGGCGATGCAGCAGATTGCGCAGGCTGGGCGCGGCGTTCTGCTCTACCTCGAAGCGGAGCGCAACGGCGACGAGCTCGCTGAGACCTTGAGCAACTACGTGGAGCGCAGCCAAGGCCGGCCGTGGCCGCCGCCGCAATTGGCTGCCGCCAAGATGGATTTTCAAGAATTCGGCACCGGCGCGCAGATCTTGCGGGCCTTGGGTCTTCGGCGCTTGCGGGTGATCACCAACCAGCCGCGCCGGCTGCGCGGCGTGTCCGGCTTTGGGCTGGAAGTGGTGCAGTGGCTGCCCATCGGCCCAGGCTGATTTTGCGGCGTTCGCCACAGCCGATCGCGGGCGACGCAGCCCCGCGGTGTCCCGTTCCAGCCGGTCTGCAGGCAGTGCTCGCTAACGTTATTTTCGTGTAGTATGACGCCTCTGTCGCTGTCCCCAGCGACGCCTCGGCTAGTCTAACTATCTGAAGTTTTTTCGTTGTTCCGCGCACTGGGGCGCGGCCAGCCGTCTTTGAGGTTGCCTTGAGCACCACCTTTGGCCGCTATGAGCTGCTCGACCGCATTGGCATGGGCGGAATGGCCGAGGTCTGGCGCGCCCGGGTTAACGGCATCGGTGGCTTTGAAAAGATCGTTGTTATCAAGAAAATTTTGCCCAGTTTCGCCCAAAACAAGATTTTTATCGACATGTTGCTGGCCGAAGCGCGCTTGTGCGCCATGCTTCAGCACGCAAACATTGTTCAAGTCTACGAAAACGGCGAAAATGATGGTAATTTCTACATTGCCATGGAGTATGTGCCCGGCCACGATCTGTTCAAGGTCTTGTCGCAGGCAACCCAATCACAGATTCGCATACCTGCTGAAGTCTGCCTGTACATCGCAGCCGAGGCGGCAAAAGGCTTACATTACGCACACAACGCCCGTGACCACTACGGTCGGCCAATGCACATCATCCACCGCGATGTCTCGCCCTCCAACATCATTTTGTCCGAAGCCGGCGAAGTCAAAGTCATGGACTTTGGCGTAGCGCGGGCGACGCCCGGCGGTCAGCGCGAAAACCCAACGCGGTCTGGCGTGCTCAAGGGCAAGCTCGGCTACATGAGCCCGGAGCAAGTCACTGGCCGCGAGTTTGACCACCGCAGCGACATTTTCTCGCTCGGCATCATCTTGTACGAGTCGCTGACCCTGAAGCGCTTGTTCTTGGCCAAGACCGATCTCGAGACCTTGGTCAATATCCGTGACGCCCGCTTGGAGCACAAGTTCAAGAAACACAGCTACATCGACGAAGACTTTGGTCGCGTGCTGCGCAAGTCGCTGGCGCGGGAGCCCGAGAACCGCTACCCGTCCGCGCTCGCGATGCACGACGACATCCAGCAAGTGCTGTTTGACCGGCGGCAGCTTGTCTCAGGCAGTGCAGTCGCCCGGTTTTTGACAGGGCTATTCGACCCGGCCAAGCAAGGCCAGCGCACGGCGCCGCCCAGCATGACGACGTCGTTGCCCAACGATCCCGCATCCGCGGAGCGCTATGACCCTAGAGCGGCCAGTCGCACCTCGGGAGCGGTGGCGCTGCCGCCGACCCAGCCGGGGCTGCACGCGCCAGCGATGCTCCGGGAGGCAGCGGCTGCGGGAGAGCGGGTCGTGCCGCCGCCAGCGGTCGTTGCCAAGAGCCCTGCCCAGCAGACCGAGCCAGCCTCTAACTCGCTGTCGTTTTCGCCGGCTGACATGGCGAAAATACTCGAGAGTGTGGGGCAAAAGTGGGCAGAAGGCACCGACGCCGATGGCACCGGTGACAAGGCTGCGATGCGCGCGACGCAGCAGCAGCCCCAGCGACAGGCGCTCAACGACATCGCCAAAGCCTTGCGTGAGCCGCCGCCACGGACGATGGGCCTACCGCCCCAGCCAACGGCGCAACCCGTTGTCCCTGATCGCAATTCGGCACCTAAGCCAGAGCCCGTCGCGGCCGCGGCAGTGTCGTCATTTCCAACGCCGCAGCTCGGCAGAGCGATGGTCTCTGGGCACGACGCTGCAGCGCGCCCCGTATCGCCGACGCCTTCGTTTCAATTTGCGCAAGCACCACCGATTACCGACGACATGGCGCTGTTTGACCCCGATTTTGGCATGCCCGGCGGCAGCCATGCCCCGATCACCGACCCGGAAATTCAAACGATTGACGATGACAGCGCCCTGTCTGGGCAGCAGTCGGCCGTCTCCGGCGTCATCGCGCCGCTCATCGCCTCGCGCGCGGCAACGCCCGACGGTTGGGCCGCGGTTTCGCCCAGTGCTCCCAACGCCGTCGTGGCACCGCGCAACACCCAACCTGTCGCGGATGGCCAAGCCGGTTTTCGGCCGGACACGGGCAGTGGCCACAGCCCAGGCAGCGTAGCCCCGCAATCGGCGTCGAGCTCCAGCGTGCCACAGCGCCTACCCACACCAACGGCCTTTCCGGCATTTGGTGGTGCTGCAGTGCGGGTCAGTTCGGCGCCGGCCTCGGCCCAGTCAGATACGGCAACGGCGGTGGCCCCTATCAGTGGGGTAGCGCGTCCGCCGTTCGAGATCGTCGAGCCTTCCAAACCGCCGTTCGGGCAGCCGGAGCCCTCGCAGCGGTTGGCCGCCTACCGCCAGACCGACTCTGGTCGGGTCCGAGTAGCGTCAGAACGCACCGCAGACTTTGAAGGCCTTGTCGAGTCGTCCCGGGCCGACCAAGGGCCAACGAGCGGCTCGGTCGATGGGGCGGTGCTCACCGACCGCGGCACCCAGCACAGCTTCGATGGCAAGAGTGACGGGCAGAGCTTCAGCGTCGCCGGTCCCGTGCGCAACTGGCCGCAACGCAAAATTTATCGGCTGCGGCTGGCAAATGGCACCGAGCTCGGGCCGATGACACTGACCAATCTGGAGTCGTTGCTCCGGGCGCGCTCGGTTTCTGTGGAAGACTTGGTCGCAGTCGGCGACGCGTCGTACCAGCCAATCCGTACCGTGACTTCGCTGACCGTCATCGTCGCCGCACTGGCCGAGATGCGGCCGTCGCCGACGCTGTCCGGACCACTGTCGCAGTGGGTGTTTGTGCGCCTGATTTACAAGGCCTATGTAGACAGGAGCACGGGCGTGCTCGAGCTGCGGCGCGGCGACGCGGTCAAGTCGATCTACTTTAGCCGCGGGCGGACCCAGTACATCGCGTCCAACCAGCATCAGGAATTGCTGGGGCCGTTTATGGTCGCCAACAATTACATCACCCAAGCCGATGTGGAGTCAGCGGTGGCCCGCTCCAAGCAAACGGGCGTCAAGCTGGGCGACCTGATGATCAACATGAATTTCATCAAGCCGTCTCAGCTGTACCAGATCCTGGAGCGGCAACTGCGCGCCAAGTTCATCGATGCTTTCGGATGGGACAGCGGCACGTTTGCCTACTACGACGGTGACAAACCGCCTGCCGACATTGTACCGCTGGACTTCGACCCGATGTCGGTGTTGTGCGATGGTGTGCGCGAGCGGGTCTCTCTGGCGACGCTGGAGCCCCTGTTCGCCGACAAGCTCGACCGGCCGCTACACAAGGTCCGCAATCCGAGCATCAATTTGGCCGCGCTCAAGTTGCCGTCCCGCGAGTCGAAGATGGTCAGGCTGTTGCACAGCGTGCAGACGCCGCGCCAAGCCTACGAAGAGTGCTACAACAACCGCCAGCACCGCCTGGCGTTGCTGCGCGTGCTGTTCTTGATGCTGCAGACCGAGCTGGTCACGTTTGACGCTGACAGGACCTGACCCGTGCTCGTCGTTGGTCACCGCGGCGCGCCCGAGCGCGCGGTCGAGAACAGTCTGCTGTCGCTCCAGATTGCGCTGGACCAAGGCGCCAGCGGCGTGGAATTCGATGTCCAGATCACCGCCGATGGTGAGCCCGTGCTGTTCCACGACGACGAATTGCCGCGGCTGACCGGATGCTCAGGCAAGCTCGGCGATCAGACTTGGCGGCAACTGCGGCTGCTGCAGCAACGCACACCGGGTACCGAGCCGCAGCGCATCACGCACTTGGACAGCGTGCTCGAGTGGTGGCTGGGCAGGCCCGGAGCGTCCCAAACGGCGTGGCTCAACCTCGAGCTCAAAGTACCAAGGGGCGCGAAAATTCCAGCGATTGAGGCGCTTGCCCACACGGTTGGCCGGCGGATAGCCGCGCTGCCAATCGGGCATTTGGTTGTCTCCAGTTTTTCGCGGCGGGCGCTGCTCAGTCTTGCGGAGGCCGCGCCGGATGTGGCACGCGGGGCGCTCATCGACGATGTTCCGGGCGGCGATTGGGTGGCATTGAATCAGCCCGTGGCCAATCCGGAGATCAGCCAGGTGCACCCACCGTGGCGTCACCTGAGCCAGACCAAGCTCGATGCCTGGCAGCGTTTGCGCTGGCCGGTGTGGGCGTGGACCGTGAACGGCGAGCCTGCGTGGGACCAGCTGTGCCAGTGGGCCCAAATGGGCCTGATTGCGGCGGCGATCACGGATCACCCCGGCCAGCTCGCCCGCTTTGCCGAGAAGAATTTGCGGGCGGTCTAGCCCAAGGATCTGCGCATGAAGAAGTTTTGTCCGTCCTGTGATGCGGTGGTCGAGGTGGCTGACGTCCCCACGCCGCGCTGTTCGGTGTGCCACAAAGCCGTAATCGACACGCCGGCCACCGAGGATCCCGATCCCAAGCGGCGCTGGACTCAGCCGCTAGTGGTCGGGGCCGTGGCGCTGGTTCTGGCGGCGCTGGTGGTCGGATGGCAGTTGCAGCGGGCCAAGGTCCCCGAGGCGGCATCGCCAGCAAAGCTTGCGCCCCCGGTGGTCAGCGCCGATTGGATGGCGACGTGGAAGACCACGGAGCTCAAGGGTGACCGCGCGGTCGCCCCAGGCATTGCCGACGCCGCGCTTGCGCAGTACGCCAAGGCCGCGCCGAATGCCCAAGCGCTGGTGCGGCAACTCTTTGCCCTGGCCAAGCCCGGCGGGCTGCAAAAAGTCTCGCTCTCGACCCGCCGCAAGCACCCAGTACAGCCCACGGCCGAGTTGTGGCAGGCGGTCACGGCGGGCAAAGCCAAGCCTGTGCACCCGATTGAAGCGGCGTGGCTGCTGCGGGCGATGCTGCAGGCACGCGGCGAGATGGCCAGCTTCGTGACCGAATCAGCCGGCGTGCAAACCCCGCTGATGCTCAGCCGGACCCGGCTCGCCCTCAAGCTGGCCGATGGGACCATCGCCGAAGTGGGCGCGGCCCAGCCGATGCAGGCGCCCAAACCGGTTAGTGATGCGCAAGCCGCGGCGTGGTGGCTGGTGGTGCGCGCCAACGTGCTGCGCCTCCATGGCGACTTCAAGCTGGTCTACGAAGATCTGGGGGCTGCCCAATTGGTCTCGCCGGGCTTGCCAGCTGCAGATTTCGTCAAGGGTGTCGCCCAGCTGGACCAGAAAATGGACGAGTCCGGCGTGGCTGCGTGCGAGGCTGCGCTGCTCAAGGCTGAAGACCCGCTGGCGCGGTTGTTCCTGGCTGAAATTGCCGTTGGTCAAGACCAGCCGGTCAAGGCGCTGCAGCGCTGCGACGAGGCGCTCAAGGCTGCGCCTGCGATGCCGGAGGCGCTTGTCACCAAAGCCATGATTTTACTCCAGCGCGTGCCGACGCTGCCGGTCGACCAGCGCGATGCGACTACCATCGATGTCGGCAAGTTGCTGGATCAGGCCCTGCAGGCCAATCCGGCGCCGTCTGGCGCGCGCGCGGCCAAGGCCCAGTGGCTGATCCACAAAGACGATATGGCGGCCGCCGAGACGCTGCTGCAAGCCGGCGTCAAGGATCACCGCGAGTTGGAGTCGGCGCTGATGCTGGTAGAGGTGTACAACTCTCGCCAGCAGTTCACAGAAGCCGCGGCGGTGTTTGGCCAAGCCGAGGCCTCGCTCGAAGATGAGCGCGTCGTCACGGCTTGGGTCATGGCGCTGGTCAACGCCAAGCAACCGGCCAAGGCTATGGAAATCATCGACAAAGCTATCGCACTGGCACCGACGAGCACCACTGTTGGCTTGCTGCGCGCGCAGTTGCTGGCCGAGGCGGGCAAGATCAAGGAGTCGATTGCGGCCTTGGAGCCGCTCAAGGCTGGCCCAGAAGGGGACCAGATCGCAGGCTTGCAGGCCCAGCTGCTCCTGCAAGATGGCCAAGCGGACCAAGCGGTACAGTTGCTGCAAGCGGTGCTGACCAAGCGCCCGACGGACAAGAAGCTGGTGCTGCTGCAGATTGTGGCGCTGGCCCGGGCCAAGCAGCTCGAGCTTGCCGATAAGGTCGCTGCCAAAGCGCTCGCCGACAAGATCGCGCTACCGATGGAGTTGGTCGAAGTTTGGCTGCAAAGTCAGCACATGGAGCGCGCCCAAAAGCTGCTAGAACAGGAAGTCGCGGTAGACAAGCCAGACCCCAAGGCCGCGGCGACGCTGGCGGTTGTCTATGTCATGCAGGACAAGAAACCCCAAGCGCTGGCACTGCGCGACAAGACCGCCAAGCAGTTGGGCGAGCATGGCGAAGAATTTCGCAAAGCGATTGATGAAGCCATTGCCGCTGCCGAAGCCGAAAAAGCCAATCGCGTCAAGCCTGACGCTGCCAAATGACCGAACCAGAATTGATCGCCTTAGAGCTTGCGGGCTTGCAAGCGGACTGCGCGGCGGCTGGCTTGCCGTTTGACCTTGCGTGGTTGCCCCGCCTCGCCGCGCTGTGCCATCTGGTCGCGCAAGAGGCGCGCCACCAGAACTTGGTGGGCGATCCGAGTCCAGCGGGGGTCAGAACCCACATCGCCGAGGCGCTGACGACGGCGGCGGTGGTGGCCGGTGCCGGCGTGACCCCGCGGGTCGTTGCCGATATCGGTGCGGGGGCAGGCCTGGAGGCCCTGGTGCTGGCGCTGGCGTGGCCGACGGCGACCATCACGGCGATCGAGCCGCGGCGGCTGCGCGCTGAGTTCATCGTGGCGGCAGTGGCGGCATTGGGTTTGCCCAACGTGGAATTTGTCCGTGCCACGCTGCACGGCGCGGTGCCGCACCGGCTGTGGCCCAAAGGCCTCGATGTCGCAACTGCGCGCGCGGTGTGGCCGGCACCCGAGTGGATGGTCAAGGCGGCACCGCTGCTGGCGGAGCAGGGCGTGGCGATCGTTCATGGACGTGGGCCGGCCGAGGCGTTGGGTGCTCAATTGGTGTTGCTGGGTGCGGTGGCCGCAGTGGCCGATGTGCCGGGGCCGCATGGGCACGCGGTGGCGGCCGTTCGGCTTGGGCCAGCTGTAGCGCACGCTCAACGCATCCCTGCGCGTGGTCAGCCTGCTGGGGCCTGAAGTGCATTGAACCGCCGACCAACAAACCCTACACTGCCCTACCCGCAGCGTCGGGCTGTTTCTGGAGACCCATGCGCCGCAATTTCGTCTCGTTTTCCGCAGTCGCCGCCGCCGCCGTCCTTGGCTTGGCGGGATGTGCCAACACTGGCACGACCACTCCAACTGGCGGGACGATCACCGTACCCGATGGCGGGGCCAAGTTTGACGGTGGCGCAGATGGCGGTGGCAACGCCGACGCCAGCGGCACTGCCGGGGCGCCATGCACCAAACCGGCCGATTGCAACGACAAGCAGCCATGCACCGACGACTTCTGTAGCGCCGGCAAGTGCGCCTTTGTGCCCAACGCCGCGCCCTGTGACGACGGCGATCCGGCGACCAGCGGCGACAAGTGCGCGGCTGGCAAGTGCGGCGGCAAGGCGGGAGGGGGCGACACCATCAGCGGCAACGACACCACCGTCAAGCCGGATGCTGGCACCACCGACACTGGCAGCCCAATTGTCGGCCCGGACCTCAAGGCCGGCGAGCTTGTCATCAACGAAATCATGTATAACCCGTACGGTGCTGGCAAAGTCTCCGACGACAATGGCGAGTGGGTCGAGATCTACAATCCAGGCGACAAGCCGATCGATCTGGCCGGCTTGATCTTCAAGAGCAACAACGACTCCGGCAAGTTCGTGGTCCCTGCCGGCGTCTCTCTTGCCGCCAAAGGCTACGCACTGTTCGGGTGCAAGGCCGACGAAGCCGTCAATGGCGGTCTCAAGCTGGCGGGCGCGTGGGGCTCCGTGCTCAAGCTCACCAATGCCATCGATGGTGTCAGCATTGAGTCCAATGGCGTGCTGATCGACGAAGTGACATACGACATCTCCAAGGCTTGGCCCAACCTCAATGGCGTGTCGCTGTCGCTGTCGCCCGACACCCAAGACGCTGCCAAGAACGACGAGGCCAACAACTGGTGTGGCGGCGTGGCAGCGATGGCCAGCAGCGACAAGGGCAGCCCAGGCGTTGCCAACGATGCTTGCCAGAAGGACACCGACAAAGATGGCCTGCCCGACAGCAAGGACAACTGCCCGTCGGTCAGCAACAGCACCCAACTGGACACCGACAACAATGGCGTCGGCGACGCCTGCGAAGGCCCGGTCGCAACTTGCGGCAACAAGGCCATCGACGCCGAAGAGGGCTGCGACGACGGCAACAAGCAATCCGGCGACGGATGCAGCGCATGGTGCCAGCCGGAAACAGTCGTGGCGCCGGCAAGCCTCATCATCACCGAAATCATGACCAATCCGGCCAAGGTGGATGACGATCTCGGCGAGTGGATCGAGCTGTACAATCCGACTGCGGCCGCTGTGGTGCTCAATGGCGTGATCTTGCAGACCGGGACACTGTCGCCGATCCAGCACGTCATCGAAGGACCGGCGGCGATTACCGTTGCGCCCAAGAGCTACGCCTTGCTGGCGCTGGTTGCCGATCCTGCGGTCAACGGCGGGCTGCCGCAGCCCAGCTACGTGTATGGCAAGATTATCCTGAGCGCGACTTCGGCGACGCTGTCCCTGCATTCGGGCGGCAAAGAGCTCGACAAGGTGGCCTATGGGCCGGGGTGGCCGCTGATCACCGGCAAGTCGATGGCGCTCGAAGTCACGCCGACGGCGGCGGATCAAAACGACGTGGCCGCCGGGTGGTGCAAGGGCCAAGCGACCTATGGTTTGGGCGACTTCGGCTCGCCGGGTGCCGCCAACCCATCCTGCACCGCCGCGCCAACCGACGAGGACGGAGACACCATCGCGGACAAGGTCGATAACTGCTTGACTGCCAAGAACACCGACCAGGCCGACAAGGACACCGACGGCGCGGGCGATGCGTGTGACAACTGCCCCGACGTTGCCAATGCCGATCAGGCTGACGGCGACGGCGACGGCACCGGCAACGTGTGCGAGCCGCCCGGGTGCGGCAACGGCATCATCGAAGGCAGCGAGGGATGCGACGACGGCAACACCAAGTTCGGCGACGGATGCACCTTGCAATGCACGATTGAAAAGCCATTGGCAGTGGGTGACCTGTTCATCAGCGAAATCCTGCCCGACTCGGCTACAGTTATCGACGATGTCGGCGAGTGGGTCGAATTGTACAACCCGACTTCGGCAACCATTGAGCTCGCGGGCCTGACTGTCAAAGCGGGCGCGTCGTCCGCGACCATCGCCGGCGACAAGTCGTATCCAATTGCCGCGGGTGGCTACGTGGTGCTGGCCAAAAACGTCGATCCGGCTGTCAATGGCGGCGTGCAAGGCGCAATTTCTGTGGCCAAGCTGGTGTTGGGCAATTCGAGTGTGGTCGACGTCAAGCTGCTGGCAGGCGCGATCGTCATCGACAGCATCACGTACAACGGGGCCGGATGGCCCAAGATGGCCGGCGGCACCGCTTTGGCCCTCGATCCCAGCGCGGTGACCGCCACCGGCGCCAAAGACAACGACACGGGGGCCTTGTGGTGCTACGCCACCTCACCCTTTGGCAAGGGCGACAAAGGCACCCCTGGCGGCATCAACAGCCCGTGCCCCAAGGACACCGATCTAGACGGTGTGCTCGACGGCAAAGACAACTGCCCAACCGTCAAGAACGTCGACCAGAAAGACGGCGACGGTGACACGGTGGGCGACCTGTGTGACAACTGCCCGACCGTGAAAAACGCGAGCCAAGCCGACGACAATGGCGACGGTAAAGGCAACGAATGTCAGGATTTGCCAACGCCAGTGTGCGGCAACGCCAGCGTGGAGCCGCCGGAGAGCTGCGACGACGGCAACACCAAAGACGGCGACGGATGCAGCGCGCTGTGCCAGACCGAAGGCGGCGCGGTCGGCGTTGGCGACTTGGTCATCAGCGAGATCATGATGAGCGGCAACGGTGGCAATGGCGATGTGGGAGAGTGGTTCGAGATTGCCAATGTATCGGGCAAAGATCTTGATCTCAAGGGCCTGACCATCGCCGGCAAGACAAGTGATACCGCAATTGCCGTGACCGCCAGCATCGTCATCAAGGCCGGCGGTTTCGCGGTGTTTGGCCCTTCGAGCGACACCACCAAAAATGGCGGCTACACGCCGGTGATGACCTACAGCCAGACTGGTTTTCCGTTGGCCAACAGCGGCGACGACACCATCACGCTCAAGGTCGGCACACTGGTCCTTGACACCGTGACCTACGACTTCGCCGCCAAGTGGCCGGCGGTCGTCCAAGGCAAAGCCATCCAGTTGTCGGGCGGCAAGCTCAACGCCAAGGACAACGACGCTAAGGAGTCGTGGTGTTATGCCACCGCCAATTACGGAACTGGCGGCAAGTTTGGCACGCCGGGCGCGGCCAACGGCGCCTGCCCTTGACGTTGCGGGCTCGCGCTCTGGGCCGGCGTTTTTAGAGGGTGTACTCGAAAAGGCGGCCTGAGCGGGGCTCGAAAAGGCGGCCTGAGCGGGGCTCGCAAAGGCCGAAGACCTTCGCATTTTCACCGTCCGAATCAATTCTGCGGCTACAGGTAAGGGCACCGGCAAAATCAAGTCGATTTTGTCGGTGGGCCATTTGCTGGCTGAGTGGGTCGCAAGCTCGCGACTTTGCAAGTCGACTCGCCGCTCCTTCTTTGCGGCAAGTGATCGAGTAATTCGTGCTGGAGCCCTAACGGTGTCGGCCTACGCCGACACCCGGCCGGGCGCCCACGCAGGCGGGCACCATCACCTGTAGCCGCGCAATTCATTGCGACGGCGTCCCAAGCCGTGATCAACTTTGCGGTTTTCAGTTGACACAATCGAATACACCTTCTTAGGTGCGTCCGCCACTTCAGCGGCAAGTCACAACCAGGCGATCCACTACTTTGGATCGCACTCAATGATCGGCTTTCCGCCGTGCCGCCTGCCGAATGAGCTTGACCATGGTGTCGACGGTGGTCTGCCACTCAAACTTCGCCTGGACACGCGCTCGACCGCGCTGCCCCGCTGAGTAAGCGAACGCCGGGTACTGGGCGATTTCGAGCAAAGCCTCTGCCAATGCCGGAACATCGGCGGTTGGAACCAGCAATCCCGTATCGCCAGATCGCACTAGGGAGCGCACTCCGCCCACGTCAGATGCGATGACCGGCACGCCGGTCGCCAAAGCTTCGGCCGCGGCGACGCCAAAGGATTCCTGCATGCTATTCATTACATAGACGTCGAGTTTGCGATACAGCGGCGGCATCATATCCACCTCACGGCTCCCGTGGTCGATAACATGTGCCGCAAGTTCCGGGTGGCTCGCCAAGTATGCCGTTACGGCGCCACCATCATTGCCGCGTCGGCCGGCGAGATGCAGCTGTACCTTTTGCCCGGTGGCCATAACGACCATGCTGGCCTGCAGCAGCTCCATTCGCCCGTACGTGACGTCGTCAGACTTGAAGTGACCGATCACGAGCACCTCGCGCGGCTGGCGCATCGGGCGGTCGACAGCCGGAAAAAACTGCGTCGTATCCACCCCAAATGGCACGATGCTCATTCGCCCACCTAGGTCAACGTGGTAGCCCGCGACAACTTGGGCAAGCGGGGCGGCAACGGTAGTAATGTGCTGGGCACGCAGCAGCAGCGTCGTGCGCCAGACCCGCTCCAGCATTGTCTCCGGCAGCGCCAGATCCTGACGCACGTCACTGCCCATCACGGTTGCGATCATCGGCCACCGCGGGTTGAGCGCCAGCAGCATCGCCGGCCGCGCGAACAGCCACTGCATGTACACCACATCAGGATTGGCGGCGGCGATTGCCGCGTGCCACCCCCACGCCGCGCTGACCACCGGGATCGAGTGGAGGCGATGCCGCTTGGCGCCGTGCGGGGGGTGCGGCGAGTCCGCGTCTGCGGCGGACACACCAATCAATCGGATGTCTAGACCCGCATCGCTCAGCGCCCGCGCCCACCGGAAGGTGTGGTGGTTGGGCGAAAACGCGATCATGGCTACGCGCAGGGGGCGGCCCGGGAAAATGGCGCTGTCGGGTCGATCTACGTCCAGCATTGGCGAATTCTGCCCCATTCTCGCCGACGATTCAAGCAACGACGTACCGCCGTGTCACATGAGCGCGCAGGCCATGACGGGGCCGCAGCGTGACCGCTGGTGACAGTTCGCGCGATTGGCCGTCGACAACTTGCAACGCCACCCGCTGCAGCAACGTCGCCAGGCACAACTGCGCCTCCATCATCGCAAAGTGCTGACCGATGCAAATCCGCGGGCCGCCACCGAACGGCATGTAGGCGTGCTCCGGCAGGGTCTTTTCCAGATCGCCCAGCCACCGCGCTGGCAAAAACTGCTCAGGCTCTCGAAACCACACCGGATTATGGTGCAAGACCCACTGTGAAATCAGCAACTGGTCGCCAGGATCGATCCGGTAGCCGCCCAGCGCAATGCTCTTTTCGACCTGGCGCCCGATGACATAGGCCGGCGGAAACAGGCGCATCGCCTCTAAAACCACACCGCGGTTGAGCGGCAAATGGGGCAGGTCTTCCAGTGTCGGGGTGCGGCCAGCGAGCACGGCGTCGAGCTCTGCGCGCACTTGGCTCGCCACCTGCGGGTGATCGGACAGCAAAAGCACCGAGAACGTGATCACCAGCGCCGTGGTCTCGTGGCCCGCGACCACCATCGTCACTGCTTCGTCGCGCACTTGCTGGTCTGACATCGCGGCACCGTCGTCGGCGCGCGCTGCCAGCAACCGGCTGACCAAGTCGTCTCCGGTCGCACCCGCTGCCCGCTTGTCGGCGATGAGCTCGTACACCACGTCGTCCAGGGCCGCGCGCGCCTCGGCCGCCCGGGCCCTGCCGCGCTTGAGCCAACGTTGGGGCACAAACCGCCGCCATGTGCGCAGCTCCTTCTCGAACTGATCCATCATCAGCTCAATGGCGTGCGCGACCTTGCCGGCCTTGTCGCCCACCAGCTCGGCGCCAAATACGGTGCGCACGATGATGTCCAGCGTCAGCGCCATGCTTTCGAGGTGAATATCGCGCACTTCTCGGGTCTGCCACCCGGCAATCGCGACTTCGGTGCGCTCGGCCATGGTGCTGGCATAGCCCGCGAGCTGCTTGCGGCTGAACAGCGGTGCCATCAGCTTGCGTTGGCGCCGCCAGAACGGGCCTTCGCTGGTCAAAAGTCCGTTACCCAGGATTTCGTTAAGTTTTTGGGTGATCTGGTCCTTGAGCATGTCACTGGACCGCCCAACCAGCACCTCGTGGATCAGCGCCGGATCAGCCAGAAACACCAGCTTCTCAGTGCCAATGCAGACGCGGGTGATCGGCCCTTGGCTCGTCGCCATGCGCATAAACGCCAGCGGGTCGCGCGCCAACTGCGCGAAAGTGCCGATGACCAGCGCGGCTTTGGGGCGCGGCGGCCGCGGCAACCCGAGTACATCTGCAAGCCCTGCAAGGGCGGTCGAAGGAGCACTGGACATCGTCTTTCCTTGCCTCGCCGCGACGAGGATGATCACGGGCAGTAAGAGGCCTTGTCGGCGCAGCAGTCGCCGGTGGCGCTACACGTGTCGTCGCACCAGCAGTCCACGCCCTGGTTGTCTTTGCTCGAAGCGCCGCAGTGGCCAAAGCAGCCGACCGCGGCCGGGGCACAGTCGCCGGGGCAGCCGGCGGTGGTCTCGCCCGTTTGGCATTTGCCGTCGCCGCAAATTGGCTTGGGGCAAGCGCCGCAGTCGCCGCTGCAGCTGGTGCAGGTCTCGCTGCCGTTGCACTTGCCGTCGCCACACTGGGCGGGCGGGCAGGCGCCGCAGTCCTTGTTGCAGCTGCTGCAGCTCTCGCTGCCCCAGCACAACCCGTCGCCGCACTTGGGCTTGGGGCAAGGGCCCTCGCTGCACTTGGCGCACTTGGCTAGGCAGGCGCTGTCAAAGGTGTTGTTGCAGCAGTAGGAGTCGTTCTGGCACGCACAGCCAAAGTTGCCGCACTTGCCGCAATCGGCGGGGCAGGTCGCGCAGTGCTCGGTGCCGGCGCACTTGCCATCGCCGCATTGTGGGGGCAAGTGGTCACAGCCACCGCAGTCGATGGGGCACGACACACAGTTTTCGCTGGTGCTGCACACCATGTCGCCGCACTTGGGCGCGTTGCACGCGACGCACTGGCCGACACAGGCGTCGTCCCAAGCTGTTTTGCAGCAGAATGCGTCTTGCGCGCAGACACAGACCTCACAGGGGTTGAGTACGCACCCCGGCTTGGCGCTGGCGGGGCAGCTGGCCTGGCAAGTGCCGCAATCTTTGGGACAACTGGCGCACGACTCGCCGCCATCGTAGTTGCAGTTCAGGTCGCCGCATCCGGGTGGCAGCGGCGCGCAGGTCACGGTGAGCGTCGCTTCGCCGGCGCCCATGCTCTCGACCACCAACAGGCGCGGCCGCTTGGGCTGCAGGCCGACGTGAAGCTTGGACCCTGTCGCGATGCACTTGTTCGGCGCGCAAAGGCCGGCGTCATTGGGCGTGAGATCGAATACCGTCCACGTCGCAGTCATGGCTAATTCGATGGTGACAAGCTGAGTTGCGTCGCTCGACAACGCAAACGCTTGCTCGCCGCCGGGCCAAGGCGTCGCCGTGCACCCGTAGTTGGCCATTTGGGATGGTCCCAGTGCTGCTGCGCTAACGGTGACCGACTTGCCGCACCCAAGCGGCAGTGGTGTGCAGGCGACCGGGCCGCATGGTGGCGACGCCTGGCAGGCCCCCGACTTGCAGCCACCCAAGCCGGGGCAGCTGCCACCGACCTTGCATGCGGTACCGTCCGGCAGCAACACGGCAAGGCAAGCGTGGCTGGCTTGATCGCAGGTGGCGGCGATGCACGGGCCGATGGCCAGGGCTTGGCAGTCCGCATCGGACGCGCATGTGTACGGCACTGCTGCGCTATCGACACCTGCCGAGGTGTCGTTCGGCGGCTGCACCGAGTCGACGGGCGCGTCTGTCCCCGCGGTGTCGACTGCATCTGCAACACCCGCGTCTCTAACTACCGGCAACGTGCCATGTTGGCATCCCAGCCCCACTACAATCAGGAGGCACCGCAGCGAAGCGCCCAAGTGCTGACGGGTCAAGTGTACCAATCCAACCATCCTGCGCCCAGGACAAAGCCTGTGGCACCGTGACATGGTAGAGGGCGCCTGCAGTCGCGGCAACCAGTTCGGCCGATGTCGGCTACATTGGGCTGGCGGCGTGTTGTGGCCATCACTTGCACACGCCGGCCGCACAAGATGCCGCTGCGCCACACTTTGACCCATCAGGCAACGCCATGACCTCGGGTCATGACGATCCTGTCTAGAGCACGCCAAGACAACCGCGCACCACAGTGCGCTGCTGGTCAGCCAAGTGCTGCTGCGGTGCCCGTTTGCCATGCCGCCAAGAGGCACGCCCACAGGCACGCGCCAAGTCAGCGCGGCCCGCGCCTCACCATGGGCCGGCAAACGCAGGTTGGGCTTGCACAACTGCCTGCCACCGCGGACAATGCCCGTGCGGTCGGTGCCGCGCTTGGAATCTGCCATGTACCCGTTGCCTGCCCGCCTTTTGGCTTGTGCCCTGTTCGCGCCGGCTGTGCTGGGTGTCGCCGACGTCTGGGCTGCGGTGCCCAACACCATCGCGGCGATCGGCACGATTACGTCCTCTGCAGGTGGCGCCGCGGCAGATGGCGATTATGCGCTGTCGTTTGCCCTGTACGGACAGGCAACTGGCGGCGCCTCGGCTTGGAAAGAAGGCCCCGTCGTGGTCACGGTCAAGGGCGGCCAATTCGTGGTCAACCTGGGCGCCGTGTCGCCGGTGCCGCAGCAAGCGCTGGCCGCATTGCCCCAAGCTTGGCTGGGCGTCGCCGTCGGTTCTGATCCAGAGCTGCCGCGCAAGGTGCTGGGATCAACGCCCTTTGCCCTGCGGTCTGGCCAAGCTGAAGGTCTGGATTGCTCTGGGTGCGTGGGTTCAGGGCAACTGGACCCCAAAGCGCTGGCGGGGCTGGTCAAAGTAGGCGACTTGGTCGATTACGCCAAGATTGCGACGCTGGCCAAAGTCGCGGGCTCTGGCGACTTCAAGGATTTGGTCAATGCCCCTAAGCTGGCCGATGTGGCCGCCAGCGGTCAATACGGAGACCTGCTTGGCCTACCCGTGCTGGCCAAAGTCGGCACTAGCTGTGGCACAGGCTTGGTCGTCAAGGGCATCAAGGCCGACGGCAGCCTCGATTGCGCCGATGGCGGCGTGAGCTTGGCCAACCTGCCCAAGGATGGTCTCGATGAAATCTCCAACGGCCTGCTGACGACCCAGTTCAAAGAGGTCGCGCCGAGCACCAAGACGCCCATCGACATCAACGACGCGTTTCCAGCCGGGGTCAGCGACGTCATCGACGTGCCCGACTTCGGCACCGCCGAGTCGCTGAGCGTGACGATCGACATCGCCAACTCCGACATCAGCAAAGTGCGGGTCACGCTCTACGATCCGCAGGGCGTGGCGTACAAGCTTTATGACCAAAGCGGCACAGGCCTGACCCTCAAGGCGAC
>CANMNA010000054.1 GCA_947499075.1 Myxococcales bacterium
CTCCGGCGCCGAAGCGGCATCGCTCAGGATGACACCTTTTGTGCCACACCAGTCGGACCACCGTGGAACCAGCCTTGCGCAGGCAAGGCTTTGTAATTGTTGCCCGCGGCTTCAGCCGCCGGGAGACCCCTGGAGATGAGTGCGCCGCCCCTCAAAAAAATCCCACATCCCCGCACTCGCATCCCAAGCCCGGCTGGTCTTGCCGATGAGCATCTTCGGCAAATAACCCCACCCACCCGGCCAGGTATGCCCACCGCTCTCGATCCGCGCCAGCACGACCGGCGCAGCCGGGCACCCCGCGTCAAAAGTCAGCATCACCGCCCGTGTGTCGTCGTCGCGCGCCGCCAAAATCGCAACGGACGTAGCATCACCATCCGCCGCGCCCACCCGACACCCGTTGAAGCGCTGCCAGGCCAGCACGGTATCCACCGTCGCCAGCACCTCGCCGTTCTTGCCATCCTTGCGCGCCACCCGCCCGCCGGCATACGGCACCATCCCATCTTCGGTGTTGTTGACCACCAGCATCGGCACCGGTCTGGCCGGCTTGCACCGCGCCAACAGCTGCGGCGACAGCCCCCCCGCCACCGGCGCGGCCGCCGCAAACAGTTTCGCGTGGCTGCACAGCAGCGTGTGGGTCATGAACGCGCCGTTGGACATCCCGGTCAGGTAGACCCGCGCCGGGTCGAAGTTTCCGGTCTGCACTTGGCCTTGAATCAGGTCTACCAAGAACGCCACATCATCGACGCCATCGGGCGGCAGTCGCCCGTCGCGCCAGCGCTTGTCCAACCCATCGGGGTACAGCACTGAAAAGCCGTGGCGCTGGGCCAGCGTGTCCATGCCGCTGAGCCGCCGCATGCCTTCGCCATTGCCACCGTGACCGTGAAGCGCCACGACCAGCGCACGCTTGGACTCGCGTGGCCCGGTCGGGTCAAACCGCACCCAGGTCCGCTTGCGACCGCCGAACTCGCCTTGGTCGACTGTGCCACCCGTCGCCGTGTGTGCGCACCCCACCAACGTCATCGCCAGCATCCAAACCAACGCGCGCATCTACATCCTCGCTCTTAGGCCCGTGACCGCGCGGTCTTTGCCGCAAACCCCGCTCCATGGATATACTACCGCCGCAGGCCTGCCGCCAGCGCGCGCGACAAACCATGAAAATCGACTCGCTGTTGTCGGTCCTCGCCCTGACTGTGGCCCTGTGCACCGCGTGCGCGGACCCGCCGGTTGTCGGCGCGCCCGCTGCCGCCGACGCCAACGCAGGCGACGTGGCTGACGCTGCTGCTACGGCTGCCGCCGACACTGCCGCTGTTGCTGACACTGCCGCTGTTGCTGACACTGTCGCTGTTGCTGACACTGTGGCTGCCGCTCTTCCGGTGGAATTTGTTGGCCGGCGCCACTGTCAGGTCGGGTGCGCTCATGCTAAATTGGTGACTGCATCGCTGGCCCCATGGCCGCCGCACTGCACCCATGGCGACCACCGTTCTTGAAATCCCTGGCGACCACCTCCGCCTGTTCTGGGACACCGACATGGATCAGGTTGATCTTGAGCAGCACGCGCTGTTCTTGATTCCCCGGGTGCTGGAGCACGGCACGCTGGAGCAAGCTGCGTGGATTCGGCGCTATTGCGGTGATGCCCGGGTGCGCGAGGCGTTGCTGACGTCGGGAGCGGAGCGCAGCCTGTCGGCTCGTGGCCTCAATTTTTGGGCTTTGATTCTGGGGTTGCCTCAGGACTGGGCACAACAGTGCATTGCCGCCAAGTTGGCGTCGCCGTGGCGACGATAAACGATGGCGCCATCACGCTGTGTGACCGCGGCACAGTACGCCGCCCTGCCCGCGTTGCAGCCAGCCAGCAGCCAACGCTGACGCCAGACGTGACGCCGGACCTGACGCCGGACCTGACGCCGGACGCACCGGCAGAGGTCTGCTACTGCTACGAGTGCCACACACAGCCGATGTCTGCCAATGACCGGGACGCCTGAGCAGCGCGAGCGCTTTGCCCACCAGGTCTTCCGCTGGTGCCTGCAGCGCCACGGCGAGGCCGCCAAGCCTACACCGACCTTGATTGGCCTGAACGCACCGCAAGGCACCGGCAAGACGACGCTGGGCGTAGACCTGCTGCAACGCTTTGCCCACGCCGGTCTGCGCGCAGTCGTGCTGTCGGTCGATGACTTCTACTGGCCGCGGGCGACGCAGCAGGCGCTTGCGGCTCAGCATCCGGACAATCCGTACTTGCAGCAGCGCGGCTATCCGGGCACCCACGACATCGCGTTGGGTACCGCGACGCTGCAGGCGCTGCTGCACGCTCAGCCGGGGCAGCGTGTGCCGCTGCCGCAGTACGACAAGTCGCAGCACCACGGCCGCGGCGACCGTGTGCCGCAGCACCTGTGGCCGATTGCCAAGGGGCCGCTGGACATTGTCCTGCTGGAGGGTTGGATGCTCGGCTTTGCGCCGGTTGCACTGGAGCTGGTCGCGCACGACCCAGCGCTTGCGGAGATCAACGCGCGGCTTGCGGACTATCGGCCGTGGACAGAACGGTTGGACGCGCTCCTGCACTTGACCATCGCGGACCCGACGCAAGTGGTGACATGGCGCTGCCAGGCCGAAGCACACGCGCGGGCGCAGGGTCGGCCGGCGCTGACCCCTGCGGAAGTCGAGGCGTATGCCCAGACCTTTGTGCCGGCGCTGGCGCTGTATCCAGCTGCCCTGCAAGCTGCGCCACCGCTGTCGCCGCCGCGCTACTGCGTGCTACCTTTGGGTCCCGACCGCCTGCCGAAATCGGAGGCCCCCCCCCAGTTCAACAGGCGACATCGGGTTCAACAGGTCAAAACATGACAACACATCGAGATTCAGACGTGCTCTTGTGGGGCGCGACCGGTTTTACCGGCGAGCTGGTTGCCCAGTATTTGCTGCGCCATGAAGGCGTCGGCCGCAACCTGCGCTGGAGTCTGGGCGGCCGCAGCAAAGTCAAGCTCGAGCAGGTGCGGCAACGATTGACCGCCATCGATCCGGCGGCGGCCGACCTGTCGCTGGTGGTGGCTGACGCCCAAGATGCCGCGGCGATGCTGGCCCTTTGCGCCAAGTTTCGGGTTGTGTGCTCGACCGTGGGCCCATATGCGCGATTTGGCTCAGAGTTGGTCGCGGCCTGTGCCGCCCAAGGCACGCACTATTGTGACCTAACCGGCGAAGTGCACTGGATGCGCCAGATGATCGACGCCCACACTGTTCAAGCGGCGCAGACCGGCGCGCGGATCGTGCACGCCTGCGGCTTTGACTCGATTCCCTCGGATCTGGGGGCCCTGCAAGCCTGGCGTGCGCTGCATCTGGCGACGGGCGCGCCGCCCACTCTCGTGACGACCTACGTCCTTGACCTCAAAGGTGGATTCTCTGGCGGGACCGCGGCTAGCATGGTCAACATGATGGAGCATCGCCATGACCCGGGCGTGGCCAAGGCGATGATGGACCCGTACTCGCTGTTGCCTGAAGGCGCGGCGCGCGGGCCCAAAGTCAACGACCTGCAGGGTGTCGTCCGCGACCCGATCGAAGGCGTGTGGACTGCGCCGTTCGTGATGGCCGCGACCAATGCCAAAGTGGTGCGGCGCAGCCTTGCGCTGCTGTTTGGCGATCAGGCAAGCGCTTGTGCCTACGAAGAGAAGATGGGCTATCCGCTCACTGCCGGCGGTCTGGCGATGGCAGTCGGCATGACCATGGGCTTGGCGACCATGGCCGGGACCATGAGCGTAGGGTGGATGCGGCGGATGATGGTGCCGATGCTGCCCCAGCCGGGTGAGGGGCCGAGTGAGCAAGAGCGCGACGCCGGGCGGTTTCGCTACGAAGTCGTGGCGCGCAATGCCCAAGGCCAAGCGCGGGTGCGGATCACCGGCGACAAGGATCCGGGCTACGGAGCCACGGCTGGCATGCTGGGCGAAGCGGCATTGTGCTTGGCGTTTGATCCCCCGCCACTGCCCGCCATCGCGGGCTTTTTGACACCGGCGACCGCGATGGGCGAAGCGCTCGCGTTGCGCTTGCCGCGGGCTGGCGTCGTGTTTGCGGCGGCATAGGCGGCAGATTTGTCAATGTCGACCTTGCCAAATCCTCGCCAATTTGGCATCTTACCCGCGATGGCCGCCGCTCGACGCGCGCCGCTGAGGTTTCGATGCACCGCTATTTTGTTCAGACTGTCGCCGCACTGGCCTTTGCTGGCCTTTGCGTTTCTGCCCCAGCGCTTGCCGTGCCCCAAAACTTGGGCATCGACGGCGTCGTGCAGACTTCGGGCGGCGGACCAGTCGCCGACGGTGTCTACGGCATGACATTTTCTCTGCTCGACGGTCCCAAGGGCGCCGCGGTCTGGAGCGAGCCAGCCGCGCCAATTACCGTGACCGGCGGCCACTTCGCCTACACGCTGGGCGGGATCAAGCCCGTCGGTGCGGCGCTGACGGCTGGCGACCGCTGGGTCCAAGTTCAAATCAACGCCGAGCCGCCGATGCCTGCTGTGCCGCTGCGTTCGGTGTGGTCGGCGCTGCGGGCCGAAGTCGCCGAAGGCCTGGACTGCTCAGGATGCATCAGCCTGAACCAAATCGACGCCAAGGTCCTGCAACCTTATGCCAAGACCGCCGACCTCGGCGTGTTCGCCAAAGCCGCGGACTTGAGCGGCTACGCCCAAAAAGCTGAGTTGGCCGAGTTCGCCAAGGTCAACGCGCTGGCCAAAGTTGCCGGCTCTGGCAGCTACAAAGACCTGCTCGACAAGCCCAATTTTGCCGATGTCGCCACCACCGGCGCCTACGCTGACTTGGTCGGCACGCCCGTGATGGCCAAAATCGGCGTCGCCTGCGGCACCGGCTTGGTCGTGACCGGCATCAAGGCGGATGGCAGCCTCGCCTGTGTGTCCGCCGCCGTCACCGCGGCTTCGTTGCCGCCTGACGGCTTGGACGAAATCTCCAATGGGCTACTGACCAACCAGTTCACCGAAGCATCTGCCAGTGCCACCGTGCCCATCGATGTCATGGACGGTCAGCCTGCCGGAGTCAGCGACTTGCTGGTCGTCCCCGATGTCGGCATCGCCCAGTCGATCAGCGTCACGATCGACATCGCCAACAGCAACATCGCAAACTTGCGCGTCACGCTCTACGACCCGACCGGCGCCGAATTCAAGCTGCACGACCAGACCGGCAGCGGCACCTCGCTCAAGGCTACCTATACCGCGAGCTCCAAGCTGGCGTCGGGCAGCTTGGCGGGATGGGTTGGCAAGAACGCCAAGGGCAATTGGTCGATCAACGTCGCCGACATGGCCGGCGTGCAGGGCAACAAGGACGGCAAGATCTTGGCGTGGTCCGTGGCCGTGGGCGTCATGTCCAGCAAGAAAGCCGCCGCGACGTCGGCCTTCCAAATGGTGCCGCAAGCCAGCGCGCCGGTGCCCTGCAACAAGGCCAACATGGGCACGCTGTACTTCGATCTGACCAGCAAGACCTTGCGCTACTGCGACGGCACCAACTACCGCAACTTGGCCGACACCTGCGGCAACGGCATCTTGGACAACAGCGAAGACTGCGACGACGGCAACAACGTCAACGGCGACGGATGCAGCAACATCTGCCAAGCCAGCTACGGCGCCGTCAAAACCAAGCCGGGCCTCAGCTGCTTGCACATCCAGACCCAGCAAAAGGCCGCCGGCGACACCGCCAAAGACGGCAACTTCTGGATCACCGCGCCCAAGGGCCAAGTCATCCAGGTCACTTGCGACATGACAACCGAGGGTGGCGGCTACACCTACTTCCCGGTCGACTCTGGCAAGACCACCTTCAAGTTCACCGAGGACAACACCTGCAAAGACTACGGCCTCGACATCGTGATGCCGCGCAGCAAGGAGCACTGGACGTGGATGCTCGCCAAGTACGGCAACAGCTACTTCAGTACCATTCCCGGTGTCTACAAGACCAACGACGGTGGCAACTACACCGGTTGCATCATGCGCAACCCGACCTCCTACGGCTCAGGATGCGCCGACTGGCGCGTGGGCGACGGCGGCCGCTGGTGGATGCGCGACTCGACGTTTGGCGAGCCCAACGGCGACTACCAAAGCAACTGCTGGCTGTCGATGTACAACTTTGACCCGGGCAACATCCAGTTCAATGACGGCACTTGCAGCTACTCGACCGCCAAGTACCTGTGCTCGACCAACGACAAGAAGTAGCCGAGCGCTAGCGCAACCACAGGGCCTGCCAATTGTGGTAGTGGCCCGCGCCCAGGTAGCCTTCCAGGTAGCCCTTGCCGTCGTAGTCTTGCTTGGGCACCACTTGCATCCACCAGCACCCGACGCTGTCGCCGCTATCCGGGTCGCAGGTGTAGCTGTAGGTCGTGTACTTGTTGTGCAAGCCGTTGAAGTTGCCGCAAGTCGTCGAGAGCTCGCCGCCCAACTGCTTGAAGTCGCTGCCATCGGTCGTCGATGTAAACGGGTCGTGGTTCTGCTGCCAGGATGTCCAGTGTCCGACCGGGCCGTTCTGCCAATCGCCGCTGACGCCGGTCTGGTAGCGGAAGGTGTAGGTGCCGTTGACCTTGAAGTTGTCGCGCAGGTTCAAGATCGAGTAGTTGGCGTCGCCAGGCAAATTGGCGTTGAGGCTGTTCCAGTTGCCGTCGCCAAAGAAGAACTTGTACTTGGCGGTCATGACGCGGGTCCATCCGCCGCCGTCCTTGGTCATGTCGCAGTAAGCCAAGAATGCGTCGTTGTTGTTGCCGCCGTTGGGGTCGATCCAGTATTGGCCGTCCTTCTTGGTGCCCGTTTTGTCGAGGATGTGTTGGCAGGAAAGGCCCGGGGCCTTGGCGTCGCTGCCTACCGGAATGCCGTAGGCAAACGCGGTGAACGTCTTGCCGTTGCAGACCATCAGCGCGTTCTGGTTGGTGTTGTAGTAGACCATGCCGACCGCTTTGCTGTCGCACGGCGCTGGATCGGCGTCGGCGTTGTGCAGCCGCATCAACTGGGCTTCGTTGCTGTTGAAGTTGAGCGCCGCGCCCATCTTGGCGCCGCCTTCGAGCAGGTTGCTCTTGGTCCAAGTGTTGGCGCCGGCAAGTGCACCCTAGCCAGTGAGGTCGGGGCCGCCCTGCAAGTCGCTGTACTTGCCTGACGTTGCCACTTTGGCCAGCTTGCCAGCGGCGACGAGGTCGGCCATGGCTGCATCGGCCAACATCGGCGCGGTGACACATCCGGTGCACTGCAGCGCCTTGGCTTTTTCCGCGAGCTTGGCTGAATTGGCCTCCTCGGCAACCGCCGCGAAATCGGCATTTTTGGCATTGTTGGCACCCAGGGCAAAGGTCGCGGCGCCGCCAGGGGCATCGCCTGCGGCCCAATTGAAGCTGACGTGGTTGGCACCGACTGCGCCCGTGGCAATTTTTTCGCCGGTGACGGCGCCTTTGGCCAAGTCGTCGCTGCCGACGCATCCCGTGCACTGCACATCCGCGGCGCTCGCGGCGACCATCGCCTGCACCGCAAACGGCACACGCTGCAGCGGCTGCCGCGGCAGCTCCGGATCGGCACCGACCGTGATCGCGAGATACAACGGTTTGCCCGCTGCAAACAGCGCGCTGTCGAGCTTGGTCAGCGCGGCACCCATGTTCAGGCCAAACACGCCGCCTTGGACCGGCACCGCCAGGAATGACTCGTTCCACAGCGGCGTCCCCCCTGCCGGCGCGTCGTACAGCATCACCGCCAGCGCATAATTGCCATCGGGCGCCGCCACCGCGCCCAACGTCGTCAAGCGACCTTGAGCTGCCAGTTGGACCGGCTCCGCGTGCGCAGAGAAGGGTAGGGTAGTGGCCGCAATTGCGACACACAAAGACAGGGGCAGCACACTTGGACACAAATTGAGACGCAATGGCATGGTGACCTCCGCGGCAAGCTGAGCCAGCATGCCAAGGTGCGGCAGTGGGGGCAAGCGCAGAGGATGGAACCGATCAAAGAATCAGTGCGATCGCGCAACTGTGCTACAGGCCGGCGTCCCACGCTTTGCGCGCCACGTCGGCGATGACTTTGGCCAGACTCAGTTCGTCGCGGCCCGAGGTCATCACGCACAGCAGAAAGGGGCGCCCAGGTTGGTAGACGATGCCGCAGTCATGCAGCTGGTGCACGCCCTGCTGCCCCGGCTCTTTGAGCAACCGGTGCCCCCACTTGTGGGCGATCTGGGTGCCCGACGGCACACCAGCCCTCAGTGCCGGCTCGTACTCTGTGCGCGCCAGCATTTGCAGCAGCTCGTCAGCAGCTGTGGGGTGCAGCATCGACGCATCGTAGATCACGCGAAACAGCCGACTGTACTCGTGCGCCGACAGCTCTGGGTCGACGTTTGGCGACCCGAAAGGCCACGCGATCTCCAACTGGGCGTACACTTCCTTGACCGGGCCTTCGCCAAGCTCCTGCGCCAAAATGGCCTTGGCGTCATTGCGCGACCATCGGATCATGCGTTCCAGCAGCTCGCGCGCTGAGTACGACTCGCCTGAGACGAGGGCGCCCGGCGTGTCCGCGGACTCGCGCAGGGTCTGGTTGTTGTACGGCAGCTTGCGCGCCAGCACGCCTGGATTGCTCTCCGCATGGCGCATCCAGGCGATGGCCAACGGGAGCTTGAGCAGGCTAGCGGGGTGGTAGTGGCGTTGGCCATCGATCTCAAAACCGCGGCCCGCTTCAAGCGCCCGGTACACGATCGAGGCATGCTGAAGTGCGCCGGTCGCGCGCGCCGCGACGAGCACGCCGTTGGCGGCGTCGTGCAGGGCGTCGACGCGGTTGTCAGCAGCGGCATCGTCGCAAAACAGCAACGGGTGGGATAGGCCGGTGCGGCTTGATCGAATCTGCGTGACTGCGACGGGCAGACCAGTTGCAATCTGGGCTGCGGCGGTGCGGACCCGGCTGGCCCCGTCCGGCGGCGCCGCCGGCGCGCCCGAATTTTCCACGTGCCGCACCCAGCCAATTGTCAAACCAACGCCAAACAGCACGCCGGCGAGTACCGCCCCAGACGACCACATCGAGCTCGACGCCGGGCGCAAGCCTTTGACGGGCATGGGTGTCTTTGGATTAGGCGAACTGCGCATGGCCATCAGCGACACAGGCCAGCCGCTTTCTTGCGGCCGTGCGCCAACGCTGGCGCATTCTCAAGCGCCGCGCGTGGCCCGTTTACACTTGGAAATAACCTGCAATATCCGCAAAGAAATGTCCCATGAGACGCTGTGGCAATCACCACCGAGGCACGCACCGCAGCCTGCAGCGGTTCTTGCCCCGCGCAGCGCTGCGGCAGTGCGACATGTCATGCGACGCCGCGATTACCGAACCACACAATTTGCGACAAGAATCACCGCAAATCCGTGATCAACACCACGCTGGATCGCCGGGCTTGAATGCTGCGCCCAGACCGCCGACACTGGCGACCATGACTCCAAAGCATCCTCCGCTGTTACCTCCGCCTGTGCCACTGGGCGACGACGATGCCTTGCTCGCGTGGTTGGACTGGCTAGGCGCCCGCGACCTGCAGCCGTATGCGCACCAAGAAGAAGCTTTTCTCGAAGTGTTTTCAGGTCGTCACGTTGTGCTGTCGACGCCAACCGGCTCCGGCAAGTCGCTGGTCGCGCAAGCGCTGCACTGGCGGGCGCTGTGCCGCGGCGAGCAGACCATCTACACCGCGCCGATCAAGGCGTTGGCCAACGAGAAGTTCTTTGAGTTGTGCGCGATTTTTGGACCCGACCAAGTCGGTCTGCTGACTGGCGACGCCACCGTGCACCGCGATGCGCCGATTCTGTGTTGCACCGCGGAGATTTTGGGCCAGATGGCGCTGGAGCACGACGCGCCGTTGCGCAAACTGCATGTGGCGATGGACGAATTTCACTACTACGCCGATCGCGATCGCGGCATGGCGTGGCAGGTGCCGCTGCTGCGCCTGGAGTCGGCGACTTTTCTGCTGATGTCGGCGACGCTGGGCGATACCACCGCGATCGCCAAGGCGCTGCAGGCGCGCACTGGGCGCGACGTGGCCCACGTGACCTCGGTGGATCGACCGGTGCCTTTGCATTTTCAGTACCTAGAACTGCCGCTGCACGAGGTCGTGGCGCAGTTGATCGTAGAGAACAAGGCGCCTTGTTATCTGGTGCACTTCAGCCACCGCGACGCTTCGGAATCGGCTGGCGCGCTGATGTCGATCGACGTCTGCACCAAAGACGAGAAGCGCCAGATTGCCGAACAGTTGCACGGCGAGCGCTGGCCGAGCCCCTATGGCAAGACGCTGCAACGCCTGATTCGCCACGGCATCGGCCTGCACCACGCCGGGCTGTTGCCGCGCTATCGGCGGCTGGTGGAGAAGCTGGCACAAACCGGCCTCATCAAAGTGATTTGCGGCACGGACACCTTGGGCATCGGCATCAACGTGCCGCTGCGGACGGTCGTGCTGACCAAGCTGTGCAAGTTTGATGGCGAAAAGACACGGCTCTTGCAAGTGCGCGAGCTGCAACAGATCGCTGGACGAGCGGGCCGCAAAGGCTTTGACGACCGCGGATGGGTGATCGGCTTGGCGCCTGAGCACGTGGTGGCCAACAAGCGCCTGGAGAGCAAGGTTGGTCGCGATGGCAAATCCGTGAAATTCGTGCGCCAAAAGCCGCCGGAGAAAGGCTACGTCGCCTGGGACGAGACCACTTTTCGGCGGCTGTCGACTGGGCAGCCGGAGCCGTTGCAGCCGGTGTTCGCGCTGTCGGTCGGCACGGTTGCCCAAGTGCTGCGTGCAAAGCCCGACGACGCCGCGGTCGGGCTGCGCACCGTCGCCGACCTGATCGGCCGCAGCCATCTGCACCCGGGCGGGCAGATTGCCCAGCGTCGCGAGCTGGGCCGGATCGGGCGGTCGCTGCGGCAAGCTGGCGTGCTGCAGGTGTTTTCGAGCAAGCACGGCGGCAGTGCGCGCCTCAATCCGGAACTTCAGGAGGACTTCTCGCTGCATCATGCGCTGTCGCTGTTTCTGGTCGAGAGCCTGCGGCACCTTGACGATCAGCACCGCACCGAGTTTGGCCCAGACCACCCCGACGCCGATCTGCTGTGGGCGGCCGATGTGTGCAGCGTGACCGAGAGCATTCTGGACAATCCAATGCCGGTGCTGAACGCCCAAGTTCATGCCGAAAAAGGGCACCTGATCGCAGAGATGAAGGCCGCAGGCGTGCCGTTCGAAGAGCGGCAGGAGCGGCTGGAGGGGATCACCTGGCCCAAGCCGCTCGCCGAGTGGCTGTACACCCAGCTAGACCAGTTCACCGAGCGGCATCCGTGGCTCACGCAAGAGGCGGTGCGCCCCAAGGCGGTGGTGCGCCAGCTGTTCGATGCGTGGGCCACGTTCGATGAAGCCGTGCGCAATTGGGACCTGGAGCCGGCGGAGGGCGTGCTGCTGCGCTACCTGTCACAGGCCTACAAGACGTTGCTGCAAAACGTGCCGGAGCGCTGGCAGTCGCCGATGGTGTGGCAGCTGATTGGCTACTTGCGCGCGGTGATTGGCGCGACCGATAGCTCGCTAGTGCAGGAGTGGGAGGCGCTGCGCGACGGTCGGCAGTTCCAAGACGGCGGGCAGGCCCTGCCAGATGCGCCGCGCAAGGCCGATCCGACCCGCGATCCCAAGGCGCTGCAAGCTCGGCTGCGCGCCGAGATGCTGCAGGCCTACAAGGCGCTGGTGGCGGGTGACCTCGAGGCGCTGGGCCGCGCGGTGCGACCGGGCGCGCAATTTGGGCCGAGCGAGCTTTCGGCGTGGCAGGCGGCTCAAGAAGCCCCGGCCGTGTGGGATCACCGGGCGCGGCTGGGCGACCATTGCCAATTGCGGATGGTGGCAGCGCGGCACTGGCAGGTGACCCAGACCGTGTTCGATGCCGATGGACCGACCGAAGGCCGCATCGTCGCCGAGCTGGACTTGCGCGGGGTGGACGCCAGCGAATTGCCCGATGGCCCGCTGCTCAGCTGGGTGGCGGCAGAGGCTTGAGCCTGCACATTGCCTTTTTCAGCGGCAGCAGCGCTACGGACACTTGCCGATGGTGGTGTCCAAGTACGCATTGCGGTCAGTGACGTACTTCTCCAGCACCGCGTACGCCGTATTGATTTGGTTGGCGGTCAAGAAGCCCTTGGGATCCTGAGTTAAATCCGGCCACAGAAACTTCTTGTAGGCCTGGATCATCGGGATGAATTTGGCGGTTGAAAACAGCCCACAGTGAATAATCTGCATCTTCTCAATCAGTTTGGCCTTGAGCGCCGGCGTGTTGACGATCCGGGTGTAGCCGTCGTCGATGCGCGCGCCGCACCACGTACACGGTGTTCCCCAAGGTTTCCACAGGTCGTACCACCCGTTCTTGTAGCCGCCCATCACCAGGTCCTGACCCGTAGGGATAAACTCCATTTTGGCGGTCAGTTGGTTGACGTAGATCGTGAAATTCTGGCCCGCCGCCGCCAGCGTGTCGATGTCTGAGGCAATCGCCTCCCAGGCATACTCAGCAAGCAGCGAGTCCATGTCGATGATGGCATCGATTTTGGTTGGCCAAGTCGCGTCCGGCTCCGACTTGATGAGGGTCGCGGCTGCGACAAGCTCAGTGGCGGCACCTGGATCGCCGATGTACTTGCTGGCAATGTTCGCGCAAATGCCTGCAGGGCAATTCAAGCCGACGCAGGAGTTCTTGCGCTGGTACTCGTTGCCATCGTTGTTGGCAAAGTTGACCTTGTAGAAGTGCTTGTCCACATGTTCCAGCATCTGGTACAGGCCGAACGGTTGGCCATTGACCCACAGCCGGGCCCATCCGTAGCGCGGCGCATAGCCGCCCATCTGCTGGACCATCACCGGTCCGAGCAGCTGCCGCAGCCACGTGGGGTCCTGACCGGAGGGCTTGAAGCGCAGGCTGTGCACATCGTCAGGGCCGGTCTGGTCGGCGACGTACACATCGAATTTGACGCGAATATTGGGCTTCTGCGGGTTGGTGAACAGGCTGCCGTAGCCAAACTGGCGAATGCCCACTTGCCCCTGCGGTTTGCCATCAAAGGTGACCTCGGCCGGGTACCAAGTCTTGGCTTGGCTCTGCTTGGCGACGGCTGCGAGGTAGGCCGTCCAGTCCGCCGGCGCAACCGTCAGCTTGACCTCGTGGAAGCCATACGGGTCAAACAGCGTCTGCGCCGGCGTAATGGCGTCGGGAATCGCCACCGGGACAATCTCGCGGCCTTTCTTGTTGGGGCAATTCTGAGGCGGGTAGACACACACCGCCGCCTTGCAGGCACCCTTGCCGACGCACGAGTCCTTATCGCTGCAAACGGTGCCATCGGGCACTGCGACTTGCGGGCTGCACACCCCGGCGGTGCAGGTGCTGCTGGTGCAGGGGTTGCCGTCACCGCATTTCTGGGGCGTTCCGGTGCACGCGCTCGTGCCACAGATGTCGCCGATCGTGCACAAATTGCCGTCGTCACACGGCAAGGTGTTGGCAAGGTGCTGGCATCCGGTGGCTTTGGCGCAGCTGTCGGTGGTGCAAGGGTTGCTATCGTTGCAAGCGTTGGGCTTGGAGCCCGCACACTTGCTGCTGGCGCACGTGTCGCTGAGCGTGCACGGGTTGCCGTCGTCGCAGCTCAAGCTGTTCGGCGTGTGCTGGCATCCGACATCGGGCACGCAGGCGTCGTTGCTGCACAAGTTGCCGTCGTCGCACGCGGTGGCAGATGCCAAGGTGCAGATCCCAGCCTGGCAAGTCGCGGCGCCACAGGCCCCAGCGCCGGTGCTGCACACTTTGTTTTGCAGGGTGCCCGTGTCGTTGAGACACTTGCCCGTCTTGGGGTCGCAGCTGTCAAGCGTGCAGGCTTTGCCGTCGCTGCAGGTGTTGGCGGCGCCGGCCACGCACGCGCCCGCCGTGCAGGTGTCGCCGACCGTGCACGCGTTGCCGTCGCTGCACGTGCCGGTGCTGGCCTGGTGTTGGCAGGCTGCGATGCCCTTGCCGTCGGTGCCGCAGCTGTCCACCGTGCAGGGTTTGCCATCATCGCACGCAATGGGTGTGCCGCTGCAGGTGCTGGCTTTGCAGGCGTCGCTGCCCGTGCAGGCATTGCCATCGCTGCACGCGGTGCCGTCAAGCTGGGGTGTGCTGCCGCAGGTGCCGGCGGTGCAAGTCGCCACCAAGCAGGGGCCGGGGCTGGCGCAGTACGCGGCGGCGCCGGCCTTGGGTACGCACTTGGGTGGCGATGCCGCGAGGTTGCACACCAGGGCACCTAGGCAGGGGTCGGCGAGCTGCTTGGCGTTACAGTCGGCTTGTTGCTGGCACCCGCAGCTGCTGGCGCCGCCGGTACAGACCCCTTTTTGGCAACTGTCGCTCTGGGTGCAGGCGTTGCCATCCTCGCATGGGGCGGCGTTGGCGCTGTGGGTGCATCCGCTGTTGGGCGCGCAGCCGTCGTCGGTGCACGGGTTGCCATCGCTGCACGAGGTCGAGTCTGCGCCTGCGCAGTTGCCGTTGGCGCAGAGGTCCTTGGTGGTGCACGGGTTGCCATCGTCGCAGCTCGCGCCTCCGGGCGAGGCGGTGCACTGGCCGGAGCTGCCGTCACAGCTGTCGACCGTGCACGGGTTGCCGTCGTCGCAAGCCTTGGCAATTCCAGTGCAAGTGCCTTGTTTGCAGCTGTCGCCGCTGGTACAGGCCTTGTTGTCGCTGCAAGCGCCGACGGTGTTGGTGTGGCCACAGCCCTTGGCTGAACATCCATCAAACGTGCAGGGATTGCCGTCGTCGCAGGCCAGCGTCTCGCCGGGCGCGCAGGTGCCCGCGCTGCAGCTGTCGCCCACGGTGCATGGGTCGCCGTCTGCATCGCAAAGGCTGCCATCGGCCTTGTTGCTCAGGGCACACCCGCCGGCCTTGGCAGTACACGCTGCGACCTTGCACGCCGTCGGCTGCAGGTTGGCGCAGCTCGGCACAGTGCCAGCTACCGTTGTGCACTTGTAGGGCACTTTGGCCTTGTCGCAGACCCACTGGCCGAGACACGGATCGCCGCCGGCGCAATCTATGTTGGCGTTGCAGGCGCACATGTTGGCGCCCGCTGCGCACACGCCTGCCGTGCATTTCTCGCCAATTGTGCAGGGGTTGCCATCGTCACAGATGTCGCTGCCGACCGACTCGTCGGTCTTGCCGTCGCAGTCGTCGTCCATCCCGTTGCAAACTTCGGCTGCGGGCAGCTTGGCGTTGCAGCCTCCGCTTGCGCACGCCCAGGTGCCCGCGCACTTGCCGGAGACCAAGCCATCGCTGCCCAATGCCGCCACAAAACAGGGCGTCTGCCAATCGGCTTCGGCGGCTTGGGCGCTGCAAGCGCACACGTTGCTGTCTGGGATACAAACTTGGACGACATCGCCTTCGGCGGTGCTGCGCTGCTCACAGTGCGCACCTGCCGAGCAGCTCATATCGGCTGCGCAGGGCTGCTCGCAAAACCATCCGGCGGCCGGCGCTGGATTGCCAAGGCCTACGCAACTCGCGGTCGGGTCGGCGCATTGCGCCGAGGACTGGCACGGGTCGCACACGCCGCGATCTCCAGGCGGATGCAGCCACGCTGCATCGGACACAGCCGTGTCCTTTGGCGCAGCGACTTCGGTCGCGACCACGTCGGGCGGCGGCGCTGGCAGATCCGCGGCCAATTCCGCCTGCACTTCGGCCGCCGCATCGGGTGCCGCCGGCCCTGCGTCGAGCGCAGTTGCAGCGGTATCGAGCGTGCCTGCCGGTGCACTATCCTGGCTGGCGACACCATCGGGCGCGGGTGGACTGGCGACCATCGCATCTTCACTGCAGCCACTCACTAGCCCAAGCACCATCGCAGCAATTGCCGCAATCGCTGCCCAGTCGCCTATCGAGATACACCTCGCACCCATCCTTGCCTCCTACGCTGCGAGCAGCCTACCTCACCCACACATAGCCAAATGCCTTGGTCGTCTTGCCACCATTGTCAGAATTCCAATCCGGGTTGGCCCAGTTGCCAGCGGCATAGCCGCCAATGCAGCCCAAGCCCAGCCATGAATCGGGCGAAGCGCACTCATTTTCGTTGTTGCCGACAATGCCAATGCGGCATGTCGCGGTGTTGATGCCCTCTTGGTTGCAGTTGAGCTGCAGTGAGGCATCGACCAACAGCCCCTTCCAAGCCTTGCGACCGGCGGTAGTCTGGATCAGCTTGTTTTGGGTGATCAAGTACCCAAGCGACGAACCCACGACCGGCACGACCACAGTTGCCGGCGGGCTGGTGTTGACAGTCATGCCCACCCGCATCGCCGTCATCGCAACCGTGGCGTAGCCGTTCAGGCGGGCCTCTTGCTTGTCCACGGCGATAAGCGTCGGGTTGAGCGAGGTCGTGGTCGTCCATGCGGTCGCTCCGCCGGCAAAAGTTGCAGCGCTACCATCGACTTTGAGCACCAGGGTCCATCCACCCCCATCGCCAGTCATATCGCAGGTCGCTTGGAAGGGCACGATCGGGCCAGTGCCGTCCGGGTCCAGCCAATACACGCCATTTTTGGCGCCCACGGAGATGTCGTAGATTTGCTTGCACGACGTCGCGGGCTTTTGGGCCGTACCGACTTGGCACACGCCCGTCAGGCACACACCGGGGCCGCACACCGCGCCATCGGTGGCGTTTGCAGCGGTGCAACCCGTTTTCGGGTTACAGCTGTCGACTGAACAGGGGTTGCCATCGTCGCAGATGATTGCCTTGCCGTCGCACGCGCCCGTCGCGCAGACATCTTGCACGGTGCAGGCGTTGCCGTCGTCGCAGATTCCTGGCACCGCCGCGCCTTGGCAGCCTTGGCCTGAGTCGCAGTAATCGATGGTGCACACGTTGTTGTCGTCGCAGGCCACCGCTTTGCCCTTGCACGCAGCTGCCGCGCAGGCGTCGCCAGAAGTGCACGCGTTGCCATCATTGCACGGTGCCGCATTCAAGCTGGTGGTGCAGCCAAAAAGCGCACTGCAGCTGTCGTCGGTGCAGGCGTTGCCGTCGTTGCAGACAATTGGTGCACCGGCAGCGCAGGCATTGCCCTTGCAGGCATCGCCCAAAGTACAGACGTTGCCATCGTTGCACGCCGCAGCGTTGGCCGTGTGACCGCATCCGGTCTTGGCGTCGCAGCTATCATTGGTGCATACATTGCCGTCGTTGCAGTTGGTCGCATACCCGGGCAGGCACACGCCGCCCTGGCAGGCGTCGGCGACCGTGCAGACTGAGCCATCGCTGCAAGCCGCGAGATTGGCGGTGGCGCTGCACCCGCTTTTGGCCAGGCAGCTGTCGTCGGTGCACGGGTTGCCGTCGTTGCACACGATCCCCTTGCCGGGCAAACAGTTGCCCGAGGCGCAGGCGTCGCCCTGGGTGCACGCGTTGCTGTCGTCGCATCCGCTGGTGGTCGCGACGTGTCCGCACCCTGTTGTGGGCGTGCAACTGTCGGTGGTGCAAGGGTTGGTGTCGTCGCAGTTGATGGCAGTGGCCGCGCTGCATGCGCCGTCTTTGCACTCTTCGCCGACCGTGCACTGGCTGCCATCGTCGCAGGGCAGCGTGTTGGGCTTGAACGCGCACCCGGTGGCGCTGTCGCAGCTGTCGTCGGTGCATGGGCTGCCGTCACTGCAATTGACCTTGCCGCCGCCTGCGCAGCTGCCGGTCGCGCACGTTTCGCCGGTGGTGCAGGCGT
>CANMNA010000055.1 GCA_947499075.1 Myxococcales bacterium
TGTGCAACGACGGCAACCCGTGCACCAACGACGGATGCGACTTGGCCAAAGGGTGCACCGTCAGCGCCAACGAGGGCGCCAAGTGCGACGACGGCAACCCGTGCACCAAAGACGACGCCTGCACCAAGGCCAGTTCGTGCGGCGGTGTAGCCACCTGCGCCTGCCAAGCCGACAGCGACTGCGCCAAGCAAATCAACAACCTGTGCCTCGGCACCGCCAAGTGCGAGGCGGGGCTGTGCAAGAACGACGCAGCCACGGCCGTACAATGCAAAGACGGCACGACGTGCTTGCCCAGCGTGTGCAACCCGGCGACGGCCAAGTGCGATGCCGTAGCGGCCACCGATGGCACCACCTGCAACGACAACAGCGCTTGCACCACCGCCAGCGCGTGCAAAGGCGGCAACTGCGTGGGCACCGCCGACGCCAAGTGCGACGACGCCAATCCCTGCACGTTGGACACCTGCGACGCGGTGCTCGGATGCGGGCACAAGCCGGGCGACGGCGCCTGCGACGACAAGAATCCGTGCACGGTTGGCGACGCCTGCGCGTCCAAGCTGTGCCTGGGCAAGCCCAACAAGTGCGACGACGGCGTGGCCTGCACCATCGACAGCTGCGACGCCGGCACTGGCAAGTGCAACCATGCATCCGAAGCCAAGTCGTGTGACGACGGCAACCCGTGCACCGGCGCCAGTTGTGACCTGACCAAGGGATGCCTGTACCCGCCCGACGACGGCGGCAAGTGCGACGATGGCGACAGCTGCACCACCGACGCCTGCAAGGGCGGCGGCTGCGTCGGCACCAACACCTGCGCCTGCAAAGCCGACACCGACTGCAACGACAACAACCCGTGCACCGCCGACAAGTGCAGCGCCGGCAAGTGCGTCAGCACCAGCGCCGCCGACAGCACGGCGTGTGACACCGGCGACAAGTGCCAGCAAACAGGAAGTGGTCAGTGCAAAGCCGGGCTGTGCGCCAGCGGCAACAAGCCGATCGTGTGTAACGGCGACGCCTGCAACAACGGCCTGTGCGACCCCGGCACCGGCAAGTGCACCACCGTGACCAAGGCCGACGGCACCGCCTGCGACGCCGACAGCAACGGATGCACCCCCGGCGACGTGTGCAAGATCGGCAAGTGTACGGTGGGTGCCGCCGCCAATTGCAGCGCGGGCAATGACGCGTGCAATGTCGGCGCCTGCAACGCGACCAGCAACGATACGTTTGCGTGCACCAAGAAGCCCAAGGTTGTCGGCACCGTCTGTGACGACGGCACGTTTTGCACTTCTGGCGATGCCTGCGACAGCGTCGGCAAGTGCGCCGGCAAAGCGATGGACTGCTCGAGCCTAAACAGCACCTGCGCCACCGGTTCCTGCAGCGAGACCAGCAAGCAGTGCACGACTACGCCCAAGGCCAGCACGGTCAGCTGTGACGATGGCTTGAGCTGTACCACCGCCGACCACTGCGACGGCAAAGGCGGATGCGCCAGCGGCACCGCGGTCGCGTGTACGGGTACCGCGTGTCTGCCCAGCAAGTGCGATGAGACTGCCAAAGGCTGCAAGGCCAGCAGCGCGGCGGTCGGAGCCACTTGCGACGACGGCAATGCCTGTACCACCGTCGACGGATGCGATGGCGCGGGCGCGTGCAAAGGCGCCAGCCCCAAAGCCTGCAGCGGCGACGCCTGCAACACCGCGGCCTGCGACAGCAAGACCAGCGCCTGTGTGCTGACGCCAATTGCCAATGGCACCACGTGCAGCGACGGCAACCCCTGCTCCACCAGCGACACCTGCCAGACCGGCAAGTGCACCGGCGGCGCCTCGGTTGTGTGCAAGGGCGACGCCTGCAACACCGCCAGCTGCGACGTGACCAGCGGCAGTTGTGTCAAGAAGCCCGTGGTCAATGGCACAGTCTGCGACGACGCCCAGACTTGCACCACCGGCGATGCCTGCACTGCCGGCACCTGCACCTCGGGCAAGTGGACGTGCGCCTGCAAAGCTGCCACCCAAGCCGTGGAGTGCAACGACAGCAAAGCGTGCACTAACGACACTTGCGTGGCCTCGGGCACCAGCTTTACCTGCCTGAACACCGCGGTGGTCGGCAAGATTTGCGACGACACCAACGTCTGCACTACTGGCGATGTCTGCACTTCCGCGGGCACGTGCGTGGGCAAGGCGGTCAACTGTGACGACGCCAACCCGTGTACGCTGGACAAGTGCGACGCCACCGGCAAGTGCACGGCCACCCCCAACACCGGCGCCGTGTGCAGCGATGGCAGCCTGTGCACCCTGAGCGACGCCTGCGACACGCTGGGCAAGTGCACCGGCAAGTCGGTGACATGCAACGATGGCAACGTCTGTACCACCGACAGCTGCGACGCCACCACTGGCAAGTGCGCCACCGTGCCCGCCACCGGTGCGTGCAGCGACGGCAACGCCTGCACGGTCAGCGACGTCTGCAGCGCGACCGGCACCTGCACCGCCGGCGCATTGAACACCTGCGACGACGCCAACACCTGCACCAGCGACAGCTGCGACACCGTCTTTGGCACCTGCAGCCACGCCATCAACACGCTGACTTGCAGCGACGGCAGCGCCTGCACGATTGGCGACACCTGCGTGTCGGGCAAGTGCATCCCCGGCGCCTCGGTCGTGTGCAACGACAAGAAGGTGTGCACCACCGACTCGTGTTCGATCAAGACCGGCCTGTGCTCCTACCTCGCCAATGCCAACGCCTGCGAAGACGGCAACTTGTGCACCACGGGCGACCTGTGCAAGGCGGCCATCTGCTACTCCGGCTTGCAGAAGGCGTGCACCGACGGGTTGGTCTGCACCGACGATGCGTGCGTGACCACCAGCGGCCTGTGTGCCTTTACCAACAACGTGTTGGCGTGCAGTGACGGGTCGAATTGCACCACCGGCGACACCTGCAGCGGCGGCAAGTGCACGGGCACCACCATCAGCTGCAATGACAGCAACGTGTGCACCACCGACGGATGCAGCGCCAAGTTTGGCTGCTACCACGCCGCTGTACCGGACGGCACCAGCTGTGGCGTCAAGTACTTGTGCTCGAAGTTGCCGGTCATCTACTGCCTGCCGCAGTGCGAAGCTGGCGTGTGCACCAAGGGCGGTCTGCTCTAGTCGCGATGGCCCCGCCGCACCCGATCGCCTATCAGGGCAGCAAGCGCCAGCTGGTGCCGACGATTCTGGCGCAGCTGCCGGCCGACACCGCGACCCTGATTGAGCCGTTTGTCGGCTCGGGCGCGGTGAGCCTTGCGGTAGCGTTTCAGCAGCGGGCGCAGCGGTTTGTGCTGGGCGACACCCTGCATCCGCTGGTCGCGCTGTGGCAGCAGTTGCTGACGGAACCTGATGTGCTCAGTGACGCCTATGCGGCGCTGTGGCATGCCCAACTGGCCGATCCGCGGGCGCATTACCTGATGGTGCGCAGTCAGTTCAACGTGCGACGGCAGCCGGCGCAGCTGCTGTACCTGCTGGCGCGTTGCGTCAAGAACGCGGTGCGGTTCAATGCGCAGGGCGAATTCAACCAGTCGGCGGACCACCGGCGGTTGGGCACGCGGCCGGACCAGCTGCGGGCCAAGATCGTGGCGGCGTCCCAGCTGTTACAAGGACGAACGCAGGTCGTGGCGGGTGATTACGCGGTGCTGCTGCGGCAGGCTGGGCCCAAAGACGTGGTGTACATGGACCCGCCGTATCTGGGGGTGAGCCAGGGTCGCGATCCGCGCTATGCCCAAGGGCTGGATCTGCCGCGGTTTGTCGACGAGCTGGCGCGGGCCAACCGGCGGGGCACGGCGTATCTGGTGAGCTTCGATGGGGCGTGCGGGACGCGGACGTATGGGCCAGAGCTGCCGGCTGGGCTGGGGTTGCAGCGGATGGAGATTGCGGTCGGGCGTTCGAGTCAGGCGACGCTGCTGGGGCGGAGTGAGCAGACGGTGGAGGCGCTGTATTTGTCGCGGGGGCTGGTGGGGCGGATGGGGTGACCTCACCCTGCCTGCGCGCCGGCGCTGCCGGCGTGTTTCGGCTGTCCCTCCCCCTGTCGAGGGCGGGACAACCCCCAATGTTGTCAAGGGTTTATGGCATTTTGTTGGTTTCTTGTGACCTCGCCGCGGATTTTGGCTTCAGCCAGCGATCATGGGCGTGCCCTCCACGCCTGCCACGCCCAAGATCCAGTACGTCCGCCGCGAGCCGGATCAGACGGCGATCTAGCGGCTGATCAACCAGTTTGGCGACAAGGTGCTGGCGGAGGTCGAGGAAGCGGCGGATGGGGCGCGGCTGCCCAAGTTCGTTCACAAGACCTTGGAATCGTACAAGAAGTGTGGGCAGCTCAAGCACGGCGCGGTAAAACTGCTCTGCGACCAGTGCAAGAAGGTCGAGCTGATCGCGTTCAGCTGCAAGCAGCGTGGCATCTGCGTGAGCTGCGACGGAATGCGGATGACCCAGGAGGCCGCGCGCCTCGTAGACACCGTGCTACCGCAAATTCCCTATCGGCAGTGGGTCTTCACCATGCCGTATGATTTGCGCGCCTATGCGGCGTTCAACGCCGGTCTGCATGGCGACATCCACCGAGCCTTCCTCGGTGGCGTCACCGCGTTCTGCGTCAAGCGGGCCAAGGCCAACGGGATCGTCGATCCGCAGGTGCCAAGATTGCAGGCTGTTTTCAGGCCAGTTTGGCCATCTATTGTAGATGTAGCCCAGTGGCTCCAGCCACAGGGCGTACCTTCTGCCACCCGGCACAGCGAAGTCCCCTCAGCCAGCCGCGCCGAGCGCAAGTGCCCAAAACGTGGCTGCGGTCGCGCCACAACAGGTACGCGGGAAGTCTTTATTATGGCTAATGAAATTTGCCGTTGACGGCCTCTGACAGGTGGCGTACGGTCGCCACAGTCGCCACAGTCGCCACAGTCGCCACAGTGCAGACTCGGCGAGACCAGCCATTGGGGTTCTGCTTGGGGCGGGACTTCAGAAGGCGCGGCTGAGGAAGTTCAGACAGAACCTGTGCTTGTTTGTCACTGGCGTGCTGGCTATCTTAGCCGTAATCGCTTGATCTGCAACAGCTTTGCCCCCATTTTACAACTGTCTGATATCGATTCGATTCCGGACAAGCCTGCAGCTGTGCCGCTCTTTGCGCCGACGGCGTCGACGCTGGCTCAAGCGGGCAAAAAGGTGGACAAAGCCGCGTCGGAGAAAGGTGCCTTGGAGAGTCCTGAGGCGGCGTTTGCAAAGGTGAAGGCCACGGCGAAGGCTCAGGCGGTTCGCGACTGCATAAAGACAGCGAAGAAGCAGGCCGCAGGCCCGCAGGACATGGCGGCTGCTGTTCAGGCCTGCGTCGGTGCCGGGCCGCCCGACGGTGGCGTGACCGCAACCGTGGACTTCAAGGGGTGTCCGGTTGATCCGCCCGTCTATGCTTTTGACGCTGCAGTACGCACGGTTCACAGCGGGTCGTTTCAAGTCGGCACACCGTTGGATATTGCCATTGAGACCAGAAACTTAGCGTCGATGCCGACCCCATGGCTTGTGACCAACTGGCAACCAGACACACTGCTGCACCTGATCCGCTGCAGTGACAACATCTGTAAATCTGGCGATATTATCGCTATCAACGACGACGGTGGTGCGCAGCGGTTTCCCGTTGCTCAGCGGAGGCTTAACACCAGCGCTCCGGAGGCTCAGCCGAAATGGCTGAGCTGCCACGGTGACGGGCATCGGGTTGAGCCGTTGCCATTGCGACGCCAGTGAAACCAGCCCTTGCTGGTTGAACCACTGGACACTTAGGAACTGTGAAAATTTAAGTCGATCGAATGGGTTATCGACCGGAGCGGCGAGTCGGCTGTCAAGCCGAGAGCTTGCGACCCGCCAAGCAAGCACGAACTGTCCAAGTTATACTTGGACAGCTCCTAAGCACTTGGAGTACCGCCTGCTGTACAATCCGATCGACCACATTGGGTATGCCCAAACCGCGCTCCCCGCAACCAGATTTCGGGGTCCACACGCGTCGGATTTCGCCCGGCTGGTAGTCGCCGGTAAGCAGGGCTTGGCGCAGTTTGGGTAGCAGTTTGCCGATGTGCCCGCGCACGTCGTCGACGCTTTGATGGTCTGGCCCGGGCGCGCCCCTGTTGGACGCCACCTTTTCAAACGCTGCTCTCAAGTTACAGCCATCTGCCACCATCTCCATCGTTGTCGGTGTCACCGTCGGCGAAGTGTTGCTTTCCTTGGGCTTTGGCTTCGGCACCTCGCACGGCTCAGGCGCAGGTAGGCCCACGTCCGCACCGCCGGAGATCCCTCGCGGGCTGTCGGCTGTCCCAGCCGGCGCATTTGAACACCTCGAATCTCCAAGCCTTCTTCAGGAACCCCTTGGCCCTTGACCAAGGCCGTGCATTCACGCAACTCGTCGTGGTGGCGATAGGACTGTCAGGGACCTTCGCCAGAAATCTTTGTTCCGGCAAGCACTTGACCCTTCAGAACCGTGATGAACACCATCTGGGTCTCAGTGTGCAGGGCCAGCAGCATCGCCGCGATGCCCGCGCCGGCCGCCGATCCAGCAGGCGCTCCCAAGTTTCGCCCAGGGTCGACTCGTACCGACGCTTCCAGTTCATGAAAGTAGGCCAAGCCAAAGCTGGATCGAGCTCAGCCACGGCCACCTTCCACTTCGCGCCCTCGGCGACCTTGGCGGCGACCTCGTCAAAAATGCACGCTCGGACTTCGGCCTCCGCTACGACTTTGGCCCAGCGTTTGGGCGACAGCCCGGCCTGAAGGGCAACTCCGGCTGGGGTTTGCGGGATTCGGTCTGCCATGGCGCCGCCGCCGCCCAGGTCGCTGGCACAAGCCATGCGTGGCGGCGGGCCATACTTGATCGCGGATTCGACGCAAAGTCAAGTGATTTTAGACGGTTTCTGTTGACCCGGATCGGTCTGAATGGCCGGTTAGATTACGATCGGATTTCGCGGGCTTGGACAAAAATCAACTTGGGGCGTGGGGTCCTGACTGTGCCGCGGCGCAATGTGCAGGTTGCCTGAACGGACGCACCCTTTGTTCAACTGTCTATTGTCGCAGCGAATTTAGCCCGCACTGACCGCCGCCACCACCTGCTCCATCCCGACCTTGGCGTCGGCAAACAACATCCGGGTGTTCTCTTTGTAGAACAACGGATTATCGACGCCGGCATAGCCGCTCGACCGCGAGCGCTTGAGCACCACCACCCGCTTGGCCTTCCAGACTTCGAGCACCGGCATGCCATAGATCGGGCTGCTGGTATCGGTCTGTGCGCCCGGATTGACGATGTCGTTGGCGCCAATCACCAGCACCACGTCGGTCTTGGGGAATTCGTGGTTAATTTCATCCATCTCGAGCACGATGTCGTACGGCACATTGGCTTCGGCGAGCAGCACGTTCATGTGACCGGGCAGGCGCCCCGCCACCGGATGAATCGCAAACCGGGCCGTGCACCCGCGCTGCTGCAGCACATCGACCAACTGGCGCACCGCGTGCTGGGCCCGCGCCACCGCCATGCCGTAGCCGGGGACAATCACCACCTGCTTGGCCTCCAACAGTTCATGCGCCAGCGCCCCAATTTCGGTCGCGACAACGTCGCCCTGCGGCGCCGCATTGGCCTGAGCCTGCGCGCTGCCCGGCTTGGGATCGGCGCCAAAGCCGCCAAAGATGACCGAGGCCAGCGAGCGGTTCATGGCCTTGCACATGATGTACGACAGGATCGCGCCCGAAGAACCCACCAACGCGCCCGTGATGATGAGCAAGTCGTTGCCGAGCATGAAGCCGGCGGCGGACGCCGTCCATCCCGAGTAGCTGTTGAGCATCGAGACCACGACCGGCATGTCGGCGCCGCCGATCGCCGCCACCAGCAGCACGCCCAGCGCGCACGCCAGACCGGTCATCGCCATCAGCCAAATCAGTCCATCTCCGCCTTGCAGAAACGGAATCACCAGTCCCAGCGCCGTCAACGCCAAACCTGCATTCAGGAGGTGGCGCCCCGGCAGCAGCAGCGGTTTGCCCGAGACACTGCCGCGCAGCTTGAGAAAGGCCACAATCGAGCCGGTAAAGGTAATCGCGCCAATCAGCACATCGAGCCAGATCTCGATGAGCAGCAGCTGGTTGGTCCCGTGGTTGTGGTCGCCCAAGTAGGCTGCAAACCCGACCAGCACCGCCGCCAAACCCACAAAGCTGTGCAGGATCGCCACCAGCTCGGGCATCGACGTCATCTCGACGCGCTGCGCCAGCACCATGCCAATCGCTGCGCCGCCACCCACCGCCAGCACCAGCGCCGCGTGGTTGCCGACATCGGCCGCCAACAGCACCGCCAGCACCGCCAGCACCATGCCGGTAATACCATACCCGTTGCCGCGCCGCGCCGTCTCCGGGTGGGACAGCCCGCGCAGGGACGACACAAACAGGATCGAAGCGACGATCCAGGCTACCGACAAAAACGCTTGCGTCATAGGGGTATCCGCCTATTTTCGAAACATTTTGAGCATGCGCCGGGTCACCAGAAAGCCACCCGCGACGTTGACGGTGGCAAACAGCACCGCCGCCAAGCCCAGCACCACCGGCGCGCTGGTCAGGTCGCCTTTGCTGTGCAGCAGGCCACCGACCAAAATAATCCCAGAAATCGCGTTGGTCACCGACATCAACGGTGTATGCAAGGCTGGTGTCACGTTCCAAACCACTTGCCAACCGACAAAGCACGCCAGCACAAACACCGTGACGCGCTCGAGCAGCAGCATCGTGGTCTGGTCGTCGTGGCTGTTGCCGCCCAAGACCTTGAGCGCCACAAACGCACCGGCCAGCAGCGCCACCATCGTCCACGTCAGCGCTGCATTCTTGGCGCTCTCCGCGGTGGTAATCGCATTGCGACCTGGCGCCCGCTCGGTGTAGGCCATGGTCGGCTGGCGCAGGGGCTCTTTCATGGTCGGCGAAGCCAGCGCCGGCTTGGCGGCCGGCGTCGGCGCACCAGCGGCACGCGGTGCCACCGGATAGCGAATTTGGCCGAGGTGCAGGGCGGTGGCGCCATAGATGACGTCGTCGTCAAAGTTCAGGGCCAAGTCGCCTGTCTGGGCGTCTTTGGCTTTGGCACCGCCCAAGTCGGTCAGCAAGTGCACCAGGTTCTGGGCATACAGCTGGCTGGCGGTGGTGGCCAAGCGGCTGGGCAAGTCGGTGGGACCCAGGATCGTCACACCGTGCGCGACTACCACTTCATCAGCCACGGTGTACTCGCAATTGCCACCGGTCTCCGCGGCCAGGTCGATGACGACCGAGCCCGGCTTCATCAGCGCGACCATGTCACGGAGCCACAGCTTGGGCGCGGGCTTGCCGGGGATCAGCGCGGTGGTCACCACGATATCGACTTCTTTGGCTTGGGCCCGAAACAGCGCCATCTCGGCGGCGATAAACTCCGGCGACATCTCTTTGGCGTAGCCGCCGCCGCCTTCACCGTCTTCTTGGATCTTGACTTCAAGGAACTCGGCGCCCATCGACTGGACTTGCTCGCGGACCGCGGCGCGGGTGTCAAAGGCACGGACGATGGCGCCTAGGCCCTTGGCGGCACCTGCGGCCGAGAGTCCGGCCACGCCTGCGCCAATCACCAGCACCTTGGCCGGGGCGATCTTGCCGGCCGCCGTCATCTGGCCGCAGAAAAACGAGCCGAAGTGGTTGCCCGCTTCGAGCACGGCGCGGTAGCCCGAGATGTTGGCCATCGAGCTCAGGGCATCCATTTTCTGCGCCCGCGAGATGCGCGGCACCATGTCCATGGCGATGGCGGTGATGCCGCGTTGCGCCAGCCGCGCCAACAGCTCGGCGTTGCGCGACGGCCACAAAAAGCTGACCACGGTCGCGCCTTGGCGCAGCGCCGCGACTTCATCGCCAAACTCTGGGCGCTCGCCGGGCGGCTTGACCTTGAGCAGGATGTCGGCTTGCAGGTAGTGCGTCGCCAGATCGATGGCCAGCGTGGCGCCCGAGGCGACATACGCGGCGTCTGAAAAACACGCGGCTTCACCGGCGCCGGGCTCAACGTGTACGTCAAAGCCCAAAGCGACCAGTTTCTTGACGCTATCGGGGCTGGCTGCGACGCGCCGTTCGGCGCCAAAAGACTCTGCAACGATGGCAATGCGCATAGCAAAGGGCCCTTTGCGGCGCAGGGCCGCAAACGGCGCGGGAGTCTGCGCGCTTTGGGCGATGGGGTCAATCGCGTTCGCGTCACGACTTCTTGGGCAAGCCGGCGACGCTCGATGAGCTCGCCGCGGCACTGCAGCGCAATGGCCTGCCCGTACAGCGGCGGATCCGGGCCAAGTCGGGCATCTTGCACCTGCGCGATGACACAACGGTGGCAAGCGAGGCTTGGCCGAGGGCCACGCCACCGGTATCAGGGGGCCTTCAAGTCCGTTGACGCTTACCGGTGTCATGATGGCCCAGCCCACCGTTGTCCGCGACCTCGCGACACCTGAACAAGTTGCCCGCGCCCGCCACAGCTCGGCGCAGACCCTGTTTGCCCACCAACCGCAGCCGGATCGGGCCTTCAAGCGCGATCTGAAGCTCGGTTTTCGTTGCAACAACAAGTGCCTGTTCTGTGTGCAGGGTGACAAGCGCGACCACGTTGCCGACTTGAGCACCGAACAGGCCCTACAGCGGCTGCGCACCGCCCGCGCGCACTGCGACGCGCTTTTGCTCACTGGCGGCGAGGTTACCATCCGCGACGATGTGCCGCAGATCGTGGCTGCCGCGCGCGGCATGGGCTACACCACCATTCAGGTCCAGACCAACGGCCGCAGGCTGGCGTACAAGAGCTACGTGCAGGCTTTGATTGCCGCGGGTGCGACCGAGTTCAACCCGTCGCTGCATGGCCACATCGCGCCGCTGCACGACCACCTGGTGGGCGCCAAAGGGGGCGTTTGCGCAATGCGTGGCGGGCATGTGCCACCTGCAAGCCTTGGGGCAGCGGGTGCTGACCCAGACGGTGATCACCCGCCAAAACACCCCGTACCTGCCCCAGATTGCCAGGTTGCTGGTGTCGCTGGGGGTGTGGCAGGTGCAGTTCGCGTTTGTCCATGCGCTGGGCACGGCGGGGCAAACCTGGGACGACACGGTGCCGCGCTACCGCGACGTCCAGCGGTTCTTGCCGGAGGCCCTCGACATTGCCGGCAGCGCGGGCGTTTCGGTCATTACCGAAGCCGTGCCGTTTTGCTGCCTGCGCAGCTACGAATGGGCAGCAATTGAGCCGCGGCTGGGTGCGACGACGGTGTACGACGGTGACATCGAGATCGGCGATTACGCGCGTTACCGCCTTGAAGCGGGCAAACTCCATGGCCCGCCGTGCCAGACGTGCACGTGGGCGCAGCACTGCGAAGGGCCGCGGCGCGAGCACCCCGAGCGCTACGGGTGGGACGAGTTCGTGCCGCGCAGCGACCCGCCGCCAAGCGTGATCGCGCCGAATTCGTCGGCCAGCGCCTGCATCAAGACCGTCTCGCGCACCGATAAGGGCCGGGTCGACCGGTAGCTCCACGCCCATGCGCCATCGCGCAGATACGCCTGCTGATCGGTCAGGTTGGCTGCCACCAAGATCGTGAGTTCGCCGTCTGGACCTTGCAGCGTGAGCAACAGGCGGTCGCGCCGACCGTCCAGCGTCCACGTCAGCAAGGCAAATTCCGCCGGCAACGCAGCAGCGAGCGCCTCGGGACGCAGGTGCTGGCTCAACGCTTGCTCCAGCGCTGTCTGGCCGGCGCTGGCCATCGTGCTTCCGGGCGCGATCGGCACGAATTCGTCCCATCCGTAGGCCTGTACGTAGCGCTGCCACACACCCCAGCAGTGATCGTTGTGGGTACATGTCGCACACGGGGGCCGCTTGACGAGATCGCCGGTCACGCCGGTCTGGCTGGGCCCAGAAGCCGACTGATCGGCCGCGAACAAGCTCGCCTTGGCCCGCGGGGCGCGCACACTCTCGTCGCTGGGCGGCACCACCCAGGCCTCGAGCGTGCCAACTGATCGGGCAAACGGCCCAGCGGCACAGGCTGGGATGTCTTCGAGCACCACTTTGCGTGTCACTTCCGGCAGGTCGCGCAGCGGCTGTAACGCCGCCACAACTTCAGCGTACCGCGGCACGACTTCGGAGAAATGCTTGGCAGCGTGCCCAGTTGGCCGGACCACGTTGACCACCGCGGTATCGACGCCCGCGTCGAGCAAGTAGCGCAGCGTCTGGACCAACTGCGGCAGGTTCAGGTGGCTGGCCACCGTCGAGCTGGACAGGTGCACGCCGAATTCAGCTTTCAATGATGCGATGTTGGCCAGGCCGACGCTGGCCTGGCCAAAGGCCGCGGTGCCAACGGAGCGGTCGTGGGTCGCCGCATCACCACCGTGGATCGACAGCACGAAGCGATTGGCCCCGGCATTGCAGAGCTCGCGGGCAAACCCGCGGTCAGCGAGCTTGCGGGCGTTGCTGACCACACCTCGGCCGGCGTAGCCCAGTTCGCGGGCCAGGTGCAACAACTCGGGCAAGCGCGGATGCAGCGTCGGCTCGCCATGGGTGAACATCACGGCATCGACAAGGCCAACGTGATCGCGCAGCAGCTGGGCGACGCGGTCGTACGGCACCACGGGCGGTCCACCGTGGAACTCGCCGTCGACTTCGTTGCGGTCCAGGCAAAACCAGCAGCGGTTGTTGCACGCGAACATGACTTGCGCTTGCAGCACCGCCACACGCCGCAGCGCCGCGGTCGCGGCGACGGACACTGCGGAGACAGGCGCAGCCATGGCACCGTTAGAGGGTGTAGCCAAAAAACCAACCTGCGTCAGGACACATCAAGACCACCAATCTCCCTATTTCACCGTCAGAATAAATTCTGCGGCTACAGGTAACCGTGTCGGCCCGCGCCGACACCCGGCCGGGCACCCGCGCAGGCGGGCGCCGTCACCTGTAGCCGCGCAATTCATTGCGACGGCGTCCCCGGAACAGTCCCCGCTGCGGTTTGCCAGTGGACTCAATTGGCTACCCCCTCTTAGTCGTGGCGGCCGGACTTGGTTTTGGTACCATCGCGGCTGGTGCCGTCGCCGTCTGCATCATCATCGCTGGTGGCATCGTCTGGCTTGTCGATGTCGTCGCCCACCGATTCGGTCGACTCGTCGTCGCCGTCGTCGCCACCGTCGGTCTCGATGCCACCGCTGGGCTTGCTGTCGCTGTCGCCGTCGTCGGCCTCGACTTTTTTGTCCTCGGCCGGCTTGTCCTCTGGCTTGTCATCGGAAGCAGTCGGCAAGCTGCCGGGCGGCGAGCTCGGCGCCGGGGCTTCAGCGGTGGGCACCTCGCGGCGGTCTCTGGCCGGTTCGTCGGCGACCGTTTGGGCGCGCATCGAGGCACAACTGGCGAGCAGCAGGGGGAGCAGTAGGGCAAAACCGGGCGAGCGCATGGCGGGCGGCCTCCGTAGCCAAGCGTCGCTGGGGCGGCGGCCGATGTCAAATACCGGGGTCGCCGAGATTTGTTCCGCCCCAAGGTTTGACCGTCCGCGCCGCGCTGCTACGCTAGCGCCATGCTGAAGCCTTTGACCTTGTTGCGCCACGTCCACCTGTTTAGCCCCGACGACATGGGGTTTTGCGACATGCTGCTGGCGGGCGGCCAAGTCGCGGCGATTGGACCCCATTTGAGTCCCCCGCCCGGCGACTGGCCGTGTGAAATCATCGATGTCGCGGCCAGACGCGTGATACCGGGGCTGGTCGATTGCCACGTGCACCTGTGCGGCGGCGGTGGTGAGGCAGGGGCGCAGACCCGCGTGCCTGCCGTGCGGGTGACCGACCTCACTTTGGCCGGGGTCACCACCGCCGTGGGCTTGCTCGGCACCGACGGTTCGACACGCACAGTCGCAGAATCGTTGGCGAGCGCGCGGGCGCTGCACCACGCGGGCCTGTCGGCCTGGTGCTACACCGGATCGTATCAGCTGCCGCTGGTCACCCTGACTGGATCGGTGCGCGGCGACTTGGTCCACAACGACCGGTTGGTCGCGGTGGGCGAACTGGCGATTTCGGACCATCGCTCGTCCCAGCCGACGTTTGAAGAGTTCGTGCGCATCGCTTCTGACTGCCACGTCTGCGGCATGATGACGGGCAAGGCCGGCTTGCTGCACCTGCACTTGGGCGATGGTCCGCGCGGCCTGGACTTGGTGCGCCGCGCGCTGCTGGAGACCGAGTTGCCGGCGCGCACCTTTCATCCGACGCATCTGAACCGCAATCGCCGGTTGTGGGCCGAGGCCAAGCAGTTGCACCGCGACCGCGGCCTGTATGGCGACATCACAGCGTTCAAGCCGGAGAGCGACGACGAACTGAGCGCAGCCGAGGCGATCAGCGACTGGATGGACAGCGGACTGGATCCGGCGCGGCTGACGGCGAGCAGCGACGGCGGCGGGTGTATTCCGGTATTTGATGGCGAAGGCGTGCTCCAGCGCATGGACGTCGGCAAGTCGATGGGGCTGTCCGATGCGCTGGTGCAGTTGCTGGCGCAGGGGCGCCTGCTCGAGCAAGTGCTGCCGGTGTTCACCCGCAACCCGGCGCGGCTGTTTCGGTTGCGCGGCAAGGGTGAGCTGGTGGTCGGCGCAGACGCCGATCTGGTGGTGCTCGACGAGGCAGGCCGGGCCAGCGAGGTCATGGCGCGCGGCAAGTGGATGGTGCGCCGGGGCGTGCCCCTGGTGCGGGGCATGTTCGAGCAGTAGCGTGAGCGCGCCAAGATCGCTTCGACAGCAACCCCAGACCGGTTCGCGCTGCGGATCACCTGCCCGTCAGGTCTCGTGCGACTCGGGCTGCTCTGGCATCGGCGCCTGAGTGCCCCGGCGAAATCAAGTCGATCGGCAGTAGGTTCGGCACTGTTGCCGCGAGTCGAACGCTTTCGCGAGCTTGGCAACCAACGAAGCAAGCAAACGAGCCAGCAACAAAATCGACTAGATTTTGTTGGTGCTCTTACCTGGCGGAGGTGGCGTCGGTGGCGGAGGTGGCGTCGGTGGCGGCGGTGTGGGCGGCGGCGACGTGGGCGACAGGGGCCGCGCCGGCTGCACCCACACCATCCATCCCTTGCCCGCCATCAGCGCCTGCCACGCCCACGGCAGCCAGCGCAACAGCGCAGCCACCAGCCACAGCGCCCACGCCAACATCAGGCCGCGCCAGATCCACAGCGGCAACGAGACCATGCCCGCGTCGGGCAAGGGCCCGGTCGTGCGGTCGACCAGCCAGCGCAGCTCACGGCTGGTGCTGTTGGCGCCCATCACTTGCATGTCCAGATCGAGCAACAGGCTGGTGTGGATCGCGCCGTACAGGGTGGCCATCGCCACCAGCCCCCATCCAAACAGCGCGACTTGCAAGCTGTTGTGGACCGCAGGGCCGTACAGCGCGCCCGCGCCATCGTGGCCGGCAATGCCATAGCGCCGCCGCCACGCCATCGCCAGGAGCCACCCGACCACCAGCAAGGTCAGGCCCGTCGGCAACGGCGCCAGACCCAAGCCCAGCAGCAGCCAGTGGTGCCAGCGCAGCGGCGGACCCGGCACCCGACCCAACGCCAGCGCCAGCAGCAAGACCAATGCCAGCCGGCTCCAGAACAGCACGGCCGCGCCCCACTTGGGGCCATGCGCCCACAGCAGCCACCGACTTTCGCCGACCTTGAGCGTCATGTGCACGTTGGCGGCGGGGCCACCCAAATCCACCGGCGGCAGCGCTTCGGCCACCTTGCGGTCCCACGGCTGCTGCCAGTTGATGACCACAGTCTGCGCACCGGGATTGAGCGGAATCTGCAGCACGCCACCGACCGGTCGCAGCGACTTGCTGGCGCCGTCGATGGTCACCGTCTGCAGCTCTGCACCCGCAGGCAGGGTGATCTTTTGGGTTCCCCCTTGCGACGCGCGGATGTGCAACTCGAGCTTGCCCGCCAGCAGGCGCTGCCCCGGCTCGCCGACGTAGTCGACGCGGTCAATCGTCACCGACTGACCCGGCGCGCCGGCCGGCCGCTCAATCGCCAGCGTCACCGTCTCACCCGGCCACGGCTGCCACAGCGGCCGCAGCGCCGCATCGTTGGGATCGCGCGAAAAACTCGGCGCAATCCCTTGCCAGGCACACTGCCAAATCGGCGAGCAGTCCAGCCGCCACGTCTCCGTCCACGGCTCACTTTGCGGCGCCACCAGCCGCAGCTTGGCGCTGGGACCTTCTGGCAGCGGCAGCTGACCGTCAAACTGAGCCATCGCTTCACCGCGCGCGAAGTTGAGCTGCGCGCGCCGCCCTGACTCCGGTTTGCCCGGCTCAATTTCTTCGATGCGCACGCCATCGGTGAGCACCACTTCGCCCGGCAACAGCGGCACCTTGACCAGCCCGGGCCGGTCCGGATCCTGGCGCCGCACCACCGTGCGCACCGTCCATGGCAAGCCCAACACCAGATGGCGCTCGATGGTGTACCACGGTGGCAATTCGGCCGCGGCATCGCTGCTCGTCGCCGCGGCCGCCAGCGCCAGATCGCCCGCCGTCGCACTGCTCGGCAGCGCCACTTCGCGCCGGGTCAGCTGCAGGCTCTGTTGGGGCACGCCATTGGGATCCAGGCCGTCGACGCCCCACTGCCGGCCATCGAACAGCACGCGCTTGGGCAGCGCGTCGCTGCCCAACTGCAAGTCGACGACGTTGCGCCGGGCCAGCGCGCCGACAACCGTCACGACGTGGCGACCTGCCGGCACGCGCACCCGCACCAGGCCTTGGTCATCGCGGCGCAACTCGCGGGTTGGAAGACCGTCGATCGCCACTTGTTCCAGCTGCAGCGCGTCGAGCGGCCCAGGAATGGTCCAGCCCACCGGCCGCTGCGCCGACACATCGGCCACCAGCGTGGCGCGCTGGCCATCGAGCTTGATCGCCAGTTGGCTCACCACCAGGCACGGCCCCTCACACTGCTGCGCCGCCACCAACCGGGACCGCAGGGTCTCTAGCAACTCCGTCGGCAGCGGCGCCTCGGCGGCTTGGGCCGGCACGGCCGCCACCAGCGCCAGCATTAGCGCAACGGGGGCAGCCACTTGCAGCGAGCCCATCAGCTTGCGCACCCGCCGGACATCGACCAGCCGCAGCGTCAGCAGCAGCACCAACAGCGACCGCAGCAGCGCCAGACCCAGATTGGCCAGCGGCGACAGCAGGTACAGTTCGATCTCGTGGTCGGCGCGCACCGGGCCATTCCACGTCAGCGGCCAGGTCGACCACATCCACGTCGGCACACCTGGGCCAGTCTGGACCACGGCGTGCGGATCGATTTGCTGCAATTGCTTGGCGTTGTCGCTGGCGACCAGCAGGTAGTCGCGGCTGCCCCAACCGCGGCTGCTCTTGCTGCGGGCCTTGCCGTCCAGTTGGACCTGTTGTTGGGCATTTTGGCCTTCATCGCGCTTCATTTCGCCTTTGGCCATCGGCTTGTCGGCGTTGTTGCGCTC
>CANMNA010000056.1 GCA_947499075.1 Myxococcales bacterium
TTTTTGCAGTGCCTAGACGCCGTCACCCAGGCCAGTGGTTGGGCCGAGAAGTGGGGCAAGCTGCCACGCGGCCACGGCATCGGCATCGCGGGCTCGTGCTACATCAGCGGCACCAATTACTGTATTTATCCCACCGAGTTGCCCCAGTCTGGTGTACAAATCTGCCTAGATCGCAGCGGCCGTGTGCGCTTGTTTGCCGGCACCAGCGACATCGGACAAGGCAGCACGACGATGCTGGCGGCAATCGCGGCAGAAGAACTTGGCGTCGAATTGGTCGACGTACGCGTCGTCGCTGCCGACTCCGATCTGTGTCCGGTTGATCTGGGCGCGTATAGCTCGCGCATCACACTGATGGCGGGCAATGCCTGTATCGACGCTGCGCGCAAGCTCGGCGCGTCGGTTCGCCAAGTGCTGGCGCAATTGTGGGCGTGCCCGACTGACGATGTGCAACTCGCACACCGCAAGGCGTGGCGCGCCAGCGATCTGCAGGTGTGGATGCCGATCCAGGAAGCCTTCATGCTGGCCGAAGCCAAGCTGGGCACGTTGGGCAGTACCGGCAGCTACAACACGCCCAAGACCGAAGTTCATGGCGACTACCGCGGCGGCACGATCGGCGCGAGCCCGGCGTACAGCTTCACCGCCCATGTCGCCGAAGTTCAAGTCGATGAAGAGACGGGGGACGTCAAGCTCTTGTCCGTGTGGTGCGCCCACGATTGTGGCAAGGCGATCAACCCGGTGCTCGTCGAAGGCCAAATCGAGGGCTCGGTCTACATGGGCGCGGCCGAAGCGCTGATGGAACACCACGAAACCTTGCCTTCGGGGCTGCGCAGCGACGGTGCGCGGCGCGATGCAGGTCCGGGGCGTGATGGCCTGCTGATGGCGTCGTCGTTGCTGGACTACCGGATGCCAACTTCACTCGATATGCCCGAATTGCACGCGCTCATTGTCGAGCGCCCCGATCCCCGCGGGCCCTACGGTGCCAAAGAAGCGGGCGAGGGGCCGCTACACAGCGCGATTCCGGCGATCGCCAACGCGGTTTTTGACGCGGTCGGTGTGCGCATCGACCACCTGCCGATCACGCCGGCCAAAATTTTGCACGGCTTGCGCGCGCAAGCAAGGGAAGCCTAAGCCATGCTGCGTCTGCCGACATTTGACGTGCATCGGCCCGCAAGCGTGGCTGAAGCGATCCAGTTGTTGGCGCTGCACGGCCGAAAGGCCCGCGTGCTCAACGGCGGCACCGACCTGTTGCCCAATGCCAAACTCGGCATGACAGCACTGGACCACGCGGTACTTCTCAGCAACATTCCAGAATTGCATGGCATTACTGAAGACGATGGTGAGATTCGCTTGGGTGCGGCGACCAAGCTCGCCGAGTTGGCTGTTCATCCGGTGGTCCTGGCCCGACTGCCGGCGCTCGCCCATGCCGCCGGGCGAATTGCCAGCCCGCAAATCCGTAACATGGGCACCCTTGGCGGCAATTTGTGCCTCGACACCCGCTGCCGGTACATCAACCAGTCCGAACTCTGGCGAGAAGCGCTCGGCGGCTGCTTGAAAAGTCACGGCACCGAGTGCCACGTCGTGCCAGGCGGCCAGGGATGCGTGGCTGCGCTGTCGTCAGATACCGTGCCGGTGCTCATCGCCTACGGCGCCGACGTCGCTATCAGCGGTTGGCACCAGGGACAGGTGACGCAGCGCAGCGTACCGCTCGCCGAATTGTATGACGCCGATGGCACGCGCCACGTGCGTCTCAACGATTTTGAGATCGTGGTCGGCGTACGTGTGCCCTGCCCCGCCGCCACTACCCGCATCGGCTACCGCAAGTGGGCGGTACGCAACAGCATCGACTTTCCACTGGTCTCGGTTGCGCTGCGCTTGACCACGGACAGCGCCGCCAAAGTCACCGGCGGCATGCTGGTCGTGGGCGTTCTTGGGCCGCGGCCGCGGGTGCTCGACTTGCTCCGTTTTGCCGGAAGAGCGATCGACGGCCGGCTGGGCCAAGACCTAGGCGCTTGGGCATTTGACCGCTGCCGGCCGCTGCCGAACGTGCCCTACGATGCGGAGTACCGGCGTGAGCGCCTAGTCGTAGAAGTGCGGCGCCTGTGCGCGCAGTTGGCGTAAGCCGCGCGCTGTCCCACCGCATCGTGCTGGTTGCCAAATCGAGGCAACCGTGTCACCGTTCGGTCACGGACCCGTCGCCAGTGCGTGACCGAGCCGACCGATTCAGGCGCGCGCTCACGCCCGAGTGGGCGACGCCACAGCCAAGTCGACGGCAGAGCATGCACATGGGGCGTGCCGTAGATCACCGAAAGCCGTTGCCGTTTTCGCCTTTTGCAGCTAGAATCCTCGGCCTCGATTTTTCTGGGAATTGTCGCCACCGGAGCTGCCCATGAACCCCGCCAACCTGCTCAACCCCGCCAATCTGCTCAACCCTGACAAGCTCGCCGCGGCGGGCGCGCAAGTGGTGCAAAAGGCGCAAGTCCTGCGGCAAATGTTGGGCGGGCGCGGCACGATGTCGCGCGGCACCGGCGACACAAGATTTGTCCCGCCGCCGCTACACGTACCTGTTAATGAAGACGAAAGCGACGCAACGTGGGGCTTTGCTGACACACGGTTTGAAGCCCGCCAAGACTCCTCCGTGGTTCTGACGGGCAATCGGTACCTGCTGTGCGGCGATCCGTTGCCGGGCCTGATGCCGTGGATCCGCGGCGTGATGCAGCTGGAATTGCGGCCTGACGATAAGCACCCCTATGCCTTTCCGCCGGTTGTGCCAGAGTCGATCCGGCATCCGGCTTTTGAGGCCGATCTCGCCACGTTCCTGACGGTGGGCGCGGTCAGCACCGATGATCGGGCGCGGCTGCGGCGCGGCCACGGGCACACCCAAGAGGAAATGTACGCGATCAAGTACGGCTCTTTGCCGCGCGTGCCCGACCTGGTGGTGTTTCCAGAGAATCAGGATCAGGTCGTTCAGCTCGTCGAAGCGGCGCAGCGCCACAATGTTGTGCTGATTCCGTATGGCGGTGGGACCAACGTAACCGACGCGCTGCGCTGTCCGGTGGGCGAGACCCGCACGATTTGCTCGGTGGACTTGCGCAAAATGAACCGCGTGCTGTGGATCGATCCGGTCAACCGCATGGCGTGCATCGAGGCGGGTGCCGTCGGTCGCCACATCATGGAGCAGCTCAAGGCCCACGGATTTACCATGGGTCACGAGCCGGACAGTGTCGAATTCTCCACGCTGGGCGGCTGGGTCGCGACCCACGCCAGCGGGATGAAGAAGAATAAATATGGCAATATCGAGGACTTGCTGATCGATGTCACGGCCGTGACGCCGCAAGGCGTGTTGCAGCGGTCGCAGGTTGCTCCGCGCGAGTCGGTGGGCATCGACCCGCGGCAGTGGATGCTGGGCTCCGAAGGCAAGCTGGGCATCATCACGAGCGCCGTGGTCAAGCTGTTCGCACTGCCGGAAGTGCAGAAATACGGCTCAATTCTTTTTCAAGATTTCGAGCCGGGGGTCGGCTTTATGTACGACCTGGCGCAAGCCGGCAATTGGCCTGCAAGCGTGCGCCTGATGGACAACCTGCAATTCCAATTCGGCCAGGCCCTCAAGCCGGCGGCCAAGGGTTGGAAGGTCCACAAGTCCAAAGCAGAAAAGCTGTTTGTGACCAAAATCGCCGGTTTTGACCCGCAGAAAATGACGGCGTGCACGTTGGTCTTTGAAGGCACAGCCCGCGAAGTCGCAGCCCAAGAGGCCATGGTTTATGAGATCGCCAAGAAATATGGCGGCTTCGTTGCGGGATCCGAAAATGGCCAGCGTGGCTACCAATTGACCTGGGGCATTGCCTACATTCGCGACTTCGTCATGGACCACTGGGTCATTGCCGAGTCCTTTGAAACCAGCGTGCCGTGGTCTCAGCTTGTCACGCTCGTCGACAACGTCAAGCGCACCATTTTGGCACAGCACAAGAAGCACGGTCTGCCGGGGCTGCCGTTCATTACGGCACGGGTGACGCAGATTTACGACACCGGCGCGTGCGTTTATTTCTACTTTGCATTTGGGTACAAAGGAGTCGCAGACTCGTCCCACGTCTTTCACGAAATTGAGAACGAAGCGCGTGCAGAAATTCTGCGCTCTGGCGGTTCGCTGTCACACCACCACGGTGTCGGCAAATTGCGCCAGCACTTTATGCCGCAAGTCCTGAGCAAGGCCGGCTTAGACATGCAAGACGCGCTGAAAAAAGCTATCGATCCGGACAATATTTTCGGCTCTGGCAACCAGACCAATGGCCGCGCCGCGGGCGATTACCAGTAGCCGCGGTGTCGAGCCGCCGATTTTCCCAGTTTGTTTCGGAGTAGCCATGCGCATTGCCCAAACTTTGATGGCGCAAGTATTTCTGACCGGCGCCACCGGCTTTGTTGGCAAGGTCGTGCTCGAAGAGCTGATTCGCCGCAAGGGCGAGTTCGGCATCGATCAAATTTACGTGCTGATCCGCCCCAAGAAAGGCAAGACGCCGGTGGAGCGCTTCGACGACGAAATTGCGGCATCGCGCTGCTTCGAATTGCTGCCTTCAGATTGGCCGCGCGACGTTCGTGCAATCGCAGGTGAATTGACCCACCGGGACTGTGGCCTGTCTGAGCACGACTTGCAAGTCGTTACCCAAAAAGTGACCCATGTGGTGCACTGCGCGGCGTCGGTAGAGTTCGACTTGCCGATTGCCGAAGCTGCGGCTGCCAACATAACCAGTGCGCTCAACATGCTCGAGCTTGCCAGGCGGATCAAACCCCTGCACCGCATGACCACCGTGTCGACAGCCTACGTAACGCCCTGGCGTTTGGGCAGTTACACCGAGAACTTGGTGCCGTTGCCACGCGCAGCGTCCGCGGTTTACCAGTCCATTTTGGATGGCACGGCGGACGAAAAGGCGATGCTGGCCGAAACAGGTCACCCCAACACCTACACATTTACCAAGTGTGTGGCCGAGCACTTGCTCATGGAGCGCAAGGGCGAGGTGCAGTTGGCCATCGTGCGGCCAAGCGTTGTATCGGCGACTTGGCGCTACCCATTTCCGGGTTGGATCGACTCAGCAGCGGCCTTTGCCGGTTTCGCGCTGATGATCGGTGCGGGGTACATGAAGGCGCTGGTTGGCGAGCGGTCCAGCCGCTTGGATGTCGTACCCTGCGATTTTGTCAGCGATCGGGTGCTCGAGACCACGTTTGCACCAACCCCGCTGGACCATCAGCATATTCGCTATGCGGTCGCCGGGTTGCAGCATTCGTGTCGCGTCGATACGTTGTCAGAGATCATTGCGCGCTTTTACCGCAGCCACCCGGTGGACCGCACGCCCGGGCTGCATTACATCGGCAAGGCGAGCGATCCACAATTTAAGGTCGTGGCGATGCGCCACCACCAAATGCCGCTGACGCTGGCCGCAACAATTGCCGCAGTGGCTGGCAACAAGAAAATGCAAAAGCAAGCCAAACGTCTGGCGGACAAGCTCGACAACCTCAACGAGCAGTTTCCCTATTTCACGACGTTGACGTTTGACTTCAAGGCCAGCGAACCGCTCAACGATGCGCTGTTTCGGCGTGAAGAGTATGCAGAGGCCGCATGTCGGGGTATCTATAAGTACTTGCTGAAGAAAGACGACAGCGAGATGCCGCTCGCTGGCCGGCTGTACAAAGACGATGCGATGACCGATTGGCAATGGGCCATGGATCAGCCCAACGGCAATTGGGCAATTCGGCTATCGGCGATGACAGTGCGCAAAGCGCTGCGACAGTGCACAACCTCGGTCACGTTTGACCGGCCAAGCTTTGTGCGTGCGGTGGACAATGCAGCCCCGGGTAGCTTGCTGGTCCTGGTGCCGAATCACCGCTCGTACATGGATTTCTTGCTGGTGTCGTACTTGTTTTTCGCCCGACCCGATTTGGGCATCGCCATTCCGCACATTGCAGCGGCAGAGGAATTCTCGCGGATTCCGCTCTTGGGCAGGCTGTTCAAAAAGACTCAGGCATTTTATCTCAAGCGCGGTCAAGGCAAGCCGGACCCTGAGTTGACACAGCATGTCCACAACTTGGTGAAAAATCGCGAGACTATTCAGTTTTTTATCGAGGGAGCCCGGTCACGGTCGCGCCAATTCCTACCGCCTAAGACCGGCATGCTGCGGTGCCTGCAGCAAACCGGCGAGACATTTTCGCTGCTGCCGATTGCGATCAGCTATGACCATGTGCCAGAAGAAGAGGCGCTGGCTCGGGAATTGTCGGGCGCACCCAAGACCAAAATGAAGCTAAGCGCGCTGCTGGCGTGGGCGACGCGCATGGCGCAGGGTGAGATCTCGCTGGGCCGCGTCCACATCACCTGCGGCGATCCGATCGTGATGCAGCCGGACAGTGACCCGCGCGCGCTCAGCCACCGCGTCGTGGCAGAATTGCAGGCGCGCACAGCGACGACGACGCACCATTTGCGGGCGTTTTTGCACCACGCGGACTGCGGCGGCATCGATCTTGCCTGGCTGCGCGACGCGGTCGAGCGGCGCGGCGGTCAGGTCATCGATAGTCCGCTAGGCGGTGAAGACAATCTGGACATGGTGACGGAGCACTCGCTGCGCTACCAGTGGCTGCACCTGTTTATCGATGAGGCGCTGGCACTGTGGCCCAACCACGCAGCGCTGGCGCACCATGCCAAAGTCAACGGTTACCATCAGCAGCAGTACGCGGCGCATGGGCGAGAGCTTGATGATCCGCGGCTGCACAAATTGCTGGTCGCGCTGTTTGGAGCGGTCGCCCATGATTACGCCCGGGTCGCACACGCGCTCGGCTCGCCCGCCTATCCACCGCGGCATGCGCTGGCGGCGACTGTAGTTTACGAGCTTCCCGACGCCTATCTACCAACCGTGCAGTCCGTGTTTGACGACTTGGTCGCACGCTGCATCTTGACCGTCGATGGTTACGGCCGTCACCACTGGGGCCAGCAAGCTGGAAGCATCGACGCCTATCGGCAGGCGTGCCAGCTGCCGGAGCTCGGGCGGCGCGTGCAGCGGCTACAGGCGGTGGGTTAAGCCATGCGCGACATTTTGGTCACCGGCGCGACGGGGTTCTTGGGCCGCCATGTCCTAGAGGCGTTGCCAAGTGTGCTGCCGGAGACACGGGCGCACGCGCTAGTGCGGCGACGGGCAGACTGGAACCGCCAAAAGTGGACTGGGGCCCTGCAGCACGTCGAAGTGATCGAGGGCGGCGTGACTGGCTCGGAGGGCTGGACGGGGGATCGCCGCCTGCAAAACGTGACGGGTATCGTACACTTGGCCGCGACAGTCCAGCACAGTCGCCGCAATACCGCGGAGATGTACGACACCAATGTCGATGGCACGCTGCGGCTGGTCCGGCTGGCGGCTCAACTCAAGTGCCGCATGGTGTTCGTGTCGAGTTCGGGGACGGTCGGATGCTTTGAGGATCCGCTGGCCAAAGCGGATGAGGACAGCCCGTACGTCGAGAGGACAGTGGCGCGCTGGCCGTACTACGACAGCAAAATCAAGGCCGAGCGGCAAGCGCGGGCGCTGGCGGCCCAGCTGGGCGTGCAATTGGTTATCGTTCGGCCTCCGATGCTGCTAGGGCCGGGTGATCACCGGTTCCGGTCGACGGGCAATATCATCAAATTCTTGCGCGGCCAATTGCCATTTCTGATCGATGGCGGCGTGTCGTTTATCGACATTCGTGACGCTGCACCGGCGATCTTGCGGGCGCTCGACCATCCGGCGGCTCGCCCGGTCTACCACTTGGACGGTACGGACTGCACGGTTGTTGAGTTCTTTGAGCTTTGTCGCCAAGTGTCTGGGGTGGCAGCGCCGGCCAAAGTCCTGCCTTACGACCTTGCCTGGCAACTCGCAACGGCTTCGGAGACGGCAGGCCATGTACTCAAAAGGAAGTCGCCGCTGCCAGATCCGGTGGTCTTCGAGATGGCGCGCCACTATTGGGGCCTGACTTCGCTGCACAGTCAGCGTGAACTCGGTTATGTATCGCGCCAGCCGCGCCAGACTTTGGCTGACACGGTGGCGTGGCTCCGGGCCAATCACCCACAATTGCGCAAGTAGCCGGTGGTGATGGGTCTAGCCATGACAGTTGCACAGCCAGATTCGCCTCAGCCGCAACTGGAACCGATCGCAGCGCTCGCCCGCGACGCCAATCGGTTGCATGAGGCGTATCAACTGCGGTACAGCGGTCATGTGCGCTTGACCCGCGACTTGGCCGGCCTCGATCGCCTCATCGCTGACCTGCGCGACGTGCAGGATCGGGCAGAGCGCGCGGCGGCAAGCAGTGAGGGGCGCTGGCCGGCGCTGTTGGGAATTTTGGCGCGTCGGCTCGAGGAGTATGAGGTAGAGCGCGGCGCGGTGGCACAAATTCAGGCGGCGGCGAGCAGGAATGACCGGCACGCGAGCGCCCTGACGAGCCGGGCGCGGTTGGTCCTGCACCGCTACGTGCGGCACTTCGCCGGCCATTCACGGCGCGATCGGGATCTCGAGCGACTGCGGGAGATGGCGGCGGACTTGCAGCAGTTGGCCGACGCCCTGCATCCGCTGGCGCAGCACATCCACCTGCGCACGGTCGCCGAAGAAATTGGCGGCGTTTTGGGCTTTGTCGCTTTTTTTCGGGCGGAATTTGCTGAGATCAGTGAAGCCAGGCGCTCGGGTGGCGTCGCGATGCAGTCTGCGGTGTTGCTCCAACTGGTGGAGCGCCTGCACGGCGACTGGCAGCGCGAGGTGACGAGCCAGCCGCCTGAGACACGCAGAATCGCGCTGGTGCAGCGATACTTGGACGCCATGGACGGCGTGCTCGAAGGACTTGCCACGGTCAACCATGCCAACCTGCCCGACGAGCATCAGGCCGGTCTGAACCAGGCCAGCCAGCTCTTGGCGGTGTGGCGCGCAGAACACGCGAGCACCGTCGCGGTGCATGGTCAGCTCACGCCGCCGGAGCGTGCTGAAGCGCTGTGGCAGCGAGCGGACGCCCTGTGGCAAGTGTTTCGCGGCCGGTGGACAGGAGAACTCCAGCATCCCTCTGAGGTGCCGTGGCTGGCAGAGATTGCCGATTGCCTGGATGAAATTGAACGGCAACTGTTTGTAATCGCGTCTGATCCGCTAGCAGGCGCCGCACTTGTCGATGCCGATCGACTCGCGCGCCTCACTGACGCGCTGGTCTTGGTGGAGAGGACCTGCGACGCTGCAACCGCCGCGCAACAGGCAGGCTAGTACCTCGTTACAGGGATTTCGATCAGTTGAGTGGTTCAGCATCGTCGCGACGGCATTTTCCACAATTACCGCGTGTTGTCGCATGGACCTCTCCGGCGGGCGGGCGCGGAGGCCCGCCCCTACCCGGACCATGGCAACCGGTCAAAACCGGTGTAAGGAACTGTCCAAGTATAACTTGGACAGTTCGTGCTTGCTTGGTGGGTCGCAAGCTCGCGGCTTCACAGCCGACTCGCCGCTCCTTGCAGCACCAAAGTGATCGAGTTGTTCCTTGACCGTTCCTAACGAGGGACGAGTACCACAGATCCCAAAGTCGCGGTGGGTTAGCAACGCGAATTTGGAGCTTGGTACTGGAGGCCGCGGATGCGGCCGACCGCGGGGGTCGCAGGGGGCGGCGCGCCCCCTTTGACAAACGAAACAAGCTACCAGTTCAAGCCTGGCCTACGGTTGCTCACCACGACTTCGTCGATTTCGCCACGCGCACTGCCCTTGCTGTTGATCGACCGCGCTGCGCGAATCGTCGCGATGTGCCAAGGCCGATACAACTCGCGGACAACTGCACAGTCGCTGTTGGACAGCACCCAACGCACGCCCAGCTTGTCGAGTTCGCCACACATCTCTGCGAGCTCGCGTTGCGACTGAGCCGAGAAGCTGCCCCCAGAATACGCGTTAAAGCTCGATGTCGCTGTCAGCGGGTGGTAGGGCGGATCGAGATACACGGTGTCTAGAGCGTGGCGGCGGCACAGCTCCGGCCACTGCCGGAAGTCGGCGCGCACCAGGACCGCGTCAGCCAGCGCCTGCGCAGCCGCGTACAACCGCTGGTCGTCCGCGATCTTCGGCTCGGCATACTTGCCGTGAGGGCAGTTGAACGCGCCTTTGGCGTTCTCCCGCCACAAGCCGTTGAAACAAGTTCGGTTGAGAAACAGCATCCGGGCGGCGCGCTGCACTGGCGTCAGGGCCACAATGTCGGGGTGCAGGGCGCGAATCTTGTAAAAGTAGGCTGCACGCTGGTCCTCGTCTCCGGCCAAGTACGCAGTCTCGTGAACATGCAGCGCCGCTAGCAAAGCATCGGTGTGGTCGCGCACGCAGTTATGGGCGTTGTGGACATCGGTGGACAGGTCGCCGATCACTGCAGCCTGGAGCCGCCGGCTGCCCTGCAAGTGGAAGTACAGCGCGCCTCCGCCGAGAAAGACTTCGCCATAGCGCAATTGCCCGCTGGGCAGGTGGTTGATCAGCTGGGGCAGTAACTTGCCTTTGCCGCCAACCCACTTCAGGAACGGTCGAGCGAATTGACCTTCAGTGCTACGTTTGGCTTGGCGATGCGTGAGGGGCGTGCCGACATCGACCACCGTGCGGGCCCGCGCTTCGTTGAGTTGTACAGCAGCCATGCGCACCTCGCCCGACTGGGCGCGGCGGAGTGTGCGATAGCGCGATCGATCGTCCAGTTTTTTGCGTTTTTGAGTCGCTGCAATGGTCTGATGCGCTGGCCTGATCAATTTCTTGGGCGAGACTATGAGGCACGCGATGACATTTTTTGGCGAATCTGACCCGATTAGGAACTGGTTGGGTGAGATCGATGGGACATTTTGACAGGAAAATTTTCATTTTTGGCCAGAACGTCGAAAAACTACTTGCACAGCGTCTCAGTTTGTCCTATCTAGGCACCCGTGCTGAGGCCGCCCGGTTGTGGGCGGCGTCTCTCAGCGGATTTGTCCGTATTTCGTGGCCAATTGTCGCCACTGTTCGCCAGAAAGGAATCAAAATGAGCGTTCTCGTCACCAAGCAAGCCCCGGACTTCAGCGCTGAGGCCGTGCTCGCCGATGGCACCTTCGCCAAACTGTCGCTGTCCCAATTCAAGGGCAAGTACGTGGTCCTGTTTTTCTACCCGCTGGACTTCACGTTCGTCTGCCCGACCGAGATCATCGCGTTTGATCACCGCGTTGAGGACTTTGAGGCCAAGAACGTTCAGGTCATCGGTTGCTCGGTCGACTCGAAGTTCTCGCACTGGGCGTGGCGCAACACCAAGGTTAAGGACGGCGGCATCGGGGCAGTGCGCTTCCCGCTGGTCTCCGATCTCTCCAAGAACATTGGGCGCGACTACGATGTGCTGTTCGACAGCGAAAAGTGCCTGCGCGCCTCGTTTCTGATTGACAAGAATGGCGTGGTCCAGCACCAAGTTGTCAACGCCCTGCCGCTGGGCCGCAACATCGATGAAATGCTGCGCATGGTCGATGCACTGCAGTTCACCGAGAGCCACGGCGAGGTCTGCCCGGCCGGCTGGCAGGAAGGCAAAGCGGGCATGAAGGGCTCGAGCGAAGGCGTGGCGGAGTACCTGAGCAAGAACGCCAAGAAGTTGTAATATTTTCTGAGATATAGGCGACTGGGCGGGCGGTCTGTGGGGCGACCCGATAGACCCCCAGCGCAAAGTGAGGCATTCTGCACCGCAGCGGTCGCGACTTGACCGCTCGTGGTGCCGCATGAGCAAACCGCCCGCCTGGCTCGCCGACATCAAGCTGATTACTTTTGACGTGTTCGGAACGCTGCTCGACCTCCCGGCCGCGTTGGACAAGGTCGAAATTCGGACACGACAGGAAATCGCCGATTTTGAAGAGTCGGTGCGCGAGCAGACCGATCGCGAGGCGTGGGTTCGCTACGGCGAGATCCTCAAGGTGGCCATAGCCAAGGTCAAGCCGCACCTGCGACCAGGCATTGTCGGCGTGTTTGCAGACGATTTTGGCCGAAGCGCGCCTTTTGCCGATAGCGCACGGACACTGCATGGCCTGCGCGAAGTCGTTCAAGTCGGTCTGGTCGGCAATTGCGACGCGCAGCATCAAGTCGATGTTGTGACAGCGCTGCGCGTTGTGCCCGATGTCTCGATTACAAGCCAGGAAATTCGCGCCTACAAGCCGCAGGACCGCGCGTGGGACGCCATCGTGCGGATGGGTGTCATGCGTGCCTCGGTGACGCGCGACAGCTGGCTGCACGTGTCGCACGCCACGCGCTCTGATTTGGTCCCCGCGCGGGCCAAGGGCCTCAAAACGTGTCAGGTGCGGCGGCCGGGTGTCGACGCTTCTGCCAGTGTGGACTTGCAAGTGGCGACACTGGACGAATTGGTCAAGCTCGTTGTCGAGGCCAAGCAAGGGCCACTGCTGTTCGAGATCGAGAATCGCCACCCTGACACCGCACAGCGCGACCGGCTGGCGCAATGGTTGCTTGAGTCGATGCTGCCGATGGTGCGCGCGACGGCCGGTTGTCGCTCGGCAGCTTTGGTCCAGCATGAAGACGGCACGCTGGTCGAGCAGTACGTGTTCGGTGGCCGGGTCGAGCACGACGCCTACGTCGAGGCGTTCGCGGCCGAGCATCGCGCCAGCATGCGTGATGAGTTTGGGCGCGCTGTGGAGCGCACCACCCGGCTGTCGCGCGTGCGCGGTCGGATGTAAGGCCAGGAGCGGCCAACACAGCGCGCGTATCGGCCGAAGCAGCAATTTGACCCCTTGGAATTGAGTCGCCATGTCGCTTGCCCGCCGAATTCCTGATGTCCGTGTCGCACCTCCCGCGATTGTCGAGCCGTTGCTGGATCGCGTGCCGGCCTTGCGGATCATTGGCAACACCCCACTGGTTCCGATCGAGATTTGGCAAGACAAGCACCCAGGCGTCGAGCTCTATGCCAAAGTCGAGTACTTCAACCCGGGAGGCTCGCTCAAAGATCGCCCGGTGTTGCGCATGTTGAGCGAGGCGATTGCCGATGGCAGGCTGGCACCCGGCAAGACCATCATTGACTCGAGCTCGGGCAATGCTGGCATCGCCTATGCGTTGATTGGCGGCGCCTTGGGCTACCCAGTCGAGATCGTCATTCCGGACAACGCGAGCAAGGAACGCCTCAAGCGGTTGCGCGCACACGGCGCCATCATCACGCACACATCAGCCCACGATGGCTACGACGAAGCGATCCGCACGGCTCGCCGCATTGTCGGAGCGAGCCCAGACAAGTACTTCTACTGCGACCAGTACAGCAACGACGGCAACTGGCGCGCGCATTTTGACACGACAGCCGCCGAAATTTGGCAGCAAACCGAAGGCCGGGTGACGCACTTCGTCTTTGGCGTCGGCACCGGCGGCACGCTGACTGGCATCGGTCGCCGGTTGCGTCAACTGCAGCCCGACCTACAGATTGAGCTGCTGATTCCGGATGCTTTTCCAGGCGTAGAAGGTCTTAAGCCATTGGGCTCGCCCGGCGACCATGTGCCTGAAATCCTTGATACCATGTTGGCAAACCGCACATGGGATGTCGACGAGGACAAGGCGTGGCAAGTGAGTCAGGATCTCGCCCGCGCAGGACTTTTCGCAGGCCAGTCGTCAGGCGTGTGCGTAGCGTCGGCGCTGCGGGTTGCGATCGACTTGAGCAAGCGTGGTCAAGCGGGCGTCGTCGTGACGATGCTGTGCGACATTGGCGAGCGCTATTTCTCGACGCGCCTGTGGGATCAGTAGTCTTCATCGACCCTTCGGACGGCACTCACCATGACTGATGAACAGAAAGCGACCGCAAGCGGGGCGCCCGGTGGACCAGCGTCGGGCGGGGTCGCAGACCCGAGCCAGGATCTGGCACAAGGTCGCGGCCCGAGCTCGGCACGCCACGCCCGCATTGACTTTGTCAGCAATGTCTATGACCCGCATGCATCGGGTGCGCACCGCACCGCAGCCAAGACTTCGTCAGCAATGTGGGAGCCGCTCAAAGCGTCCAGCTCCGCGGCGACGCGCATCGCCCAGACGATTCTGCCCAGCGGATGGGGGCTGTTACTGGCCGCCGTGATGCTGGCCTGGCGCCTGTTGACGGCAGTGGCCCGCGGCGATTTGGGCAAGTCGAGCCAGCAGGAGCTTTTGCTCGGCGTTATTTGCGACATTGCGCTGACGCACGCGATGATGCTGTTCTTGCGGTTGATGTCGGGCATGGCCTCTAAGAAACTGGAGCCCATGGGCGATGTCACCCGCAGCGCGTCGTTGATGCTGGCTTGCGTGTGGGTACTCGCCACCCTACTGCGACTGGCAGGGTTAGTGGCCGGCGCCATTGACAAAAAGCCCATCGACGCCACTTTTTGGCTGCCAATTGTGCAATCGCCGTCGGCATGGCTTACGAGCGGCGCGATGTGGACGGCGCTGGTGGCCGCGCTGGCAACTGCATTTCTGGCCAGGTTCAGCATGACCTGTGACATGGAGACCGCGCAGGCGCTCAGCGATGCGGAGCCGCGGCCCAAGTTTTTAAGCTTGACAATCGTAGCCCTGCTGGCGTCGGTAACCATCGTGGTTGGCGTGGTGCACGAGGCACAACCGATGCCGCCAAATAGTGTCGCCCACCTGCCTGAAGCGATGGCGATGCAGGCACTATCCCAAGCGCTGCACGATCCCACGCTGCGGCAAACCGAAGACTAGTCGACTAATTTGAACATGGAAGCCGTAATTTGGTGGCTGGCGCCGACGTGGCGTGTCGTAGGCGCGGCAGTTGCGCTGATTGTCTGGCGCTGGCAAGCCGTGCAGGCACGTGCGGCTGAGTTGGTCACGGCATCGCAGCGCGATGCCTTTGCGTACGCATGCGCCACTGATTTCGCCTTGGTATGGGCGCTTGCGCTGGTGTGGCGCATGGCAGCTCACGGCTGCGACGCGTGGTCTTGGCCGATCGCTACCGCGAGTCGCGCGACGACTTGGGCTTGCGCACTGGTGGCCATTGCGTCACCCATTGTGCGCGCGGGCGACTATGTCCACTGCTATTTGGCCCACAGTCACCTTTCAGCCGAGGCGGCGACGTACTTGGGTGATGGATTTGGCGATGCCGCCTTCACGCCGCGCTGGCTGTGGGCGACACTTCTCGCCGGGGCGACCTCTTGGTTGGTGGTCCGCCTGCTGGTGCGCGACGCGGCGCTCGTTGCAGACGAGGTATCTCTGCTGCCAACTGTGCAGCAACGGCTGGGCGCGTTTGGCAGCGCCGCCTTGGCCAGCTTGCTGGTGGGCGCCATGCTCGTCCCGCTGGCGCTCGATCCGCCCCACGAATACAGCCTGAGCATCGTGCCAGAGGCCAACCTCGTCTACCAGCTGCAAGTCTTGGCCGAAGATCCGGCAGCACGGCCGAACACCTTGCCGCAGGTCACGCCGGAGCGTTGGCGGAAATGGCAGAACTGGGGCTTTGTGCCGACGGCGTCGCGTCAGGCAGAGCCCTTTCCGCTGTATCAGCCGCAATTGAATGAACCACCGCTAGCGCTGCCGCGCAAACCGGGCGTGACTCTCCAGCCCAACGTGGTCGTGGTCATGCTGGAGTCGACGAGTTCGCTTTTCGTCAGCGAGCTCTCAGGATTCTACAAGGGGCTGATGCCGGAGCTGTCGGCGCTTTCGCGCAGGATGACGCGGGTGCAGCCCTACTACAATACATCGAGTCCGACCATCGCGGGCACGATTGCAACGCTGTGCTCGGTGTTTCCTCCCCACCACCCGGCCGATGTCAAAGCTTTGGCGGGCAGCAACGAGTCCACCAATTTCTCCTGTCTGTCCGAAATCTTGCACGCTAAAGGTTACCGGAACTTCTACATTGCCGGCCATGATCCCCATCAGGCCAACACGGAGGAATTCCTTCGACACCACGGCTTCGATGAGATTCACACCGAACCCCAACTCAACCAGCGCTTCGGCAAGAAAACGCCAAAAAACTGGTTTGGCTTCCATGATGCGGAGGTGTACACCTACGCCATGGAGCAGATCGAGCGACTCGAGGCGGCGAGGACCGAGGACGGGCGGCCCTATTTCATGGTCATCGCCACATTGGATGCCCATGAGCCAGGGCTGGCGCCCAAGGAATTCAAGCTGCCCACCGACCCGACACTGGCAGTCGCGGGGGCGCCGAAGGACGCCGGGGCCCAGACCTTGCTCAAGGGCTACCACTTCGCCGATCGCGCGATGGGGCCGCTCGCCAAGTTCCTGTTTGAAGACGGCCGTGCGGCGCGCACGTTGATCGCCATCACCGCGGATCACGCTCCGTTTCGCACGCCTGCCAACGCCAGCGTGTTCAAGGGAAAGCCGGCTGGCTGGAGCTACACGCCACTACCATTGCTTGTGCACGACCCCGCCCACGACTTGCCGAAAATTGTAGAAGTGTTGGCGGGCTCGCTGGATGTGGCGCCCACGCTGCTGCACTTGTTGGGCGTGGTCGATGTGCCGCACTCTCTCACCGGCCACAGCATCTTCGGCTCGCGACCACAGTTGCCGCTCTTGCTCGGGCGCACCGGTTCTCGCGGTATCTGGTTGATCACACCGCTGGATAACCGGGAAGAGCCGATGGGGTTCGTTCAGGAAGCGTGCCGAACCGGTGTGCCGTTGCTGGCGCGCGATCCAAAGGCGCCGGGTACCTGCGACCTACTGGCGTTGTTGCAGTGGCAAGACGCGGTCTGGTCTGCCAAGCGCCTGCGGCCGCAGTTGCCGATCGGGTTGTGATTCGGCAGTATGCGGGCGCCGCAGCGAGTGCCGCTCGGCCCTTGCGCTCATAGCTCAGTTGGATAGAGCAACGGCCTTCTAAGCCGTAGGTCGCTGGTTCGAATCCAGCTGGGCGCGCTGAAGAATTTGCGATTGGGCGGTGCTGGCGTGGCCACTCGTGGCCACAGAGGTGCTGCTACCCCCGCTGGCAGTGGCCACGGGGCTTCCGACGAGATCGAGGCCGATCTTGTCGGGAGACAGCGTATGGGGTCGTCGATACCTTGCCCACCGGAGGCAAGTCATGGCGGCTATTTCACGACCTATTCAAATGCCAAGCGGGCGCTGGCGCATCCGCTGGCTCGATGCTGTTGGCGAGCGCAAGTCGGCGACGTTTGCGACGCACAATGAGGCGAAGGCGGCGCTGGCGCGCCATCATGTGCAGGCGGAGGCGATTCGGACGGGAGCAATCGAGGCACCGCCAGCGCGTAGGACGTTTGACGACCTCTGCGCCGCGTGGCTACTGCACCAAGGCGAAAAGCGCAGTGCCAAGGACATGGAGAGCCGGATTCGCGTGCACCTCAAGCCGGTGTTTGGCGGGATGGCGCTGGCGCAAATTACCGGCGATGCGATCGAGGCATTTTCGCACC
>CANMNA010000057.1 GCA_947499075.1 Myxococcales bacterium
CCCAAATTCCCCACAGAAATCTCCCGCGGGCCTCGATTTGAGATGCAGATCAAGGAACAAGGAGCTGAAAGAGCGAGGCGTACTCTGGTACGCCGCAGCGAGAGAAGCGACGCAGTGACGCAGAGATGCGCTCAAAGCGGGGGATCGCGGGCAAACTCTCGGCTTGACAGCCGACTCGCCGCTCCGGCCCCGACGCAACCTGTCGAGTTATTGTGGTCGGGGCCCTTACCCCATCGTCCGCATCGTCACGTTGGTCGCGCTGCGCAGTCGCTTGATTGCCGCTGTCCGCATCGGCCCGTACGTCGGCAGCAGTGAACTGAGCCTGACCGACGAGTTGCTGCCAGACGTGCCCGACAACAGTCTGTTCATCGCCGATCGCAACTTCTTGAATGGACGCACAATCCGGCCGTTGCGTCGCGAAGGCGTAAAATCAGCCGGTTGGATCAGTGGTATGAAACTTCGTCGCGTTTTTCGACAGCGACAGGCTGCGCTGGCCGGCAACAGCCCGTAATCTTGGGGGCAAGAAAACTGCCAGCGCACTCATTTGGGTTTGCGCCCGCGGGCACCGAAGGCTGAACGGCGATTGCACAGCCCAGCCGATTCCGCGTCGGTTGCCGGAGCGCCCGAGCCACCCTTGACTTGCCCGCCGCCCAGCGGCAAGGTCGCCGCAAGCGGCGTCCGCGCGCCACCACAGGCACCCCATGGCCGAACGCACCGATCCGCACCCTGAGCTGCCGGCCACGCTGCTGGTGCAATTGCAGCAGGCGCAGACCCTTGTCGCAGCAGGCCAGGCGCGCCAAGCCGTGGCTGAACTCGAAGCCCTGCGGACCCAACTGCATGCGCTGGACCCGGCCCTGGGGGCGCTGGGTGGCAGCCAATTGGCCGAAGCGCTGGTTGCGGCAGGCCAACGCGCGCGCGCTGTGCAAGTGCTCGGAGAAGACGCGGCCAAGGTCCGCGCGCCAGAGCTGGCCGACATCCGGGCGCGGCTGTTGCTCCAAGCCTCGCCGTTGCACCCCGACGCCGAGTTTGGGCTGCAACTGGCGGCCGAAGCCGATCGGCTGGCGGCGACCCTGGACGATCCCCAGCCGCGCGTTCACACCATCGAAAACCTGCTGCAGTTGCTCGACCGCGAAGGGCTGCGCCAAGGTGTGCGCGAAGTTGCCGACGGGCTGGCAGTGCAGGCCCATCGCGCGGGCGATCGGCCGGCCGAGGTGCGCGGCATGCTGCGGGTGGCCCTGTGCGACAAAGACGACGGGGAGCTGCGGCGCGCGCTGGACCAGGCCCGCGATGCCCATGCCTGTGCGGCGCTGCTCGAGGATCACGATCAGGCGCTGTTGGCCGAAGCGGCAGCGCTTCACGGCCAGTTGGCCCGCGAAAATGGCCACTTGCTTGAAGCTGTCGAAGCGCTGGATCAGGCGTTGCTGGCCCAGACGCCGCCCGACGATGCGACACGGCTACAGCGGGCGCTGGCGGCACTGGGGCTTGGGCTGGATCCACCGCGGGCCACCGCCGAGCTCAGTCACCTGACGGCGAGTCAGGACCCGGCGATTGCCGACCGGGCACTGCGGGCGCTGGCGCTGCACCTCGTTGATTTGGGAGAGTTGGACACCGCCGCTGGGCTGCTGCCCCAAATGGCGCCACCGAGTCGGCCTGCCGTGCAGGCCAAGCTGCTGGTGGCCCAAGGTCGGCCGGCCGAGGCGCAGCGGGTGCTGGCCGAATTGGCGGCGGCGGCGCCGAGCGATGTCGGCCTGCAGATCGCTTTGGCAGAAGCCGAGCGGCGGGCTGGGCGCCCGCTGGAGGCGCTGGAGCGCGTCGAAACCGCGCTGCGGCTGGCCTGCGACCTCAGCGATGACCACGCCGAGCTGCGGCTGCGGCTGGCCCGCGGACCGCTGGTCGGCGAGCTGGGCGACTGGCAAGGCAGCCGGCAGGATGCCCGCCGCGCCGCAGAGTTGGCCGAGTCGATGCACTTGCCGCTGCACCACGTCCGGGCGCGGACCCACATCGCCCACGCGCTGGCCCGGCTCGACCTACCCGACGACGCGCTGGCCGAGCTGGATCGGGCCGCGGCCATGGCAGCCCAGGTGGGTGCCGATGGCGCAGCGGTGCAGGCTGCCCTGTGTGCCGCGCTGCTCGATAGCTTGCCGACTCAGGCCGGGCTGGCCAATCGGCCGATCGACGTGCTGGCGGCGCTGGACCGGGTGGCCACGGGCGCTGTGCCGGGCGTGGCGCTCTTGGCACTGGCACGACGCGCGGCCGAGACCGACGGCGATCTGGACACAGCTCAGGCGCTGCTGCACCACGCGGAGCGCGCGGATACCCAAGGCCGTATCGCCGGCCCAATCGCGGCGATCCGCGCGCAGTGGGCGCGGACCGGAAGCATGCCATGAGCGCGCCCGAGGCAATCTTGACGGCGCTGCGATCGGGTCAGTGGCAGCAGGCCCGGCAGTTGGCGATCGCAGCGTTGGCCCAGCCCGATGTCGACCGCGGCCACTTGCATGCGCTCATCGGCCGCATCGCCTGGCAATTGGGCGACAGCGAAGAGGCCCACGCCCATCTGGAGGCGGCAGTCGACCGCGGCATCGACGACCCGGCGGCGTGGGCACTGCTGGCCGACTTGCAGCAAGGCCGCCCCGATCGGCGGATGCAACTGTTGGCGCGGGCCGCGGCGCATCCGCGCGGCGGTGGCGTGCACGCGCTGGCGCTCGCGCGGACCTTGCACGATGTGGGTCGCCCCGACGATGCCTTGCAATGGCTGGCGCGCGCGGCCGACGATCCCCGAAGTGCCGCCGAAGCCCTAGCGCTTGCCGCAGAACTCGCCACGCAGCAGGGCGATCTCGAGATGGCGGCCGATGCCGTTGCCCAGTTCGTGGCGCTGGAACCGCCGCCCGATCCCCTGCTGCTGGGCCAAGCCCTGCAAGCGATGGTCGCTTTGGCGCCCGCGGAACCGGCGATCGACATCGCCTTGGACCGCTTGCAGGCCGCGGGGGTGGCCTTGGCCACGCTCGCCAAGTGGCGGGCTTTGCGGCAAGTTGCCCTGCGCGACCCTTTGGCAGCGACCCAGTGGGCCGCACAGGCGGTGGCCGCCGATCCGACAGATGCCGATGCGGTGCGCTTGCTGGGCGAGTGTCAGCTGCTCGGCGGTGCGGTTGCTGCGGCGCATGAAACGCTCAAGGCCGCGATTGCAGAGGGCGACTTGCCGGCGTCGACGGTGCTGGCCGTCGCCGATGGCCTGCGCAGTGATGGCAATATCACCCATGCTACTGAGTTAGTTGAGCAAGTCACGATTGCTGCACCGCAACATGCGGGAGCCTGGATCGAGTTATCGCGGATGTATGCCGACTTAGGCCGCGATGCCGATGCCGAAGCGGCGATGGTACAAGCGATGGCTCTGGACGACCGCGTCGATCTGGAAGCAGCGCGCGGCAGCCAAACGCTGCACCAGACCTTGGCCGAGCTGCCCGCGCTGCTCGAGCAGGTCCGCGCTGGCGCTGGATGGCACGTAGCAAGGCTGCGCATGGGCCACAACGCGCTTTTGGCCCAACTGCAGCAGGCGGACGGCAACACCCTGTTTGCCAAGGTCGCACTGCCGGGTCGGCGAACGGTGGCCCACGTTGCGCAAACGGCGGCGCTCGAACAGCAGTTGTCGCAGTGGGACGACGACGGCCCGCGGGTGCCTGAGCCGCTGGCCGATGTGTCAGGCGCGCTGGCTTTTGGCTGCGCGGGCGGCGTCGCGATGGTGTCGCATGCCGTGCCCGGTGTGTCGCTGCGGCGCACGCTGGCTCAGCCGCGGGCAACGCTGACGATCGGCCACGGCCGGGCGCTAGGGCAGGCGCTGGGCCATGTCCACCGCCGTCTGGCGACCGTTGCCGATTGGCAGCGCGTGCCGGTTGGGCTCACTTCTGCGGTCCAGCCGCTGCTGGCCCTGGGCGACAGTGCGCGGGCGTGGCCGCAGTTGCGGGCAAGGCTGGGGATGTTTGGCCCTGGACAGACCCTAGGCGACGCGCTGCAAGACCACCTCGAAGCACTGCTGCCGCGGTTGCATACCGTGGTCAGCAAGCTGCCGGTGGGCATCGTCCACGGCGATTTTGGGTGGCACAACGTCACGTGGCAAGGCGAGGCGGCGGTAGGCGTGGTCGACTTCGACTACGCCGCCCGCGATGTCCCGCTGGCCGATCTGGCCCAAGCCATCGCGCGGGCGGCCGCCGACTGGAAGCGCTTGGCAACCCACCGCGATCCGGCGCCGCGACCGGCGATCGGCGCGGCGATTGTCGCAGGTTATGTCGCCATCGCGGGTCCGCTGCCGGTCACGCTGGAGGAATTGCACACCCTGATGACGGCGACCCGATTCTCGTATGGCTTGGGCCTGGCGGGCGCCGGGCTGGACGGTGACGTCCGCAGCCCGCGCGGCTACGGTCCGGCCCTGGACGCCTTGGGCCTGCTGCAGGTCCAGCTGGATTGGCTCGCAGGCGCGGGCAATACGCTGACGGCCGAATGAGACTTTTCTCTATGACATTACAGAGGTTCAAGCCCGGCGCAGGCCGGGCTTGGCAGCTGTAGCCCGCGGCTTCAGCCGCCGGGCGGCTCCCGGCAATCGATGCCGCCGAGTCCCAGAGCCGATTGCCGCGGCGACCAGCCAGCAACGCTAGTGCTGCGGCCCAACTGCTTTGGCCAACTGCTCCAACTGCGCCTTGGCCAGCTTGCGGGCCTCGGTCTGCAGCGTGACCGCGTAGTCGATGCTCGCGCTCTGCAGCTTGTGGACATCGCCCAGCCAAGTCTTGAATTGCTCAACGGCTTTGTGCTCCTGGACCGCGCAGTCGTCGATGAATTTGTGCACCTGCTCAATTTGCTGTTTGGCGTGGGCCTGGGCGGCTGCCATGCCGGGCGCGGTGGTCAAGTTCTGGGTCAGCTTGGCCTGGATTTCCTGCAGCTGAGCCAGGCCCGGCAGCGCCGAAAAATCAGGCATTGTTGGCATTTGCGGCAACTGGGTGAACTGCGCGAAGTTGGGCACGGCCCACGCGCCAAACGGGCTCTTGGTCTCGGCAGCCGCTTCGACCTTGGCTTCGGTCGCCGCAACTTCGGGCTTGGCCGCTGTCTTGGTCTCGGCCTTGGTTTCTGGCTTGGTCTCGGTCTTCGGCTCGGTCTTCGGCTCGGTCGATGCGGTGGTCTTGGTGGTGTCGTTCATAGAATTTCCTCGTATTCTTGCGGCAATACACCGCGGTTGATGCGAGCCCTGTGCCCGCGGCGCGGCCGGCCATCGCCGACTGCAGGCAAAAGGTAAGCCCGGCCCCAACGGCTGTCAAGGAGTTTTTTGTGCAGTGCAATAAAATATTTTTGAGGCGCCCAACTACTTGCTCTTGCAGGACTCTGCCTTCTTCTTCAGGTCGTCGGTCATGCCATCGACCTCGATGAAGTCCTTCAAGTAGCGGTTCTTGGTCACCGCGCTGTCGCCGGGCGGAATGCCGCACAGGGCTTCAAGCGCCTTCTCACGCACGTCGTTGTCGGCTTCGCCAAAGAAGTTGGCGAGCGCGTCCATCGCTTCCACCAGCTTGCTGGCACCCAAGGCCGCAATGGCTGCAAGCTTGACTGGCTTGCTGCCGTCAAACGCCGCCTGACGCAGGCCTTCGATGTCGGCAGCCGAGGTCTTGTCAGCCAGCGCCTGCACGCACATCAACCGCACCTGGCTGTCTTGGGTCTCCATGCCCTTTTGGAACACCGGCCGCAGCTCTTTGGCGTTTTCCGGCGTGCGCAGGCTGAGCAGCGCTTCGAACACCGCCCGCTTGACCTCGACATCGGGCTGCTTGGTAAACGCCACCAACTTGGTCACCACCGTCGTCACTTTGCGCTTGCCCAGGCCACGGATGGCTTCGACACGGACCTTGCGGTCGCCATCGCCCATCATCTCTTCGAGCACCTGCGCGGCCTCGGCGTACTTCTCGCTGGCGTTGGTCAGGGCAATCGCCACTTGCACCCGCGTCTCGACATCGGGATCTTTCTTGAGCTCAGCCAGATCGCGGGCAATGCCGTCATCTTGCAGCCGGGCCAGCGCGTACACTGCCGAACGCTTGATGTTGCTATCCGGGTCTTTCTTGGCCTCTTGCAGAATCGCGACCACGTCTGGCCGCGGTCGGCTGCCCTTGGCGAACTCCGCCAGCGCGCGAATCGCCATCTGGCGCACCGTGATGTTCTTGGAGCCGACAAGGCCCTTGACCTTGTCGATCGACAGCGACGCCAAAATGTCGGTGGCGGCTTTGAGCATCACTTCTTTGTCGCGGGCTTTGGCGTCGGCCGCATCGGCCAACGGCGTAATCGCCCGGTCGTCTTTGAGTTGGGCCAAGGCGTCGGCAGCTGCGCCGCGCACTTCGGCCGAGTCGTGCTTGAGCGCATCGATCAGCATGGGCGAAGCCGTCTTGGCCCCGCGCTTGCCGTAGGTCTGGCACGCCAGAATCGCTCCGGGCGCCTTGGCCTTGGTCAGCAGGTAGACCAGCGCATCGTCTTGGGCCGCTGGGGCACCCTTGTCGACCAGCAGCGTGGCGATCTGCTCGCGCATTTCGGCCGACAGCATGTCGCCCTTCAGGGCCAGGTGCAGCAGGTCCCATTGCTCTAGCGCCGTCAGCGCCCGCAATGCCGAGTCACGCACGTTCTTGTCCGAGTGCGATAGCGCGCCGACCAGCGCCGGGCCGGCGATCTTGACCTGCTGCGACTTGCTGAGCTTGTCGACCGCCTCCATCGCCTCTTTGGCCGTGCCGGTCTTGAGTTTTTCGGTCTCGAGCAAGTCGCTAAACTTGGTCACGCCGGCCTTGGACAGGGCCTTGACCGCGCGCAGCTTGAGCTCGGCATCGGCATCGGTTTCAACCAGCTTTTCCAAGGCCGCCAGCACCGCTTTGTTGTTGGCAATTCCTGCCGCGATAACGGCATCCAGGGCATTGGACCTGACCTGCGGCGACGGATCTTCCAGCGCTGGCGCGGCGTCGTCGGCCCGCAGCTTGCACGCGTCGCGCAGCTTGGGGTCGGCGATCGCTTCGAGCACCGCAAGCTTGGGCCGCATCGCTGCGCCGCTGACCGCATCGGTCAAGATCTTCTTGAGCGCAGCATCACCCTTGCCAAGCTTTTTGACCGCATCCTGAGCCGGATGGGGCAGTCCACCGACCAGCACAAACGCTTGGGCAACGAGGTTGGGCTGGTCGTAAAACCGGATAGCGTCCCACAGCGGCAGGATCGTGACGGCCGCGCCGTAGCCCAGCTTGTCCAACGTCACGGTATCCTTGATGTAGGGCGGGGCCGAAAGCTCAGAGAAACCTTGGGCCGCCAGCGTCCAGAACACTTCGGCCAGCACCTGATCGGCGTCGGCCACCTTGTCGATGACCAGCGTGGCCTTGGTCGCAGAGTCGATCCGCAGCGACGTCACGCCATAGGCTTTGGGCGACCGGGCGCGCAGGGCCTCAAACGCACGGGTCGGCCGGGTCGAAATGCCGGCTTCAGACAGTGACTTGTTGGGCGTGGGCACCACCATGGCCAAGCTCACGCCACCCTGGTCAACCAGTGTGAGCACATAGAGTTGCGGCTCGGGGCGCTCCAGGGCCAAGGCCGAGGTCGCGGTCAGGCACCACAAAGCGGTCATCAGGGTGGCCAAGGTACGCGGCAGGCAACGTAGGGGTCGAAGGGGGTGGCGGGCGCCAAGCAGGGCGACATCTGGCATCGGGGTCCTCGTGTAGGAAATCAACAATTCGCTCACCTTGCGCCATTTTCGGCGCCACGCTTTCACAGTCTGGCGCGCTTGGCGCACAAAACCGGCAGGGTAGTGTGCGGCAAACGCACAACGCGATCAATAACCTGAGGATTCACCCCGGCGCATGCGCCGCCGCCGCCACCACCACAGGCCGACGCACACCAGCCCGGCGCCCAGCGCGTCGGCCAGCACGTCCCATCCGTCGCGGGATCGGCCCGCCACATAACCCTGATGCAATTCGTCCAGCGCTCCAAACAGCGTCGCCGCCGTCCACGGCACCCCCAGGCCGCCGAGCACACCGCGCTGGGGCGCAAGCGCCCACAGCCACAGCGCTGCGAGCACGGCGTAGATGGCACTGTGGACGACCTTGTCCGGCGGCACGACGGTCAGCGCGACCAGCGCCCAGCGGGGCCAATCACTGAGCCATCCCTGCGTTTGCGGCCAAGTGCGCGATGAGCTTAGCCAAATCAGCGCCATCCACCCAAAAGCGGGGCCAGTGCGCAGCCAGGGGTGCATCTAGGTCGGGTTGCCCAGCCACTGCGCCTGCAGCGAATGGTTGCCAACGCGGGTGACCAAGGCTGGTCCCAGCTGGCCCTTCCATCCCAGCAGATCTTCTGGCTTGGTCACCGACAGGTTGACCTTGACGTTGTCGGCGGTGCGACCGGTCACCTGCAAGCCGCGGGCGTTGAGAATCTCGCCCAGCGGCGACTGGGTATCGGCAGCGGCGCCCGGCGACGGCCCCTCGATGAGCACTTGCACCGTCTTATCGGCGAAGGTGGCCATGTACTGAGCGGTGATCTCGTCCTGCACCTGCTGCAGCAACATGATGCGGCGCTTCTTCTCGGCCAGCGGGACATCATCGGGCAAATCGGCCGCGCGCGTGCCCGGCCGCTGCGAGTACACAAACGAATACAGCGTGGCGTAGCGCACTTGGCGCAGCACTTGCAGCGTCATCTCAAAGTCGGCCTCGGTCTCACCCGGAAAGCCGACGATGATGTCGGTCGATAGCGCGATGTCAGGCACCAGCGCCCGCAAGCGGGCAATTTTGTCCAGGTAGTCGTCGACCCCGTGGTGCCGGCGCATGCCGCGCAGCACGCTCGGCGAGCCCGACTGGACCGGCAGATGAAAAAACGGCATCAATTTTGGGCAATTGGCGAAGATGTCGATGAGCGCATCGGTGCAGTCCATCGGGTGCGATGTCATAAACCGGATGCGTTGTAGCCCGGACACTTCAGCCACCTGGGCAATCAGTGCGGCAAAATCGAGCTCGGCGCTGCGGTCCTTGCCATAACTGTTGACGTTTTGGCCCAACAGCGTCACTTCGCGCACGCCGTGGTCGACCAACTGCCGGACTTCGTCGATGACCTGACCGCTCGGCTTGCTGACCTCGCGACCGCGGGTAAACGGCACAATGCAGAACGAGCAGACCTTGTTGCACCCCTTCATCACCGTGACCATCGCGCTGACGCGGCCATCGGCAGGGGGCAACGGCGCCGGAAATTCATAGTCGTTGCGGTGGACAAACGCCGTCGCCGCGCCACGGTGGTTGCTGTCGCGGCGGGCCTGAACCAGCCCTGGCAAGGCGCCAATCTGATCGGGGCCGACCACCAAGTCCAGGTACGGTACCTTGGCCAACAGCTTGGGCCCTTCTTGCTGGGCGACGCATCCGGCCACTGCCAGCACCAGATCTGGGTTATGTTCCTTGAGCTTGCGCCACACGCCGAGCATCGACACCACTTTGTGCTCAACGCGCTCGCGGATCGAGCAGGTGTTGATGATCGCCAGATCAGCCAGCTCGACGCGATCGGTGGGCACATAGCCGGCGCCGCCCAAAGCTTCGACCATGCGCTCGGTGTCGTACACGTTCATCTGGCAGCCCATGGTCTCGATGAACACGCGGCGCACCAGCAGCGCATCGGCTGCGGTCACGGCAAGCGGTTCCGCCAAGCGGGCGGGCAGGGGCGACATCACATGCATCAGGTGTTCTCAGGTCCAGATGGACTACATCGCAAGCGCCGGGTTGTGGATGCGCCACGCGTAGTCTTCAAACCGCATCGTGACCATGCGCTTGTGGCGCGCGGCATTGGTCAATTCGAGGTTTTGGGCCACCACGGTGTCGTCAGCGGGCGTGGCCACCAGCTGCAGCGTGGCGATATCGGCCAGCGCAAACAGCTGCAACGGGTCAAACGCCACACCGTCGGCCACGCTGCTGCCACGGGGCCACTTGCGCCACTGCAGCAGCTCAATGCCGCGCAGCCCAGCGGGCTTGCCGCGCTGGTTTAGCGCCCGCTGCGTCTCGGCTGACAGCTGGTTCCACATCGCACTGGGATCGCCATGCTGGACGGCGAGCACAAAGCGCTGGCAGCCATCGACCGCCGGATGCGTGCGCCGCGCTGTCGGCTCGGTCCACGGCGCAACATTGGCCGGATCGCCCTCGAGGCGCTCCAGCGGGGTCACGCCACAGGCCGTGGCCAGCAGCAGCAGGACAGTCCCGCAGGGCACACCGAGTCGATGCAGCACGATCAGAACCCCGGCTGGCGCGTGGCCATGAAGTCGCCCTTGAATGGCTTGCCGGCCGCGCCCTCGAGCACGATGTTGCCGACCCACACGCCGTCGATGAGCTTGTCGACCTTGAGGTCATCGTTGGTGTCGACCATGGTGCACTGACCGTTGAGCGACAGCTTGCTGTCCAAGGCCAAGCCGCCGATCAACTGCTCTAACGGCAGCACGATCAAGCCCAGCGTGCTGCTGCAAAAGCCCTTGACCGTGCTCTGAGACAGCCCGAGCTTGCCCAGGATCGAGCCGCCGATGCCCTTGGCGATGCCGTCGCAGTTGACCAGTTTTTCCATGGCGCCAATAAACGTCGACTCGCCGGTGATTTTCTTGAGCACGACTTGGGTCAACACGTACAGGATCAGCTTGCCGTAGTTGAGCTTGATGGTCGAACTGTCGATCGTGAGCTTCTTTTGCTGCGAGATCGAGCCGGTCAGCGTCCCGGCAAAGAAATCCAGCGGGAAATTGGGGTCGCCGACACCTTTGGCAGCGTCTAGCGTGAACTTGCCGCACTCGGCGTACTTGGGATCCTTCTTGTCGCATCCCAGCTTCCAGTACAGGTTCAGCCCGGTGAAGTTGATCTCGCCTTTGACGAAAAAGTCGTTGGAGACCTTGAAGATCTTGAGAACACCCAGCATCTCGAGTTTCTTGACGATCTGCAGCACATCTTGGCCCATTTGAAAGAACGACTGTAGCCACGGCGGGCTCTTGTTGAGCAACCAATCGCTGACGACCTTGGCCAGCGCATTTTCAAACAGCGAGAACGCCGCGTCGATGAGAATCCCCGGCAGCACTTGCTTGACCAAGTTCTTGATCTGGGCCAAGATAAAAGCCCCGGGATCATAGAAGATTTGCACCGCGGTATCGAGGATCTGCCCCAACTGCCCGGGGATAGCCCCGGTGAAGTCGAAGTGGTTGATCATGTCGTAGGGACCCGAGGCCAGCAGCGGCAAAGTCCCAATTGACACCGTAACTTCGGTGACCTGCTTGTCGATGACCAGCACGGCGTCGGCACATCCGGCGGCGGCCAGGTGGTTGTCGACGTCTTTGGCGACCACGTAGATGCCGTACTTCTTGTCGGCCGGCAGCGGCGCAAATGCGGGCGTGTCTTCCAACGTCGTGGTCTTGCTGGCGATGAAGTTGGGGTTGGGGTAGACGGGCTGAAACGCCGCGCAGGCAAACGGCGCGGGCATCACGCGCACTGTGACTTGCCCCAGCACGACCTGGTTGTCGTACAGCATCTTGACCTTGATGCCGCCTTTGGGGTTGTCGGTCACCGAGACAACAAATTCGACGGGGTCTGCGGCCTCACAGGACACGCGGACCTTGTACTCCACAGCAGGACTCTTGTTGGCGGCAAATACGTTACCGGTCAAACCTTTGGCATCAGTAAACGTGTTTTGTGAGTCCAGCGCGCCCTGACCCGGGTTGCCGTCCAGGCCGACGTTTTCGGTGATCTCCCACAGGATCGGCACCCCATCGGCTGGCACGCCGTGGGTGTAGTCGATGACCTTGGCGTAGATCGGCAGCTGCCCCGACGGCCCAATCACCTGCGGCAGCGCGGTGTTGAGCATCAGCACGATCTCGCGCTTGAGGGCGACATCGCTCTGCTCGCCGGCGTCGGGCTCTTCTTCGATCGGATGGCCGTCGGCAGACGTAGCCGGGGCACCATCTTTCTTAAAAACGGTGCCGCCGTCGCCCTTGCCCTTGGCATCGCCGATCACCAGCGCGCCCTGCTGGTACTGGTCCGCACAGGCCTGCAGCGCAAAGGTGAACAACACGCAAAGCGCGATGATCACACGATTTACTCGCACCGTAGCCAAGGTGTTGTCGCGCATAGGGTCCTCCCGCACAAGCGGTTGGGCGCCGTCAGCAGACGGATCCGCTCCACAGGTTACGGCAAATCGGCTGGGTCGGGAAGCGCGATGTCAACCACAGCCCGATCGCTGCGGAGCGCGCGGGCGATGGCGGTTGCTTCGTTCGCCGAGTGCGATCCAAAGTAGTGGATCGCCTGATTGTGACCCGCCACTTCAGTGGCGGGTCCACCATCGCTGAGCGGGCGACCACCGGTTCCGATCACACTCTCGTCCGCCCACAAGGTTGCGCTTTTTGGTTGTGCTGCTACGCTTGGCCGCCGTGTGCCTGCCGGATCGGCAACCTGCGCCGCAATTGCCTTGCCGCGCAGCACCTTCTTTCAGGCGCGACGGACTCCGTCGCCTGAATCCAACTCGCCTTACCTGTACCTGTGCCACTCATTTTGGAGGAACCGCATGGCCGCTTCGCTTTCCCATGACCAGTTGGTCGCCGCCTTTGAATCGCGGTTTGACTACGCGACCGCCCGCACCATGATCAACGAGGTCTTTGACCGCGCCGGCATCGCCAAGTCCACCAGCTACGACGGTGCGACCGTGGCCAAGATCGTGGCCGACGTCGAGAAATCGGTCTCTCGGCCGCAAAACATCGTGGTGCGCCTCAGCGCGGCCGCATCTGCTCCGGCAGCCCCAGCGCCGGCGCCCAAGGCCGCCGAAGCCAAGCCGGTCGCCGCTGCGGAACCTGCCGCAGAAGCCGCCCCCGCCGCGGAGGCCCCGGCCGCGGGCGATGCCCCAGCCGACGACGGCGGCGACAAGCCCGCCGCCGAGCCAGCCGCCGAGAAAAAAGGCAAGAAGAAAGAGGGCTAATCGCCGGGCAACCGAGCACCGTCGGCTGTGCACCCAGACCCTGCGCTTTGCACAAAGACAGTGCTACGATGCGCTGACCGCGCATCCCGTGCGGGATCGCGCTGAGGTCGTGTGACTGCCCCTGCCCCTGTCCCCGCCGCGCCCGCCAAAGACGTCAATGCCGGGATTCGACCGGCACACTTGGTGTCGCTGCCGCGCAGCATGCGTGTCATCCCACCCACGGACCTAGACGACGACCCCGAGGCCGACGAAGGCTTTGGCCTGCCCGCCGCTGGTCCTGACGCGATCAAGATTCCGGCCCGGCCGCTGGTGCCGCAAGACCCGCACACCCTCGAGCGCCGGATCTCGCACCTGTTCACCAAGGCCAGCAAGGACTTTGGGCTGGTCCAGGCCGGCGACAAGGTCATGGTCTGCATGTCCGGCGGCAAAGACAGCTACGGGTTGCTGCACTTTATGCAGCGGGCCCAGAAGCACTCGCCGCTCAAGTTCGAGATCGTGGCGGTCCACCTCGATCAAGGCCACCCGGGGTTTCCGCTCGATACGCTCGAAGGGTTCCTCAAAAACTGTGGTTCTCCGTACGAAATCGTGCACTACCACACCTACGACATCGTGCTGGAGAAGCTGCAGCCGGGCAAGACAACCTGTTCGCTGTGCTCGCGGTTGCGGCGTGGCGTCTTGTACGATACGGCCAAGCGGCTGGGATGCAACAAGGTGGCGCTGGGGCACCACCGCGATGACATGGTCGCCACCCTACTGCTCAACCTGTTTTTTTGCGGGCAGCTCAAGGCCATGCCGGCCAAGCTGCGCGCCGACGATGGCTACAACACGGTGATTCGGCCGCTGGCCTATGTGCCCGAAGCCATGCTGGTCAAGTGGGCAGAAATCCAGAAATATCCGCTGATTCCCTGCAACCTGTGCAGCCGACAGCCCGATCTGAAGCGCGCCCAAATGAATGGCCTGCTGGCCGAGCTCGACCAGCGCTATCCCGGTGCGCTGCCCTCGGCCTTGGGCGCGATGCAGAGCATCAAGCCGCGGTTCTTGCTCGATCGCAACCTGTACGACTTCGACGCGCAAGCCGGTGATGCCGACCGCGAAGAAGACGCTTTTGGGTAGCTGATGGCGACTGACGATCTGCGACCGAGTGAGCCCATACGCCTGGAACAGGGCAAGGACGCGCAGCGTTCGGGCGCCGGATGGCCAGGTGGCCTCGATGCCGCCACGCTGTGCGGCGTGCTGGAAAATCAGGCGCTGCTAACGGCCGAGCAGCTGCCCGAAGTCCAGCGCTTGGCCGATCGGCGTAAGCTCGTGCTCGATCGCCAGCGCACCGTCGAGCAAGGCGAAGAGGCGGTGCCGTGCAGCGCCGCCGAAGTGATCGCCAGTTTTCAGATGGCGTCGTCGGCCGGCACGCTGAGCGAAGAGCGCATTCAGCAAGCGCTGGCCAAGGCCGCCGGGCTGCGGTTTGTGCGCATCGATCCGCTCAAGATCGACGCCCGCTGGGTGACCACGGTGGTGGCCAAGAGCTACGCCAAGCGCAATTGCCTGCTGCCGCTGGGCCGTGCCAACGGCCGGCTGGTGGTGGCGACCGATAGTCCCTTTGTGACCACGGCGTTGGACACCCTGGAAAGCCGCGACGGCGGCGGCATCGATCTGGTGCTGTCGTTGCGCTCGGACATCTTGCGGGTGCTGGACGAAGTGTTCGGCTTTCGCGCCACCGTGCGCAACGCCGCGGCCGACTTGGGCGATCCGAGCTTGGACATCGGCAATCTGGAGCAGCTGGTCAAAATTGGCCAGGCCGGCAAAGAGGTCGAGGGCGACGATCGCAATGTGATCCGCGCGGTCGATTTCTTGCTGCAGCACGCCCTGGATCAGGGCGCGTCGGACATTCACCTGGAGCCCAAGCGCGAGGACGCCCAGACCCGGCTGCGCATCGATGGCGTGCTGCACACGGTGCACACCTTGCCGCGGGTGGTCCACAACGCGGTGGTGTCGCGGATCAAGACCCTAGGCCGATTGGACATCGCCGAAAAGCGCCGGCCGCAGGATGGCCGGATCAAGATCTCGCACACCACACCCACTGGGGTGCGCGAAGTGGAGATGCGCATCTCGACCATGCCGACCGCTTTTGGCGAAAAATGCGTGATGCGCATTTTTGACCCGCAGATCCTGCTGCAAGATCTCAGTGGTTTAGGCATGTTCAGCCGAGATTTGGAGATTTTGCAAAAGCTGATCCGACGCCCGCACGGCATGGTCCTGGTGTGCGGGCCGACCGGCTCTGGCAAAACGACGACCCTGTACTCGTGCCTGCGGGCGATCGCCAACCCGAGCGTGAACATCACCACCATTGAAGATCCGATCGAGATGGTCATCGAAGAGTTCAACCAGACGGCGGTGCACCCCAAGGTCGGGCTGACTTTTGCCGGCGCGCTGCGCACGCTGCTGCGTCAGGATCCCGATGTAATCATGGTGGGTGAGATCCGCGATCCGGAGACCGCCCAAAACGCCATTCAAGCCGCGATGACCGGCCACTTGGTGCTGTCGACGGTGCACACCAACGATGCGCCTTCGACGGTGGCGCGGCTGTACGATCTGGGCGTGCAGCCCTATTTGCTGGCGGCGACGCTGCTGGGCGTGGTCGGCCAGCGCCTGCTGCGCAACGTGTGCCTCAATTGCCGGCGTGAGACCGACCTGCAGCCGGAGCAGACCACCGCCTTGGGTCTGGAGGTGCAGGGCGAGCGGTTTCCGGTGTGGCAGGGCAGCGGTTGCTCACTGTGCCGCGACACGGGCTTAAAAGGCCGGACCGGCGTCTACGAAGTCATGCCGGTCAGCGACAAGCTGCGGCGGCTGATCGCCGACAAAGCCGACTCGGGTCGGCTGATGCGCCAGGCCATTGAAGACGGCATGACCACCCTGCGCGAGGCCGCGATCAAGAAGATGGCGCTGGGCCTGACCAGCTTTGACGAAGTCCTGCGCGTCACCTCCGAAGCCGAGGGCTGATGGCCGACGATCGGTTTGATCGCCAGCGCTTGCCGCCCGCCGAGGCCGCCCGCCGCCTGCACGAGCGCCACCTGCAGCGGATGGCCGCGCCCACGGCGCTGCTCGACCCCGTGCCGCCGATCATCGCCGACACGCTGTGGCGGGGCCTGCTGCGGGCCGGCCAAGCGCGGCTGTTGGTGGTGCGCGCGACCCAGACGGTGCAAGAGGCAGCCCAGCGCATCGGATGTTCGCCGGACGTGACGCTGTTGCTGGGGCAGCTGATCACCGGCACGCTGCTGTTGCGCTCGACACTGAACCCCGAAGATCGGCTGCAGCTCAACTTGAACCATCAGGGGCCGGTCGGCGCCATCAGCATCGACGCCTGGCAGGCGGGCGGCGTCCGCGCGTATGTGTCGCATCCGCAAGAAGAGCTGCGCGCGTTTGGTTTTCTGGTGGGCGAAGGCACGCTGCAGGTGTCGCGGACCTCGGGCGACGGTCGCAGCTACAACAGCCAAGTCGCGCTCGATGGCACCACGGTCGATGAATTCCTAATGGCCTACCTGCTGGAGAGCGAGCAGATTCTGTCGATTCTGACCAGCGACGTGGTCGTCGATGCCGATGGCGCAGTGGCCCACGCCTACGGCTACTTGCTGCAGATGATGCCGGAGGGCAGCCGCGACGACATGCGCCAAATTGCCGACAATGTGGCGGCGCTGCCGCCCCTGCACGACGGCATGACCGAGGCCGATCCCGATGCCCGGGTGTGGGCCCACGCGCTGTTGCGCGGCTTTGTGTGGGATCAGGTTGCCCGCGAACCGGTGGCGTTTGTGTGCCGGTGTAGCCGCGATCGCATGGTCTCGATGCTATCGAGCTTGCCGGCGCGCGATATCGCCGAACTGGCGCACGGCAGCGCGCCGCTGGAGTTGGTGTGCGATTACTGCCGGGAGCGCTACGTGCTGCGACCTGCGGAGCTGAAGGTGCTGCTGGCGGAGCCGTCATAGTCGGATTCCTTGTGAAATCGGGCCATTTTCCCATGTCCGGGTAGGGGCGGGCCTCCGTGCTCGCCCGGCAATAGATGAAATCATGCCGGTCGGTTAAAGTCGTAGGTTGATCTTTCTCCCTGCGGCTGAAGCCGCGGGCTACATCTACAAAGCCCCGCCTGCGCGGGGCTGGCCGCTAGACCATCATTTCCGGAAACTTGCGCGCAAGCAGTTCAGCATCGTAGATACAATTGCCAAACCGGCAGCAGGCAAAGCAGTAGTAGAAATAACGGACAGGGTCGGCGACTTGGGCCCAGATCGTGTCGATCTCGTGTTGGCTGACGACGTCGCGCACTTGGCCGCGGTGGTCGGGCAAGCGGTTCAAGTTGTGCAGGTT
>CANMNA010000058.1 GCA_947499075.1 Myxococcales bacterium
AACAATTTTCGGCGATTCACAACAATTGCTCGGGCAAGCACGCGTTCATGGTCGCGGTAGCGGCCCGGCATGGCTGGCCAATGGACTACCGGCCACCCGAACACCCGCTGCAGCAAGCGATTTTGCGCCAGGTAACGGGTTGGACCGGCGTGACATCGCGACTCGGCATCGACGGGTGCGGCGTGCCGACGTTTTGCCTGCCACTATCGGCGATCGCCCAAGCGTGGGCGGCGTTGGCAACGGCCATGGGTGGCCATCTGCCGGGCGATCGGCTGGGTCCCGTCGGGCGGGCCATGGCACGCCACCCCGATCTGACCTCCGGCACAGAGCGCCTCGACGAATCGGTGGTCCGCCTCTGTCAGGTGCCGATGGCGGCCAAGATTGGCGCGCAGGGCCTGTTCTGCATGGCGCTGCCCGATCGCCAGATGGGCATCGCTGTCAAGGTCCTCAGTGGCTGCAGCGACGCGCTGCCAACGGCTATTGCAGCCACGCTGGGCCACGTGGCCGCAGATGTCTGGCAGGAGCCACCAGCGTGGCGGTTTCGCGAAGTGCGCAACGTGGTCGGGCATCTGGTTGGACTGTACTGCGACGCAGCTGAGCCGGGCTGGTAGCGGGCGAGCCTTGACGGGGCCGCAGACCGTCCTATCGTTGCCCCGGTCGTTGGTCACGGACTGCAAGGCGTGACCGGCGCGACAACACTTCACCACTGAGGTTTTGTTTCTGATTCTGGGCTTGCACCTTTCTGGGCTCCACCACTGCCCGTCCGTGCGCCCGCTGCAGCTTGTTGCCAGCGTGGGCGGCCGAGCCCCGCACCTGACTTTGACATTGCGGCCCGAGCGGCCGAGGAGATCGCTGATGAGCATTCGCCCACTGTATGACAATATCCTGGTTCAGCGCGCCGACGCCGAAGAGAAGACTTCCGGCGGCCTGTTTTTGCCTTCGGCTGCCCAAGAGAAGCAGGTCTACGGCTTCGTCAAGGCCATCGGCAAGGGCAAGATCCTCAAAGATGGCACCCAGCGGGCCCCGTCGGTCAAGATCGGCGACAAGGTGCTGCTGGCCAAGTGGGGCGGCAACGAGATCAAGTACGACGGTGAAGAATTCTTGATCCTCAAGGAGTCCGAGCTGTTGGCAGTCATCACTGACTAACCCACGGCCAAAGCCGCCGCGCAACTAGCCCACACACGGAGAACAACACCATGTCCGCAAAAACAATTTTTTACAGCATCGAGGCCCGCAACGCCATCCTCGACGGCGTCAACATGCTGGCCAACACGGTCAAGGTCACGCTGGGTCCCAAGGGCCGCAACGTCGTCATCGATCGCTCGTTCGGCTCACCACTGATAACCAAAGATGGCGTCACGGTCGCCAAAGAGATTGAGCTCGAGGAGCACTTTGCCAATCTGGGCGCCCAGATGGTCAAAGAAGCGGCGTCCAAGACCAACGATCAGGCCGGCGATGGCACCACCACTGCGACCGTACTCGCGCAGTCGATCATTTTGGAAGGCTCCAAGCTGGTCGCCGCGGGGATCAACCCGATGCCGATCAAGCGCGGCATCGAGGCCGGCGTCGTGGCAATCACCGAAGAACTGCACCGCATCAGCCGCGAAGTCGAAGGCAACCGCGAGATCGAGCGCGTCGCGGTCATCTCGGCCAACGGCGACGAGTCGATCGGCGCCATCTTGGCCGAAGCGATGGAGAAGGTCGGCAAAGACGGCGTCATCACCGTCGAAGAAGGCAAGGGCTTTGAGACTACGCTGGAGACCGTCGAGGGCATGCAGTTCGACCGCGGCTACATTTCGCCGTACTTCGTGACCGATGGCGACCGCATGGAAGTCGATCTGCAGAACCCGTACATCCTGATCCACGAGAAGAAGATCGGCAGTCTGCGCGACCTGATTCCGCTGCTCGAGCAGCTCAAGCAGGCCAATGCGCCCTTGGTCATCATCGCCGAAGAAGTCGAAGGCGAGGCGCTGACCGGCTTGGTCTACAACAAGCTGCGCGGCCAACTGCAGGTCTGCGCGGTCAAGGCCCCTGGCTTTGGCGATCGCCGCAAGGCGATGCTTCAGGACATCGCGGTGCTGTGCAACACCCAAGTTCTGTCTGAGGAAATCGGCGAGAAGCTCGAACTGGTCAAGCTCAAGCAGCTGGGCCGGGCCAAGTCGATCAAGGTCACCAAGGACAAGACCATCATCGTCGGCGGCGCTGGCACCAAGGGCGACGTGACCGCGCGGATTGCGCAGATCCGCAAGGAAATTGAGCTGACCAAGTCGGACTGGGATCGCGAGAAGCTCGAAGAGCGACTGGCGCGCCTGGCAGCCGGCGTGGCCGTCATCAAGATGGGTGCCGCGACCGAGATGGAGATGAAAGAGAAGAAGGCCCGCGTCGAGGACGCCCTGCACGCGGTGCGGGCGGCAGTGGCCGAAGGCGTCGTCGCCGGTGGCGGCGTAGCGCTGATGCGCGCGACCAGTGCCCTCGATGCCCTCAAGTTCGGTGACGAGCGGGATCACGGCGTCAAGGTCCTGCGCCGCGCTTGCGAAGAGCCGTTGCGTCAGATCGCCGCCAATGCCGGTGAGGAAGGCTCGGTCATCGTCGAGATCGTCCGCAGCCACGGCGGCAACTACGGCTACGACGCCAGCAACGGCACCTACGGTGACCTCGTGGTTGCCGGCGTGCTGGACCCGACCAAGGTGGTGCGCGTGGCGCTGCAGAACGCGGCTTCGGTCGCGACCATGCTGCTGACCACGGAGTGCGCGATCACGGAGTCGGTCAAGGACGCCAACTAGGCGTTTCGCATAGCAATCCGGCAACGGCCGGTGTCGCCGTGGCAGCACGGTGGCCCGGCCGTTTGTCCAAGTGCGCCAAGTTCGATGGCGCCAACCCGGCAGGAGAGGGCGATGAACGCAGCGGCAAACGACCAGACCGAACTTCAAGACGATCTGGAAGCAACGCGCGATGCCGAGGTCGAAGAGGACACGGCTGACTCGGCCCAGGCGGCGCAGGGCGACGGTGACGACGCGCAGGTCGTGGCAGCCGAACCAGCGCCGACGCTCGAAAGCCTGCAGGCAGAAATCGCGACACAGCGGCGCGAGCTGGCTGACTTGCGCAAGGGCCGCGAGGACCTGGAAAAGCGCGCGGCCGAGCTGGGCGAGCAGACCCGCTATTATGCGCAACAATTCGACAAGGCCCGCCAGGAGTTTGCCGCCGCCAAGGATCGGCTGACCCGCGAGCAGGATCGGGCGCTCAAGCGCGAATTGCTCAAGGCTGTCTCAGGCTTGCTTGGCGTTTTGGATACCTTGGACAAGTCGCTAGCCAGTGTCAAAGGCGGCGCGCCTGTAGGGCCATCGTTTGTCGAAGGGGTCCAGATGATCCACGGCCAATTTGAGCAGTCGCTGTCGGCGATGGGCCTGAAGCGGTTTGACGGTGTCGGTGAGGCATTTGACCCCAACCGCCACCAGGCCGTCACGACCCTCAATGTGCTCGATCCAGGTCAAGACAACGTGGTGGTCCATAGCGTTGCGGCCGGGGCCTTGTTGGGCGATGAAGTAGTGCGGCCTGCCTCGGTTGTCGTCGGCAAGTGCCTGGCCGTCGGCTCCGACCACGTCAATTAGTCGTCGCCGTCGCGGTCGCGGCCAAGTGCAGCACGGTCTGACCGCGCACGTCCGTCCTAGCTTCGAGAATCGCGCGATCAGAGCCTTCACTCGCAATCCGCGCCTCCATGTCGTCGGGCAGGGCAAAGCTGGCGTGGCCCTGATCGTCGGCGATGGTCTCCAGTTGTTTGCCATCGCACAGCGTCAGGCGCAAAGGCTCCTTGGGCCGCGGCACCCGGCCACAGCCGTGCTCACGTTGCTGCTTGACCAGCTCTTGGACGCCCAGATCGCGTTCGCTGATTCCCAAACTGGCGGTCTGCCACACTGAGCCTGCGAGAAACGCCACGCCAATCAGGGCAATCGCCCCTGTCGTGGTATAGCGCGACGACTGCGCGGCGGGCGCCTCGTCCGGCAGGGCCGGGTGGGTCGCCGTCCAGCCTAGCCCAATGCCGCCCAACACAGTCAGTGCCCCGCCATACAGCCATTGCGCCAGCAGCGACTGTCCTTGCGCCTGGGTGACCGTGCGTGCAAATCCACGGGCGTGCTGCCGCAGCTCGTCGGCGCAGCGTTGCTCGGTAAACACTTGAGCATGCAAGAGGTTGCCGACCCGTTGCCCCTGAACTGCCGCGCGCTGGCCGACCGGCACTTCGCGCTTGCGCGGTTGCTCGAGCACTTGCGCCCGCAGGGTAGTCTGCGTGGTCAACCGCGCGCACTGGCTCAGCCCACCCAGCGCCGCCAGCAGCGCCAGAGCAACCCATTGGCGCCGTGTCATCAGGCGGGCAAGCCGACCCACGCCGCGCTTTTTTGCCACAACTCTTCAGCAAGGGCCTCGTCGCGGGCCAGACGCGACGCCTTTTTCTGCTGGCACTTGTCGTAGTACATGCCGGTCTCGTTGGCCAAGGCTGGCGCGGTCGCGCAGTAAAGCGTGGTCAGCGCACCCTCGTCAACCGTGATCATGAACTGCATGATGATCCAGCGAAATGGCTGCGGAACCCGTCGCCAGACATCAGAGGCGACCACACCCGGATGCAGCGCATAGGTCGTGACCCCCGTGCCGACCAGGCGCTTGGCCAGCGATTGGGTGAACAGCACGTTGGCCAGCTTGCTGTCGCAGTACTCATCAAAACCAGCGGTCGTGCGCGTCTTGGCCTGCAGCTTGTCAAACGGGATGCCCTTGGCGCGGTAGTGACCCTGGCTCGAGACGTTGACGATGCGCGCCGGCGAGGCCGCCACGACTTGATCGAGCAGCAGGCGGGTAAGCAGATAAGGGCCCAGGTGATTGGTGCCAAACTGCACTTCGAACCCGTCCTGGGTCGTGCCTTGGCTGCCGGCGAGCCCGGCGTTGTTGATCAGCAGGTCGAGCTTGTCGCCACTGGCCAGCACCGTCTGAGCCGCTTGGCGGACATTGGCGAGGCTGCCCAAGTCCAGAGGCAGAAACACCAACTGCGCGTCCGGCACCTGGGTACGCATGGCCGCCATGGCCGCTTCGGCTTTTTGGGCCGACCGGCACCCAACCCAGACCTTGGCGCCGGCGCGGGCCAGCTCACGGGCAGTGACCAAGCCGATGCCGGTATTGGCACCGGTAACCAGGGCGATCTTGCCCTGCAAGGAAACGGAGACGGGCGGCATGCAACCTCAGGCGCTGTCGGAGCGGAAGCCGCGGCAGGATGCCCGGTTTGCGGGCCGGTGCAAAGGGTCGCCAGCCGCCGCGATCCCCCGCGGGAGATTTCTGTGGGGAATTGGGGGCCGCGTCATGCAACATCGGGCCCGCGCCACAGCGGGCCGCGCAGCAGCAAGTCGGCCACACACAGCAGCACCGCAGCCTCGACAATCGGCACGGCGCGCGGCACCACGCACGGGTCGTGGCGGCCCAGGACCGTGAGTGTGCGGACGGTTCCCTGACTGTCCAAACCCTGCACCGGCTGGGGAATGGTAGCGGGCGGCTTGAATGCGGCATCAAACACCAGCGGCATCCCGGTGGTGATGCCACCCAGCGTACCGCCGTGGTGGTTGGTCAGCGTTGCCAACGGGTCCAGACCGCCGGTGAAGGCGTCGTTGTGGGCGCTGCCCGTCAGATCGGCGGCCGCAAAGCCGGTGCCAAACTGAACGCCTCGGCACGCGGGCAGTGACAACAGGGCGTGGCCGAGCAGGGCCGGCAACTTGTCAAACGTGGGTTCGCCCAGCCCGGGCGGCAATCCAAAAACCGCGCAGCGTACGATGCCGCCCAAGCTATCGCGGCGCAGGCGGGCGGCCTCAATGGCACCGACCATCGCGGCGCTGGCCACCGGGTCTGGGCAGCGCACGGGGCTGTGATCGATGTCGGCTTGGGTGCAGGTAGCGGAGTCAAATTCGCCTGCGAGCTGCGGGGTCAGACCGATCGCGCTCGGCTGAGGTCCGGCAGCGTGGACACCGCCAATGGCTTGGCTCCACGCTACGGCGCGCACGCGCGGCCGGCGGGCAGCATCGGACCAAGCATCGACAATCGCCTGCGCAACTGCACCGGCCGCTACCCGGCCCACCGTTTCGCGGGCGCCCGATCGGCCGCCACCGCGCGGATCGCGGTGACCAAACCGCACCGCCCAAGCCGCATCGGCGTGCCCGGGTCGGTAGGCATCGACCAACTGGGCATAGTCTTTGGACTGCGCATCGGCGTTGGCGACCACAATCGCGATCGGCGTGCCCAGTGTCTTGCCTTGGTACACGCCCGACAGGATTTGGGCGGTGTCTGGCTCACGACGCTGGGACTGCAGCCGGGTTTGGCCCGGGCGGCGGCGATCCAGCCACGCTTGCACGTGCTGCAGCGTCAAGGGCACACCGGCCGGGCAACCGTGCACAACACAGCCCACTGCTGGGCCGTGCGATTCGCCAAATGTGACGACTTGCAGGGCGACGCCAAACGAATTGCCTGACATCAGTACAACTTTTCCAGCTTGGCGCCAGCGTAGTAGTGCAGCAAGATGGCAGCAAACGTCTGCCCGGCCTTGGCCCGCGCCACCGTGCCGGTCTGGTCCATGCCCACACCATGCCCGAAGCCGGCGCCGACAAAGCTCCACTTGTCCGGTATGCCGTCTTTGCCAGCCGGCCCAGGCCGGATGACCACCAATGAGCTGCGCAGGCCCTTGGCTCCGTGTGAACCGCCCAGCGCGTCGCGGATGCGCAACTCACCCTCAATGATCTTGGTAGTGTCATCCGCCAAGTCGATCCGCAACACGGTCGCCCGCCCGGAGACGCCGCGGCGCAAGATGGCCAGGCTCTTGACCGGGCCGGTGACCGCAAAGCGCTTGAGCTGTTCGGACAACTCGCCCGCCGACCGCTCCAGACGCCAGCGGCACGCCTCAGCGTTGAGGCCACTGGCCGCCGCCCACGACTGGTCCTTGCCAGCCAGCAACGCTTCAACCGCTGCATCTTGGGTCAGGTCGGGCGCAGGCTGGGCCCGAGAAACGGTCCAATCGGCCTGACCGCGCAGCGCCGGCTGGGGTCGGCCCGGCCAAGCATTCTCGTTGTTTTCGGTGTGTCCGCCAGAAGCGGCATGGTAGTAGGCGTCGACCAACCGGCCATCGCCATCGACCAGCACTTGACCGCGGGTGTCGGCAACGGCTTGGGCAATGCGGGCGTTGACGTTTTCGAGGCCGCGAAAGGCCTGACAGTGGGTCTCGGAGCAAATCGCAAACGGATCAGTGACGTGGCGCGTGCCGACTTTGGCCAGCAAGTCGGTGCGGGCGGCCACGGCCTGGGCACGCAGCGCCGCATCGGGCGCCGAGTGAAAGATCTCGGAAGCCACGATTCCTTCGAGAATTCGCTCGATTTCGGCCTCATTGACCACTTCAAGCCCGTCCTGACCGGCGATGACGTACACGCGGCCGGGCAATTCCAACTCTGTCCGGCTGCCCTTGCGCGAGCCCACGACCTTGAGGGCCGCCGGCTTGCCTGAAGGGCGCAGCGCTTCGAACCACAGCACGTCTTTGGCGTGAATTTCTAGCGCGGATCCCGCCTTGTCCTTGGCCACCAGCTCGGCCGAAGGCGGGGTGTCGATCGTGGTGTGCACGCCCAACTCGACCCCGTGGCTTTGGCCGAGTCGGGCCGCCGCCTCTCTGGCCAAACGGTCGGTGGCAAAGCTGGTCTCCAGGCACACCACCGTCTTGCGGGTATCGAACAGGCGGCCAGCGAGGCTGTACGTGGTGCCAGTGCCTAGGGTCCGTGTCGGCACTGCGCGCTCCTTCCACTTGGCTTTTTCGGCGCGCAGGGTGTCGAAATCCCACGACGGCGCGGTTGCCAGCACCACGAAAAAGTGAAAAACGCCGACAGCTGGGCTGGTGCTGACAATTTCAATCGCGCGGTCGGCTGGCAGACGAACATCGACTTGCCCATCGCCGGTACCGAGAATGCGCAGGCCTGAGCCCGCCGAAATTTCCAGGCGCTCTTGCTTGCCGAGCACCGAAAGAGGCAGCAGCGGACGCCCGCCCGGCCCGACGCGCAGTACGTCACGGTACAAGCTGGCGGTGCGGTCGCTGTGCGCCAGCGGATCGCCTTGGGCCTGCACCGGCGAAGCGATCGCCCAGCTGACTCCGAAAATCGCGTAAAATAAGAGAACTTTCCGCATGTACTGCCGCTGCAACTGCTTGAGCGCGAGATGGTGGATCAACGCTTTGCGATTGTCCACGCCCGCGAGGCCCAGCGCGGCTGAGCAGGCGTGCAGTGGGCTTTGCAAACGCCCAGTCGTCGGCCATACTCGCCGCACGGGCAAGCTGTTGCGCCCCATGAGCCGCTTCGACTATGGCTTCTGTCCATCAACGCTACCGCATTATCGAGAAAATTGATGCCGGCGGCATGGCGGAGATCTACAAGGGCGTAGCCGTTTCGCTCGACGGTTTTGAGAAAACGGTGGCGATCAAGCGCATCCTGCCCAACCTGACGCAGGACGCCAAGTTCGTCTCGATGTTTTTGGACGAAGCCCGGCTGTCGATGCAGCTCAACCACGCCAACATCGTGCAAATCCTCGATCTGGGCCAAGTTGGCGGCACCTACTTTATGGCGATGGAGTTGGTCGACGGCATGAACCTGCGGCGGGCGATGCAGCGCGCCATCGATCTGGTGCGGCCCTATCCAGTCAGCGTGGCCTGTTTTGTGGCGATGGAAATTGCCAAAGGGCTGGCCTACGCCCATGAGAAGGCCGACGCTCAAGGGCATCCGCTGGGTATCGTGCACCGCGACGTCTCGCCGCCTAACATCTTGCTGTCGCGGCAAGGCGAGGTCAAAGTCACCGATTTTGGGCTGGCCAAGGCCAAGAGCAACGTGGCCGTGTCAGAAGTAGACGTCGTCAAAGGTAAATTTGCCTATCTGAGCCCAGAGACAGTGGCGGGCAAGCAGCCAGACGCCCGCGCCGATATCTACGCAGTCGGCATCATCTTGTGGGAGATGCTGTGCGGCCGCCGCCTGTTCGCTGCGGCAAACGATCTCGAAATCGTTGAATTGGTGCGAAAAGGCGATGTGCCCAAAGTGTCCTCGTTGCGCAGTGACGCCGACGAGGATCTCGACAAAGTGCTGCAGCGGATGATGGCCAAGAACATCAAGCGCCGGTTCCAGTCGTGCCGCGAGGTCGAGCAAGAGCTGGGCAACTACTTGGCTGGCAAGGGCATGCGCGCCACAAGCGCCGACTTGGCGACGTTCGTGCGCGAATTGGCTGATGTGGCGACCGATACGGCCACCGTCGATGTGCTGACGATCCTGCAGCATGAGATGAACGAGATCGCCCGCGTTGGCGCATTGGACTTGACGCTTGGCCAAGTGCCGCTCAGTCCAGACGACCTGCGCGCCAAGTCCAAGTCGCGATTTGAAGTTGGCAAATTGCTGGATCAGCTGGACACGCTGCTGCTCGACGAGTTGGCCAATGGTGCAGACGGACTCGGGCTTGCCGATCGACTGGAGCCAGCCGATGTGTCGCGCACCAGCGGCGCCACCGGCGTTGGATCCAGAGCCAAAACAGGCGCAGGCAGGCCCAAGTGGTTGGTCCCGGCCATCGCGGCAGCCCTGATCGCGGTGGCAGCTGTCGCCGCGTGGGTGGTCAAAAGCGGCTAGGGCGCCGCCGCAGGGCGATGCGGCGATGGGGGCTTGCGTCTGGCGGGCCCGGCAACTTTGAGGACCCGTGCGGCAACGAGTAGGCGCCTGAGACACAACGGCGCAGCCGGCCGAGCAATCTGGACAGGTAAGCAGCGACAGGCGACGTGAGACAAACAAACAACGAGCTACAACCGGCACTGCAATCGAGGCGACAACATGAAGTTTTTCGTAGACACCGCAGACATCGACGAGATCCGCAAGGCGCTGGCGTGGGGCATTCTTGACGGCGTGACGACCAATCCGACGCTAGTTGCCAAGACGGGACGCCGGTTTGAGGATGTGCGCGCCGAAATCCTGCAACTGGTAGCAGGTCCCGTGTCCTTGGAGGTGACCGACATGACACTGGATGGCATGCTCCGGCAGGGCCGGACGCTGGCCCAGCTGGGCAAGCAAGTCGTGGTCAAGCTGCCACTGACGCGCGAGGGCATCGCTGCGTGCAAGGCGTTGACCGATGAAGGCATCAAGACCAACGTCACCCTGTGCTTTACCGCCAATCAAGCGCTGCTGGCAGCCAAAGCCGGGGCGACCTACATCTCTCCGTTTGTCGGACGGCTCGACGATGTATCGAGCGATGGCATGCTCGTCATTGCTGACATTGTGCAGATTTACCGCAATTATGGCTACCAGACCAACGTGCTGGTGGCATCGGTGCGCCATCCCGTCCACGTCTTGCAGGCGGCCAAATTGGGTGCCCACGTGTGCACCGTGCCCTACAAAGTGCTCGACCAACTGTTCAATCATCCGCTGACGGATCGCGGCAATGAGCAGTTCCTCAAGGATTGGGCCAAGGTGCCCGGCCAGAGCTAGGCACGCGCCGACTCTCTTTTTCGCACTGCCTGAGGTCGAGCTTGACGACAGAGCCAGCAACCAGGGCTGCCGAAGGAGCGGCGCGGTCAAGTTCAGTCCAAGGCGTTTGGCCCAAGCGGCGGCGCGCCTCGCGGTGGGTCGCGCGGGTGTTGCTGCTGCTGGTGCTGGCCGTTGCGGTGGGGTGGCAGGCGTCGGCATCGGTGCAAGCGGTGACCGCGGTCGCAGTGCTCTTGGGTGGCGCATGGCTGTTTGGACTGGTGGCGGTGCCACACCGCAAGCCCATCGTGGTGACACCGTGGCTGCTGCTGGCCTTGGGGGCCTGGACTCTGCTGCACGTTGTGCCGCTGCCCCACCCAGTAGTGGCGCTGCTCAGCCCGACTGCCGCCAAGCTCTCCGACGCAGCGTTGGCGGCGACTGGTCAGGGGCCGGCCGCTTGGCTGGCGCTGGCCATTGCCCCAGGAGACGCTGCCTTGCAAGCAGCGGTGTACTTGCTGGCTTATGCGGCAGCGGTGTTGTTGGGCATCACGCTGATGGGCAGCGGTGGCCGGACCATGTTGCACGGGTTCGTCAACTGCGTGGTCGGTGTCGCCTCGGTGCTGGGCCTGCTGCACTTGACGCAGATTGGCGTTATCCCCGGTGATATCGTACCGACATTTGTCAAGCTGATGGCTGACAAGCTTTGTTACATCAACACCAATCACCTGGCCGGCGTACTCAATCTGGCGCTGGCGCTGGCGCTGGGACAGGCGGTCCACGCCGAAAGCAACTCCGCGCAAATGGCGTACGCGTTGGTGGCGCTGGCGCTGAGCAGTTTGGTTTTCGCCGCAGAGTCGCGCGGTGGCATGATCGTCATGGTTGTCGTGGTGTTGGGCGCAATGGCCTCGACCAATGGCCCGGCCAAAAACATGCGGGTCAATCAGCGCGAGCGGGCGCTGGCAGCGCGCTGGCGCGCAGCGGTCGTCATGGCGTGCATCGTGTTGATGGCAGCGGCGTTCGGTCTGCCGATCATCGAGCGCGAATTTGGCATGGATGCCAGCGGGACGGCCGATGCCAAAGTGACGATGCTGGCACAAGCGCCAGAAATTTTGCTGCGCACCTCATGGGTCGGGTGGGGTCCGGGGGGGTTTCCGGTCGTGGCCGGCATGACCGGCACGTCGCCAGTGCGCCATGACTTCGCTGAGAACTTGATCATTGAGCGCATCGCCGGCGACGGTCTTTGGGTAACGCTGTTGCTGTTTGCGCTGGCCGGCATCATGGTCTACCGGTCGTTTGGACGCACCGATCGCATTTCACCGTCCAAGCCATTCCGGGTGGCGGCCGCTGGCTTCTTCGTCGCCAACATGGTCGATTTTTCTTTCGAGATGCTGGGGCCGTTGATCGCTTTTGCGGGGTGTTTGGTTGTGGCCGAGCACTTCTACAAGCTGTCACCGCGCGAAAAAGAGAAAGCAGAGCAGTACCGCACGCGCAACCATATCAAGATGATGGCGACCGTGGGGCTGGCCTTGGCGGCCAGCGCCTGGCTGCTGACTACCCAGGTGCCGGGCCGCATGACCCGTGGTGTCGACAAGGTCTTGGACCACAGCACACTGGCCGAAGCGCGCCAAATTGTGCCAACCCGGTTTGGCTACGACGCCCATGCGCTGTACCGGCTCGGCCGCCAGTCGCTTTTGGCCGGCCACCAAGCCGAAGCTGGGCGGTTGCTTGACTTGGCGCTGACGCTCTGGCCAGGGAGTGCCCACGCCCGGCTGTTTCGGTTTGCGACCAGGCTGGAAGGGGACAATCGGCCCGGTGCGGCCGATGACCTGCGCTGGCTGCTCAACCGCGGCGGCGATGGCGCGACACGGGCACTGGAGGTCTGTGCTGCGTCGCGGCACGCCGAAGGACTGTTGGTCGAGATCTTGCCGACAATGCCCGACAAAGCCATGGAAATCAGCAAATTCTTCGAAGTCCGTCGACCAGATCTGATTGAAGCCGTGGCTGTGGCGCTGCGCAAGCGCCACCCAGACCGCCGCTTCGCGATCGATGCACTGCGCGCTCAGCTGTACTTGAAGCGCGGCGCTATCGACGCCGCCCGCTCCATCGCAGCTGGGCTGCTGGCGCGACCGGAGACAGCATTGGAGGGCTATTACGTTGAAGGCCACATTTTTTCGCGAACGGGTAAGCCTTACGAGGCGTTTCACATGTTCAAGGAAGTGTGTGCCAAGCGCCCAACCAGCGATGCTTGTGGCTATGCGGCGTGGAGCATTTTGGGAGCCAACCGCCCGGAAATGGCCCTGGAATACTTGCGGGCGCTGCAACCGCTGGTGCGCGAACGGCCGCACACCTCGGCACAGTGGTGGTCGTGGATGGCCGATGCCTACACCCAAGTCGACAAGTGGGACGAAACACTGGAGGCAGCGCGCAACGCCTACAATTTGGCGCCCCAGTCTCGCGAATTCGGGTTACAGCTCGGTGGGTGCCTCATCCACCTGGCGTTGTTTGGAGAGGCCGCCGAACTGGCCGACAAGCTGATGGCCGAGTACCCAGATGACAAGAAAGTGGCTGAGTTTTTTGAAACGGTTCAGACAACTGCACGTCCGCTGACCTTTGGCGCCCGCCGGGCTGCGGAACTTGCCGCCACCCGCCCACCGGCAGACGTCACGCCAGCGTCACGGCCGGCCCCGGTATCCGTTGACAGGCGCGTGCCTGATCGCTAAGTTGCCGCCCCGGTCGTTGCGACGCAGTGCGTCAATTGCTGCGGCGGCCGCTGACTAGCCGGTTTGCACCGGACGTACATCTGCCAACTGTACCACCCAACCCGGGCCGCCACCGCGACGGGGCCCGCAGGAGAGTACCCCATGAAAATCCTTGTCTCCGCCAAGCGCGTCAGCGATCCCAACGCCAAGCTGTCGATCTCTGGCGATCGCCGCTGGATCGAGGGCGACGTCGAGTATGTCATGAACTACTTTTGTGAAAACGCGATCGAATGTGCGCTGCAGCTGGCTGAGGAACATGGCGACATCGAGACAATTGCGCTGGGAATTGGTGAAAGCGACGAGACGGCAAGGTTTATCCGCCAAGGCGCGCTGGCTCGTGGCATTGACCGCGGGATTTTGGTGGTGGCCGACGAGCAGACCACCGACTCTGACTTGATTGCCCGCATCTACGCTGCAGTAGTTGAGCGCGAGCAACCCGACCTAGTGCTCATTGGCAAGCAGGCGGTCGACGGCGACTCCAATCAAGTCGGCCAGTTGCTCGCAGAGTACTTGGGGTGGCCGCAGGCGACCTTTGCCTCCAAATTGGAGCGCGACGGCGACCAGCTGGTTGTGACCCGAGAGGTCGATGGCGGTCTGGAGACGTTAGCGCTGTCGCTGCCGTGCGTGGTCACCGCAGACTTGCGGCTGAACGAGCCGCGGTTCGCGCCGCTGGCCGGCATCATGAAGGCCAAGAAGAAGCCACTGGAAGAACTCGAGTTGTCAGACCTTGAGTTGGATGACGCCCAGCCCAAGGTGCGGATCGTCCACATGTCGGCTCCCGCGGGTCGCAAAGCCGGGATGATCGTCAAAGATGTTGAGGACTTGATTGCCAAGCTTCGCGGCGAGGCCCGCGTCCTCTAGCCGCCTAGTCCGTCAACGCCTGCCCACCTCGTTCACCCACGCTTGAGAAACTGCACCATGTCCAAAGTACTCGTCATCGCCGACCATGATCATGGCGTGCTGAAAAAACTGACCCTGAACACGGTGGCCTTTGCCGGCCACTACGCCGAAAAAACCGCAGGCAGCTTCGACATTGCCGTCATCGGCCATGGCGTCGCCGGGGTGGCTCAAGCAGTCACCAGCTATGGCGCGGCCGCAGTGCATCTGGTCGATCACCCTGATTTGGCGCACCCGCTGGCCGGCCCGTGGGCCAAGGTCATCGCCGACCTCGCGACCGCGATCGGTGCCGATGTGGTCTGCATGTCGGCATCGAGCATTGGCAAGGACGTGCTGCCGCGGGTGGCGGTGCGGCTGCAAGCCGGCATGGCCTCTGATGTGGTGGAAATCGTCACCACTTCGGAAGGTTTGGCCTTTCGCAGGCCAATGTGGGCGGGCAATTTGATGGGCGACGTGATCATCAGCAGCCCAACCAAAGTGGTGTCGGTGCGCTCTGCGGCCTTTGATGCCGTGGCACTTGGAGCCGGCAGCAGCCCAATCGTGGCCTCCAGCGCCCATCCCGACGCCGCCGGCGCCCGCGTGCACTTCGTCAGCTTTGACGGCACGGCGTCCAGCCGCCCAGACTTGGCGGAGGCCAGCGTCGTTGTCTCCGGCGGCCGCGGGCTCAAGGACCGCTTCAACAGTGTCATGGAGCCGCTGGCAGATATCCTGGGTGCAGCAATTGGGGCTTCGCGCGCCGCGGTCGACGATGGCTATGCGCCCAACGACTACCAAGTGGGCCAGACCGGCAAGGTCGTGGCGCCGCAGCTCTATTTTGCCGTCGCCATCTCGGGCGCAGTCCAGCATCTGGCCGGCATGAAGAACAGCAAAGTCATTGTTGCCATCAACAAGAATGCCGATGAGCCGATCTTTAAGGTCGCCGACTATGGTCTGGTGGCCGACGCATTCGTGGCTGTGCCAGAGTTAGTGTCCAAAATCAAGTTGTTGCGGGCCTAGACCAGACACGGCCCGGTGACCGCCGCCCCTCGCCTCACCAGCGACACTATCGTCGCACCTGCGACTGGGCCCGGCCCCGCCGGTGTCGCTGTGCTGCGGCTATCTGGCCCCCAAGCCCACGGCATTGCAGCACAGTTGTCTGGCGAGGCCGACTTGTGCCACGCGGTGCTGCGCTACAGCGCGCTGCGCGATCCGGCGACCGGCGAGCTGATCGACCGCGGCTACGTGGTCGTCTTTGCCGGGCCACGCAGCTACACCGGCGAAGACTGCGCCGAATTGCACGTGCATGGGGCGCCAGTTGGCATCGACCGGGTCCTGCGCGCTTGCTGTGCGCTGGGCGCCCGGGTGGCGCAACCCGGAGAGTTCACCTGGCGAGCGGTGCTGGCGGGCAAGCTCGATCTGGCCCAAGCCGAAGGCCTGCACGACCTCTTGCACGCCGGGGCGCTGGCGCAGCACCGCGCAGCGTTGCGCCATCTCGACGGCGAACTGAGCCGGGCCATCGATGCGCTGCGGCTGCCACTGCTCCACGCATTGGCAGACATCGAGGCGCGGATCGACTTTGCCGCCGAGCCGCATCTGGCCGCGTTTGACACCGGCCCGCTGGTGGCTCAGTTGGCGCAGTTGGTGCAGCAAGTGCTTGTACTTGCGGGTACTGCCCGGGCGGGCCGGGTCCGCCACCAAGGCGCACGGGTGGTGCTGGCGGGGGCGCCCAATGCCGGCAAGTCGACGCTCCTGAACGCCCTGATCGGGCGCGACCGCGCGATCGTCGATGCCCGGCCGGGCACCACCCGCGATACGTTGGAGGTCCCGACTGCCGTTGAGGGCGTTCACGTCACGTGGATCGACACGGCCGGGCTGCGCCAGACCGACGACCCCATCGAGCAACAGGGGGCCGACCGCGCCCGCCGCGAGTTGCTGGCCGCAGACGTCGTGTTGTGGCTGGTGGACCAGACTCTGCCTGCCAGCGAGGCCGTGCCGCCCTTGGTCCAGCCGCCGACGGAGCGGCTGACGGTGCGCACCAAGGGTGACTGTTCACCGCACCCGACCGTGCCTGCGCACCTCCTGCTCGGCGATGCGCACCAGGTCAGCGGCCTGACGGGTATGGGCGTGCCCGGCCTGATCCACAGCGTTGCCGACGTAGTGAGACAGCTCGCGCTGGGTCCCAGACCAGATCAGGTGGCGGTTGCCCGCCAGCGTCATGCGGAAGCGTTGCTGGCCGCAGCAGAAGCGCTGGACCGTGCAATTGGCGTGCTGGGTGGCGCGCAGCCGGCGCTAGAACTGGGCGCCGCAGACTTGCGCGACGCAGCGCTGGCGCTGGACGAACTCACTGGGCCGACCACGCCCGACGATGTGCTCGCGGTCATCTTCAGCCAGTTTTGCATCGGCAAGTAGCGGCAGTTGCGGATCGACCCAACGCGGACTAATTTGGTTCACATTGACACTGGAGGATCCATGGCCCAGACAGACGACGCGACCGCACGCCGAGGCGTACTCAAGCAACTTTCGCGCCAAACCGGCAGCATGCACATCAAGGATCTGCACGAGTTCAGCACGCTGCGCTTCGGTCGCGGCCATCAGGAGTTTTCGCTGCTGATGGAAGGCCTGACGGCGGATGGTTTGGTGATGTACGACGGCGCGGTGTTTCACTTGACCGACGAGGGCAAGAAGGCCGTGGGTCCAGTGCTGATGTAGGGCGGGCTAAGAGAGCGGAGCCAAAAAACCAACCTGCGTTGGGACACATCAAGACCGCCAGCCTCCCTATTTTCACCGTCAGAATAAATTCTGCGGCTACAGGATCGGGTAGGGGCGCCCGTCGCCGGGCGCCCCTACCACACCACCGGACGTGCGGGTCCGCATCCGGCGGTTCGCAAGCAAGCAACTTCATTACTTCCACCCCGGCCGA
>CANMNA010000059.1 GCA_947499075.1 Myxococcales bacterium
TCCGACTGCGCTGTTCGTGGGCCTGCGGCACATGGGATGAAAAGTTTGCGCAGGCGGCTAGGGTGCCGATTCCGGTCGCTTCGAAAATTGAGGTGAAATTAGCAGCTTAGGATTTTATCGGCGCACTCATTTGGAGTTGCGCCCGCCGGGCCCCGGGCCCGGTTCCGAAAAAGAGGTCGCGAATCCGGGTTTAGCGCTTCAATTGCGGCTTGCTTGACTGGACCTCACCCCGGAGCAGGTCGCGCAGGCGCGGCTCGGCTCCGGCCCTCTCCCTGAAGGGAGAGGGCTCAATCAATTTAGGTATTTACGTCAGGGTCTCGCCGAAAGGTCCACCGACAGGAACTGCCGCACGTCCAGCAATCCACAGGCCCGCAGTCGTCGACCTCGCACGAGTCCTGAGCAGAGGCGAAATTGACGTCATGAGGCGGATTTGAATAAAATAAATATAAATTCATAGACCCTCTACCTTCAGGGAGAGGGTCGGCCACGCGCCGCGCGCGCAGCGCGCTGCCGGGGTGAGGTCAGTCAAGGCCCAGCCCGATCCCTTCGGACACAGCAACTGCCTGACCCCCGATCGGGATCCGCGCCCCCGGGCCCCAAGTTGGCAGCGCCCGACGATTTTGGCCTTGTTGCGCCAACCGTTTCGGCGCATCATCGGGCGCATGATGACTTGGCGCATGCAGTTGAGGCGGTTCTTGCTGGCGCTGGCTCTCGTAGTGGCTGCGATCGCAGCCCCAAGCGGGTGCGCCGACGTCGCCGACCCAGTGCCCGAACAGGTGGCGGCGTTTGGCGAACGGTCGGGTGCCCTGTCTTATGCCTGCAAAGAGAGCACCGACACCGGCTACGTCAGTGGCAACCCGTTCACCATCAACGTCGTGACCGTCGATGGCAAGCCGGTCGAGGTCAAGACCGCCAACGCCTACATCGTGATGGCCCAGGCGGCGGCCAAGGCCGGCGTCAACCTATCGGTGGTCAGCGGTTTTCGGACCATGGCCCAGCAGAAATACTTCTACAACTGCTACAAGTGCTGCTGCTGCAACTCCTGCAACCTGGCGGCGGTGCCCGGCACCAGCAACCACCAGTCCGGTCACGCTTTAGACTTGAACACCTCGTCAGGCGGCGTCTACGCCTGGCTGGACAAGCACGGCAAGACCTACGGCTTTAAGCGCACGGTGCCCAGCGAGGCGTGGCACTGGGAGTGGTGGGGCGGCGGACCCGGCGGCGGACCGTGCGGCGACAGCGACGGCGACGGCATCTTGGACAGCGACGACAACTGCAAGAGCATCGCCAACAAAGGGCAACAGGACAACGACAAGGACAAGCAGGGCGACGCCTGCGACACCGACGACGACAACGACAAGGTCTTGGACACCAAGGACAACTGCGACTTTGTTGCCAATGCCAGCCAAGCCGACAACGACAAGGACAAGCAGGGCGACGTCTGTGACGGCGACGACGACAACGACAAGATTTTGGACACCAAAGACAACTGTGACTTCGTGGCCAACCCAAGCCAGATCGACAGCGACAAGGACGCCAAGGGCGACGCCTGCGACGACGACGACGACGGCGACAAGATCTTGGACACCCAGGACAGCTGCCCACTGGTCGCCAACGCCCAACAGACCGACAGCGACAAGGACGGCAAGGGCGACGCCTGCGAGCAGGACGACGACAACGACGGGATCCTCGACGCCGCCGACAACTGTCCGCTTGCCGCCAATGGCGGGCAGGTTGACAGCGACGGCGACAAGAAAGGCGACGCCTGCGACGACGACGACGACAACGACAAACTCAAGGACACCGCCGACAACTGCGCGCTGGTGGCCAATCCGAGCCAAGCCGATGCCGACAAAGACGGTCAAGGCGATGTCTGTGACGACGACATCGACGACGACGGTGAGCCCAATTTGGCCGACGACTGCCCGTTTGTGGCCGACCCGACCCAGACCGACAGCGACGGTGACACCTTGGGCGATGCCTGCGACGGCGACGACGACGCTGACGAAGTAGCCGACACGGTTGACAATTGCCCGGTCGCTGCCAACCCCAGCCAGACCGACGGCGACGGCGACGGCTTGGGCGATGCCTGTGACAGCGACCACGACAACGATGGCGTGCCCGACGACCTTGACAACTGCCCGCTGGTCGCCGAGCCGAGCCAAAAGGACAGCGATGGCGACGGCATCGGCGACGTCTGCGACCAGCCCCCTGAGCCCGATCCCGGGGCTGCTGATGCCACCACCGGCCCGGACAGTGATGCAAGCAACTCAGGCAGTGACACCGCGGGTCCAGGCGACGCTGTTGCTGGCAAAGATGGGACCAGCCCCAGCACCGACGGCCCACGCAACAGCCTTGCCGAGCTGACGCGCATCGACGACAACCACAGCGCGGTGCCAGTCCAAACCGTCGTCAGCGGTGCCAGCTCCGGGTGCCGCGCCACGCCGCGGTCGGGTAGCGGAGGATGGCTGGCGGCGCTTGTCGGCCTCGCCCTGTTGCGCCGCCGGATCCGCTCCGCCAGTTGACGCCGCCGCCGCCGCCCGCGCGCTGGCTGGTGGCCGCGCTGTTTGCGACCTCAGGCGCGACGTCGCTGGGCTTTGAGCTGGTGTGGTCCAAGCAGCTGGCGGTGGTGCTGGGCGGCAGCACCGCCAGCATCGCGCTGGTGGTCGCGGTGTTCATGGGCGGCATGGCGCTAGGCTATGGGCTGGGTGCCAGGCTGGCGCCCAAGATCCTGCGGCCGGTGCTGGCCTATGGCGTGTGCGAGCTGCTGCTGGCCACCGCGGGGTGGGCGGCGGCGCAACTGCTGCCGCAGCTGGCGGGCTTGCCGCTGGCATGGGGCTATGTGCTGGCGACGCTGGTGCTCCTGCCGTGCACGGTACTGGCAGGGCTGACGCTGCCGCTGTTGGTGGCGGGCACTTCGGGATCGCTGGGCGCGGCGCTCGGGCGCTTGTACGCCTGCAACACCCTGGGCGCGGTCGTGGGCGTGGTGGCGACGGGCTTTGGCCTGATTGGCGCGTTTGGCCTGCAGGGCACTGCGCTGCGGCTGGCGGCGGTGGGCGGCGCGGTGGGCCTGGTTGGCGTGCTGGCTGGCCGCAATACGGCGGTGCCGCCGGCTGCGGCGTCACCCGTTGCTGCGGCGCCTGCCCAGCGTTGGTGGTTGCTGGCCGCGTTGGTCGGCGTGTGCAGCCTGGCCGAAGAAGTGCTGTGGACCCGCGCCCTGCTGGCCCAGTTCAACGCCTCGACCTATGCGCTGGCGGCGATTCTCGCAGTGTTCCTGTTGGGTCTGGCCCTGGGCGCGTGGGCGGCGGGGCTGTGGCTGCAGCGCGGTGGGGCCGCGGGGCCGCTGCTGGTGGCGACCCAGGCGCTGGCGGCGGTGGTGGTGCCGCTGACGCCCCATGCCATGGTCTGGAGTGAGTCGTGGCTAGCTGGCTATGTGGGCGTGCGCAATCAGAACACCCAGCTGGCGTGGGCGGCGGCGACAAGCCTGGGGGTGGCGCGCACCGCGCTGGTGCTGCTGCTGCCCACGCTGTTGCTCGGATGCGCGCTGCCGCTGCTGGCCGAGCTGGCAGCTCCCCAGCGGTCGGCGCGGGCCGCAGTGGCGGGCCTGATCGCCGGCAGCAACACGTTGGGCGCGGTGGTGGGGGCGCTGGGCGCGCGGTTTGTGCTGTTGCCGTGGCTGGGATGCAGCGGCAGCTTGCGCGGGGTGGCGGTGCTGCACGCCCTGATTGCGGCCGGTGCGGTGGTGGCGACCGGCCTGCCGCGGCGGCGGGTCAGCCTGGCGGTGGTCGCCGGCGCGCTGGCGCTGGCGTGGCCGCTGGCCCCGCCCTTGGTCGGCCGGTTGGCCCGCGGCCAGCAGCTGCTTCTGGTACAGGAGGGCGTGCAGGACACCACCGCGGTGGTCCAGATGGCCGGGCCGCCGCCGTACCGGCAGATTATCGCCAATGGCATTGCGTATGCGGGCGATGCCCCGTCGGCCCAGCGCTACATGCGCTTGCTGGGGCACTTGCCGGCGCTGCGAGCCCGCCACCAAGGTCGAGCGCTGGTGGTGTGCGTGGGCACAGGCATGACCGCGGCGGCGGTGGCGCGCCACCCTGGGTTTGCGCACATCGACTTGGTCGACATCAGCCCAGTGGTGTTCCACACCCTGCCGCTGTTTGCCCATGCCAATGACAGCCTGCTGCAACAAGCCCGTGTGCATATTGCGATAGAAGATGGCCGGGTGTGGCTGGCGCACAGCCGGCCGGGGCACTACGACGCGATTGCGCTGGAGCCTCCGCCGCCGCGGGTGGCTGGGGTGGCCGCGCTGTATTCGACCGAGTTCTATCAGGCGGCCAAGCGTGCGCTGGCGCCCGGTGGCGCGCTGGCCCAGTGGCTGCCGGTGCACGGCATGACCCAGGACGAGCTGCGCATGCTGGCGCGGACTTTTCTGCAGGTGTTTCCCGATGGGGCGCTGCTGGAGATCCAGCACAACGAGGCGGCGCTGGTGGCGACGGTGGGGCCGGGCGCGCCGCTGGCAGAGCAACTGCGGCGGGCGGCGCTGTCGGCGGTGGCGGCGCAGCTGGCCGCGGTGGGCGTAAGCGATGTGCAGGCTTTGCCGACCTTGGCCGGCGCGGCGCTGCGGCAGGCGCTGGGTCCGGGTCCGCTGGTCAGCGACGACGACCCGCGGATCGAGCAATTCGCCGCTGGCTTGGGGCAGAGCGCGACCTCGACGGATGCGGCCGGGCAGGCGTTTTTGGATGGGGTGCTGGGCGGGCGACGAAAGCGGCCATCCGGGTCAGCTGAGCCACGCCGTTGACGCTGCCCCACGATTTGGGTACGTTGTGTAAGAACGGAGGTTCCCGATGGCTCTGGCCCAACGCAAGCTTCAACGAATCGGCAATAGCACTGGTGTTTTGCTGTCGGCAGAGATCATGGCCGATGCTGGCTTTCAGCGTGACTCGTCGGTGGTCGTGCACGCGGAGCATGGCCGTGTCACCCTGACGCTGCTCGACACCGAGGTCGATCGCCTGTGCCAATTGGCCGAGAGCGTCATTGCTGACCACCCGACAGCGCTGCGCCGCCTTGCAGAATGATTATATTGTTGCCGTTCGCTGCGGTGGTTGGCATCCACGCCCGGCTCTTGGACTTGTACGGCGGCACGCCTGGTATTCGCGATCGTGGTCTGCTCGATTCCGCGCTTGCACAGCCAAAGGCCACGTTTGACGGCGCGTACCTGGACCCAGACATCTGGTCGATGGCGGCGGCGTATGGCTACCACTTGTGCCTCAACCACGCCTTTCTCAATGGCAATAAGCGTGTGGCGGCAGTCGCGATGGTGACGTTCTTGCGCGCCAACGGTGAAGCGGTGCGCTATGACGAGGTTGAGCTCTACACGACCATGATGGGCTTGGCCGAGGGCAAGGTTGACAAGCCGGCCCTTGCGGCGTGGCTCCGTCGTGCACAAGTCTGTCCGTAGTCGACCTAAGAGCTGCGGCCAAGCCTTTCAGTTCGCCGCGCAGGCCTTCGACCTCTACGGTGCGGCGATCGTCAACCCGACGTGCCTGTGGTCGTTTAGCGATGGCACGACGGCCAACACCTGCTCGGGCACCCAACCAACCACGGCTACCGGCACTGTGACCGGCACCGTGACCGGCACCGTGACCGGCACCGTGACCGGCACTGTGACCGGCACCGTGACCGTGACCAACCCGGTCAGCGGTTGCCAAGGCTCCAGCGCTAGTGCTTCGGTACAAGTTTTCGCCCCGCTGACCGCCGCCGCGACGGCCGATGGCAACTGTGCGGCATCGGTCAACTACGGCTCCACGGTCCGCGGCGGCAGCGGCACCAAGAGCTACGCCTGGACGTTTACGGGCCGCGGCGCCGCGACACCAGCCGCTTCCACCAGCGCCAGCGGCAGCTACTTTGTGACCTGGAGCGACGGACACCTTGCTGAAACTCCTCTCGGCAATGAGCTGAAAATGAAACGTTTAATCTTAACCGAACGGCATTGCGTCCGGCCCTCGGCACGGGCAGCGCCCAATTTGCCGCGATTGCGATTGACGCGCGCGGATCAGAGCCTTACACTCTCCCGCCCTTCGCCGGACCTCGTCCGCGCGGCCAGTCCCGTAAAACCGTGATAAATAGCAACGTTAGGGTCGATGTTCGGCCTGTGACGTGCGGGCGGCCCAGCGAAGCACCAAGGATTTTCAATGGCAATGCAAGAGTTTGCGCTCGACGTCGATTTCGAGAAAGAATTCCTCGAATGGGAAAAAACCCAAAATGTTATCGAGGGCGAGATCGTCCGCGGCACCGTGCTGTCGGTCAACAAAGACTTTGTGATCGTCGACATCAAGTACAAGTCCGAAGGCCAGATCCCGGTCGCTGAGTTCACCGAGCACGATGGCACCTTGTCGGTCATGCCGGGCGATGAAATCGACGTCTACGTCGAGAACCGCGAAAACGAGAACGGCCTGGTCGAGCTCTCCAAAGAGAAAGCCGATCGCCTCAAGATCTGGGACGAAATCGCCGAAGCCTGTGACAACGAAGAGCTTGTCGAAGGTGTCATCACCGGCCGCGTCAAGGGTGGTCTCACCGTCGACATCGGCGTCAAGGCGTTCTTGCCGGGCAGCCAAGTCGATCTGCGCCCGGTGCGCAACCTCGAGAAGTACATCGGCCAGCGCTTCCACTTCAAGGTCATCAAGTTCAATAAGAAGCGCGGCAACATCGTGCTGTCTCGTCGGGCCTTGCTCGAGAAGCAGCGCGAGGCGCTGAAGAGCCAGACGCTGGGCAAGCTCGAAGTCGGCATGGTCGTCGATGGCATCGTCAAGAACATCACCGATTACGGCGCGTTCATCGACTTGGGCGGCATCGACGGCCTGTTGCACATCACCGACATGAGCTACGCGCGGGTCAATCACCCGTCCGAACTGTTCGAAGTGGGTCAAGAAGTCAAAGTCAAAGTGCTCAAGTACGACGCCGATCGCGAGCGCGTCAGCTTGGGTCTCAAGCAAAACTTCGAAGACCCGTGGATGTCGATCGAGCAGAAGTACCACGTCGGTCAGCGCGTCAAGGGCAAAGTCGTCAGCTTGGCTGACTACGGCGCGTTTATCGAGCTGGAAGGCGGCGTCGAGGGCTTGATCCACATCAGCGAGATGAGCTGGACCAAGCGCGTCAAGCACCCGTCCAAGGTCCTGTCGATCGGCGACGACACCGAAGCGGTGATTCTGGAAATCGACCAGAAGTCCAAGCGCATCTCGCTGGGCATGAAGCAGGTCGAGCAGAACCCGTGGGAAGTGCTGATGCACAGCTACCCGATCGGCTCCAAGGTCAAAGGCACCGTGCGCAACATCACCAACTTCGGCGTCTTTATCGGCATCGAAGACGGCATCGACGGTCTGTGCCACGTCACCGACTTGAGCTGGTCGAGCAAGGTCAAGCACCCGCAAGACATCTACAAGAAGGGCGACGAGGTCGAAGCCGTGGTGCTGGCCATCGATCCGGACAAGGAGCGCTTCAGCTTGGGCATCAAGCAGATGACCGCCGATCCGTGGTCGGACATCAGCCGCCGCTTCGGTCGCAACAGCACCCACGAGGGCAAGGTCGCCAAGATCTTGGACTTTGGCGCTATCGTCGAGCTCGACGACGTGATCGAGGGCTTTCTGCACATCTCCGAGATCGCCGAGGAGAAAGTGGACAACATCCACAGCGTGCTGACCGAAGGCCAGACAGTCAAGGTCAAGATCATCAGCGTGATCCCCGACGAGCGCAAGCTGGGCTTGAGCATCAAGCGGGTGGGCAACGATGACGACGACGGCGGCTACGAGAATCCGACCAGCGGTGGCGCCACCACCATTGGCGATCTCGTCAAAGAGAAGTTTGGCAACCTCAAGCTGAGCTAGCCTCTCCGAGGTCGCCGCCGCGCCCGCCGTTGGATTTCGGTCTGACGGCGGGCGCTGGCATTTTTGGCGCACTAGTACCTCGTTACACCGGTTTTGACCGGTTGCCATGGTCCGGGTAGGGGCGGGCCGGAGTTTACCCTGAGCCTCGAAGGGCGCCCGCCCGCCAGAGTGATCCCACTAACAACATTGACTAAACTGTTCGCACATCATCGGACCCCGGAAGATTTCAACTGATCGACATCCCTGTAACCTGGTACTAGGCCCCTTCGCGTTGCGGCCTGTCCGCGCTATGCTCGCGGTCCCACACGGACGTCACCATGCCCAAACATTCGCCGATTTCCCTCCCGCAGCGCAGCACCCAGCCCTACAGCGCCCGGCAAGAGCTGCCCAAGCTGCCGCATGTCGGGCGAAGCCCTGACCGTGTCGACGGAGTCGACAAGGTCACCGGGCAGACGCAGTACACCGATGACCTGCCTTTTGCCGGCTGGTACGGCGCCACGGTGCGCACGCCAGCCGCCCGCGGCACAGTCACGGCGGTGCGGTTTTTGGAGGGTCCCAACTGGAGCGAATTCGCCATTGTCACGGCCAAGGATGTGCCGATCCACGCCCAGAGTGTCCACGCGCCCGATACGTCGCACGGTCCGAGCGAGGGCGGGCACGACACGGCCGTCGATCTCAACATCGTCCAACTGATTGCGCGCGACCAGCCCTATCTGGTGCGCGACGCCTTTCGCCACAAGCACGAACCGGTGGTGCTGCTGGCCCACCCGGATCGCGACATTGTGGCGTGGGCCGCGACCAAGGTGCTGGTGCTGTGCGATGAGCTACCGGTGATTTTGGATCACCGTGTCGATCCGCGTCCGGACCAAGTCCAGCATGGCGCCGACAACGTGCTCAAGGCCATCGGGTTGCGCAAAGGCGCGGGCGAGGACGACGCGCAGCTCGACGCCGTGTTTGCGGCGGCCCCGGTGGTGGTGCACGGCGAGTACGACACAGGCGCGCAAGAGCAGGCCTACATCGAGCCGCAGGGCATGATTGCCCAAGTCTGGCTCAGCGCCCACGACCAGCACCGGCCGGGATGGCCCAGCCATCCGTTTCGGGTGCGGGTGCAGGGCTCGCTGCAGTGCCCGTATTACGTGCACACTGCGATCAAGCACTTGTGCAACCTGCCTGATGAACTGGTTGAAATTGCTCAGGTGGCTACCGGCGGCGGCTTCGGCGGCAAAGAGGATTTTCCGTCGATTATCGCCGGCCACGCTGTGCTGCTGGCAATGAAAGCCCGCCAGCCGGTCAAGATCATCTACGACCGGGTCGAAGACATGCTGGCAACGACCAAGCGCCATCCGTGCACGACGTACCTGCGCACGGCCATGGACAACACCGGCAAACTGCTGGCATTGGACGCGCGGGTGCGCATGGATGGCGGCGCCTACGTCACGCTGTCGCCGGTGGTGCTGTCGCGCGGCACCATCCATGCGGCAGGGCCTTACGAGATCCCGCATGTGCGCATCGACGCCAAGGCCATGCTGACCAACACGCCGCCCAATGGGGCTTTTCGCGGCTTTGGCGCACCGCAGACCATTTTTGCGATGGAGCGCCACCTCGACGTCTGCGCCGATCGGCTGGGTCTGGATCCGGCCGAGGTGCGGCGACGCAACCTGGTGCAGGTCGGCGGCACGCTGGCGACCGGGCAAGTCATCCTGGAGCCGGTGCAGCTGCGGGCCTGGCTCGACCGCGGCCTGGCGGCGATCGACTGGGTCGACAAGCGCAGCCACTACAAGGTCTTCAACGACTTGCAGGTCGCCGATGGGCTGCCGCTGCGCAAAGGCGTGGGCTTGGCCACGTTCATGCACGGATGCGGCTTTACTGGTTCGGGCGAAGTGAACCTGGCCAGCAAGTGCAAGGTCCGCGCCGCCAAAGATGGCGTCATCGAGATTTGCACGGCCAACACCGAGATCGGTCAGGGCGCGCAAACGGTGTTTGCCCAGGTGGCGGCCGATGCGCTGGGGTTAGAGCTGCAGGACATTCGGGTGATTCAGCCAGATACGGCCCAAGTGCCCAATTCGGGGCCGACTGTGGCCTCGCGCACGGCGATGGTCGTAGGGCACTTGGTCGCCCGCGCGTGCGACGACTTGGTCCGGCGCATGGAAGATGGCGGGGCCTTGGCCCAAGCCCGGCCCAAAGCGATGGATTATGCGCGACCAAGCAAGCAAAGCGATGGCCGCGGGGGCTCGTGGCAGGCCGATGACTTGCGTCAAGCGGTTGCCCAAGTGGCCGGTCACCCCGTGATGGGCGAAGGGTGGAGCGAGTACGAGCCGCCACCTGGCGTGATTTGGGACGACGTGGCCTACAAGGGCGTGGCCTACGGCACCTACGGTTGGGCGGTCTACCTGGCCGATGTGCAGGTCGACACGACCACCATGGAAGTCAAAGTCCTGGACTTTGTGGCCTTGCAAGAAGTCGGCCGGGTGCTGCATCCGACTCTGGCAATCGGCCAAATTGCCGGCGGCGTGGTGCAAGGGCTGGGATGGGCGCTGCTCGAAGAAGTCACCCTCGATGCCCAAGGCGCCATGAAGAACGCCAACCTGACCAGCTACGTGCTGCCGACCATGGCCGATGTGCCGACGATTCGGGTCCTGTTCGAAGAGCAGCCGTATGCCTACGGGCCGTTTGGCGCCAAGGGCATCGGCGAGCTGCCGATGGACGGTCCCGGCCCGGCTGTGGCCAATGCGGTGGCGATGGCCTTGGGATGCCACGTGCCGGCCATTCCGGCGACGCCTGAGAAGCTGCTGCGCTGGTCCACTCTCTCCGCGTGACCGGGTTGCGCGCCGCCATTATCGGATGTGGCACGGCAGGCGCGGCTTCGGCCCTGTTTTTGGCGCGCGCAGGCCACGCCGTCACGCTGTACGAGGCCGTGACCGATCCGGGACCGGTGGGCGCCGGAATTATGCTGCAGCCGACCGGGCAAGCGGTGCTGGCGCGACTCGGCCTGTTGCCGCAGATCTTGCGGCAGGGAGCGCGGATTGCCCACTTGCACTGCGTGACCGAGAACGGCGCGACGCTGCTAGACCTGCACTACGCCGATGTCGATCCGCGCCTGTTCGGTATCGGCCTGCACCGTGGGGCGTTGTTTGATGCGCTGTACCAGGCCGTGCGCGCCCAGCCCGGCGTCGATGTACAGCTGGGTGTGACGATTGCGGCGCTGCAGACCGACGGCAAGCGCTGGCTGGTCGATGGCCGCGGTCTGCGGCACGGCCCATTTGATCTGGTGGTGGTCGCAGACGGTGCCGGCAACGACCTGCGCGATGACAAGCCGCTTGGGCGCAGCGCCAAGGCCTACCCGTGGGGCGCGCTGTGGTGGGTCGCGCCCGACCCGCAGCAGGTGTTCGGTGACCAACTGTTTCAGGTGGTCGGCGGCGCCCACACCATGCTGGGTTTGCTGCCGACGGGCCTGTCGCCGCACAACCCGGTGGTGCCTGCGGTCAGCCTGTTTTGGTCGATCCGTGCTGACCGGGTCGACGATTTTCGTCGGGCCAACCTGGAGGACTGGAAGCGCCGCATCGTCGATCTGGAGCCGCGCGCCCAAGCGGTTGTGGCCGGCCTCAGCGATCCGAAGCAGTTGCTGTTCGCCAAGTACCGCGATGTGGTGATGCCGCGCTGGCATAGCACCGACACGGTGTGGCTAGGCGATGCCGCCCACGCCATGAGCCCGCAGCTGGGGCAGGGCGCCAATCTGGCGCTGGTCGATGCGGCGACGCTGTGCGATTGCCTAGCGAGCCAGCGCAACGTCGCCGCGTCGCTCGCGTGCTACACGTGGACCCGGCGCAGCCACCTCAATTTCTACCAATGGGCGACGCGGGGGCTCACGCCGTTCTTTCAAAGTGACAGCACGCTGTTGCCGTGGTTGCGCGATACGCTGATGCCGATCGCTGGCCGGGTGCCGTGGCTGCGGCGGCGGATGGTCCGCAGCATGGTCGGGGCCGAGCGCAGCTGGCTGCTGGGCAAGCCGTTGCCGTTGCCGCAATTGCAGGGCTAGCTACGGCGTCGGAAAAAACGTCTCGACGTCTTTGAGCAACGCCTCGGCCTTGCGCTTCTCGACCAGCGCTTCGGCCTGCATCTCTGGGATCGCATCAGCCTTGGCATTCTTGACCGTGTTGAGCAGCGACTCAAACAGCGACCGGCACGGGTGCATCGCTGGCGCAGGTGCGTCGTCGGCGATCTTCTTGGCGCCGATCGCGCACTTGGTCGCGCGAACATCGACTTTGTTGGCGGCGCGCACGGCGTACATCTCGGCCATCAGCGTGTAGGTCGGCAGGTACAGCGGCGCGCCCTTGATCGAGGCCGAGAAGTGCACAAACGAACGCGCCAAGTCGCCTTCTGGAAACGGCACTTTGGTGTAGTAGCCACCCAAGTAGCGATCGGGTGCAAAAAAGTAGTAGTCAGGCTTGAGCGATTGCAGCTTGCCCATCACCGCGAAAATCAGATCCTTGTTGCTCAGCACTTCGAGCAGATCTTTGGCCAGACCGTACTTGCCCATGTGGGTGCAAAACCAGTAGATCGGCTCAATCGCGCGGTCGTCAATCGCCGCCACCACTTCGGCCATCGGCGCACCGCTGCAGATTTTCTTCTTCAATGTTGGGCTAGTCACGGCCAACGCTGCCGCGCTGTGGGCCATGCCGCGCTCAAAGCCGGCGATCATGTCGGCTTCCTTGGCCTCACCCTGCAGACGGTCGTAGCCGTCGGCCACCAGATACAGCAACCGAGACAGCTTGACCCGCGCCGCCGTGTCCTTGGGGTCGGCTTGAAGCGCCTTCTCGTAGGCCTCGATGCCAGCGCGGGCCCGCACCGAATCTTGCCGCGCCAGAAACGCGGCATCCCCGGTTGCTGCCAGTGTTTTGGCCTCGTCTGGCCGGCCAACGGGCTCAGCCAAGTCGGCGCAAAGCAAGTTTGACGCCATCTTTGAAATCGCCAGCGCCGGCAGCGGCACCGCCAGCGTGACCAGACCGACCATCACCCACAGTTGCTTCTTGAACATGATGCACTCCCACAGAGGCGAGCAAGCATACGGTGGCGCAAGCTGCGTCACAAGTCGCGCGCGCTGAGCCTACAGCGCCGCCAGCTCAAGCCTGACGTGCACTTCCAGCGGCGCCGCCATCCGCGGCAAGTCTTTGCGTTGGCCCCACAGGCGCTTGAGGCACTGCCCAACTACTGGATCGGGGTGGGTGACCGTTTCGATCTTGGCAACGCCATCTGGCTGCAGCGTAAACTTGACCTGGACGTCGCCCAGCATGTCGTCGGGCGCCGCCGCAAGGTGGCGGTCGTAGCAGCCGTGGATATCGTCCAGGACGCCGCCGATCTTGAGCAGTTGCTGGGCCTTTTCGGGCAGCGCCACCAGCCACTTCTCGGCGCGCACCCGGCTCAGCGGATGCTGCTTGGGCAAGAATCGGTTCAATTCTCGCATGGTTTCGATGCGCCACTGGGTGTCCAGGTTGCGCTTGCCCAGCTCGTCCCACGCGGCTTGGACCAGCCGCAGCGCCTGCGCTTCAAAGTCGCGGGCTTGCTCGTCAATGATCTGGCGCCACTGGGCTTGATCTTCGGCCGCTTGATCGCTGGGCAACGGCGTGTCATGGATGACTTCGGCGACATGCGACAGCAGCCGCGACTGCGCCACCGCCACTGCCACGCTCCATTCGACGGCATGGTAGGTCGAGACCAGCGTGGCGTAGTCGCCGGCCAGCCCGCCTTTGCGCGACGGCATCCCGCCTGCAGGATCAGGCACTTCTTCGCCGGCAATTTGCGTGCGCATCGCCCGAATTTGGCCCGCCAACTGCTCGGCGACCTTGCCGGTCTTGCCAAACGCGATCTTGGCCTGCAGTGCCGCTTCATAGCGGCTGTCGAGCAACCAGAACTGTGCTTCGGCCGCCCAACCGGCATCGGGGCCGCCGTTCTTGGCCAAGCCGGCCTTGGCAAAGACCTTGAGCATCTCTTTGTGCTGCTCCTCGGCCTTCTTGGCCCAGTGGGCCTCGCGGTACTTGCGCGCCAGCCGACCGCGGATCGCCAGCATGTCGGCGCCTGTGACTTTTTGGGCGACCGCCTGCCGCAGCTCGGTCTCGCCTGCCGCGATCTCGTCTTTGAGCTCTGCGCGCATTTCTGCCGCGTGGCTGACCGCTGGACCTGCGCAAATTGCGCTGCCTACTAACGCCCAAGCAGCGACGAGCGACCACGCTTGGGCCCATGCATTGCGTGTCTTCACCCTGACCGTCCGTAGTGCCGCACGCGGCGGCCGTGGCATGTCTGCAACGCAAAAACCTTGCAAACATTCACGACAAATTTCGGCATTTTGCGGCGGTTGTCAAGAATTTTGCGGCGATCCGTACATCTGCGCCATCTGGGCCAGCAGGCCGCACAGCGTGGCGTAGAGGAACGGGTCGTCGGCAATGCTCGGCAAGATGTGGCGCGGGGTCTCGATCAGGTACTTGCGCGCGATCTTGTCGCGGCGCCAGCGCAGGCACGACCGCAGGTTGTCGACGCGATCGGCGGCCTTGATTTGGCGCACGGGCAGTGGCGACTGCGCCACCACTGCCCAGTACTGCTCGTCTGTCTTTTTGGCGCCCGGCGTGGCTTTGAGCTCCTTGGACAGCGCGCGCACCGCACTACACACCTCTTCGCCAAATAGTTCGGATACTTGCTGATGCCGCACGTCGCAGTCTTCCAAGACATCGTGCAACAGCGCGGCCGCCAGCATCCACGGCGCCTTGACCGCTGGGTCGGGATGCTCGTCGCGCAGGACCGCGCAGACTGCCCGTGGATGCACGATGTAGGGCACCTCGGGCGCCGTCGCATCGCCGGTGTTGCGCACTTGCCCGCGGTGGGCATGTTCGGCAAAGGCATCGACTGCGGCCAAGTCGATGACGTCCAAATCGAGGTCGGGTAGGGTGCTGGTCATGGCGACTCCGGCATGTCGGCGCCGTCATCGACGTCGTTGCTATCTGGCTCTGCGGGTTCTTCGTCGGGCCCCGTGGTCGGCGAGGCATCGGACGGCAGCGGCCGCGAGGTCACCGCGTTGCCCGCGCCGCGGGTCAGCTCCGGCTGCCCGTCAGTTGCGATCTGTTCTACCGCAAACTGCGCCGCCGAGGCCACCAGCTTGTCGAGCAACGCCTTGGCCGGCCCCACCACCACCGCCACCAGGTGCTCGGGCTTCAGCCGCTCCTTGAGCACCCGCTGCACACTCTTGATATCGACCGCTTGCACGTGCGCCGGCAGCGCCACCAGCTCAGCTGCTGGCATCCCCAGTGCCATGCCGCGCATCAGGTACGCCAACTCGCGGTCGGCGGTTTCAAGCGACAGCTTGTGCGCGCCGACCAGCCAGTCCTTGGCAAACTTGAGCTCGGCGGCCGTGATGCCGTGGCGCTGCAACTCTTCAAACAGCTTGACCACCAGCTCCAGCGCGGGCACGGCGTCCTTGGTTGCGGTCCCCAATTGCGCCGACCACGTCGACACCGTTGGCCCACCGCCCAGGCTTGCACCGGCGGCATACGCCCATCCGCGCAGCTCGCGCACTTCGCGGGTAATCCGCGAGGTAAATGGCCCGCCCAGCACCGCGTTGGCCACCAGCAGCGGGATGCGATCCTTGTGCGTGGCGGCCACCGTGCTCAGCGCCACCTCCATCTGGACTTGGCTGCGCCGCGGTTGATCGACCAGCAGCACCCGGCGGCCATCCTGGACCAATTTGCCCGTGTCGATCTTGGGCGGCGTGCCAGCGGGCAGCTCGCCAAACGCCTTGTGCACCAGGGTCTGAGCCAGCGTCGGGTCGATCGCACCTGCCAGACCGACACGGACGTTGCCTGCGACCACCGCCTGTTTGTGCGCGGCCCGCAGCTGTGCCGCGTCCAGTGTCGCTAACGTCGTGGGCGTGCCTTGCGTCGGCCGCCCCAGATGCTGACCGCGGTACAGGTAGCGGGCCAGCGCGTCCTCGCACAGGGCCGCGTCGTCGTCGCGCAGGTGCTGCAGCTCGGCCAGCAGCTCTTCGCGCTCGGCTTGTACTTGGGCAGGCTCTAGGCGCGGCCGCAGCACCGCGTCGGCGACCAACTGCAGCAGTGCCGGCAGCTGCTCGGCCGCCACGTCGCCGACCAGGGTCGCGCCCAGCTTATCGACCGAGACATCGAGGTGGGCACCGAGCGCATCGAGCGCAGCCGCAAACTGACTCCGGTCGCGATCGCCGGCGCCGCGCAGGGTGGTCGACCACAGCAGCAGCGCCAGCCCTTCTTGGCCGACCGGGTCCGCCAGCGAACCTGTGCCAATGGCGACGCGCACCGTGACAAGTGGCGGCCAACTCCGAGAAACGACGATAACTTCAGGCACGCTGCCTCGCTTGGGTTTGGCGGCCGTGGCCGTGCCGGGCAGCACCAGCATGCTGCAGATGATTGCCGCGACCCAGCCAGACGACTCGGTCATCTGGGAGCGGGCCGACCGACCGTGGGCCTGCGTCAACGCGGCCCCGCAACAGCCACCGCCCGATTGCCGCGCTTGCGTGCCGAGGCCGGCGGCGCGGGATCGGCCAGCACCGCCCTGCGTTCGTTGGCCTTGCACCACGTTTTGGCAGCCGCGTTGACAGTAGCCGCTGACTGCGCCGCCACCAGCTCTGCCCACTGTGTCGCCGATTGGAGCTGACCGGTGGTGGCCCACGCCCGGCCCAGCACGTCGGCGCGGCCATCGACGCTGGCCAGCTCGCGCCAGACATCGGTCTTCATGCGGTTCTTGGCGGCGGCAATTTCGGTTTCCTGAAGTGGCTCAGCGCCTACCAGCGCTGCCGCCGCGGCGTCGAGAACCGCCAGCGCCTCGGCCGCGGTCTTGCCCGGCCGCAAAGTGGCG
>CANMNA010000060.1 GCA_947499075.1 Myxococcales bacterium
AGCCCTTTCTGAGCAACGGGAAACCGCCACCCAGCAAGCCGAAGAGCCGGATGTGAGAACCACTAGTCCGGTTCTGTGAGAGGGGCGGCTGGGCGACTGGCCGCCCCTACTCGACGGCCCGGTCCGGCCGCCGCGGCCGGATGCGCCCAGACACTGCCCGAGAAACGGGATATTTGAGTAAATTGCTGTAATTATTTAGTTAGACAGGAACGGAGCGAGCGCTCGGTCGGCGATCTGCGCCCGGCCACAGACCTGCGTTGCTGGCGCCGCGTCAAACCGCTAGGCTCGCCGCTGGACTGGTGGCGTGAGAGCCGTGCGTGCAGCGACAGCGCTTGATCAGGTTGGGGTATGCCGGCAGCCTGGTGATCGGCACGCTGTGGTCGGCGATCGCCCAAAGAGATGCGGTGGTGCACTCGCCGCTGCCTGCCGATCTGGAACAACTGCCGCGGGCTTCCGAAGTCATGCGCTTGAACTTGCCGGGCGCAGAATAGGGTCAATCCCAGTATGCGCAGCTGGGCAGTGAGCTGGCAGTCATCGCAGCGCGGTGGGGCGACCGGCAACTGACGCTGGTCGACTTGGAGCAAGGCAAGCCGCGCTGGAGCCAGCCCGATCAGCGCGACCTGTTGCAAGGCCTGACGCTGACCTCGCTGGGCCTGGCAGTGGGCGGCAATGGTCGGGTCCATGTGCTTGACGCTAAGGGCCCCGGCGAAATTAAGTCGATCAGCAGTAGGTTTGGCACCGTTGCCGCGAGTCGAACGCTTTTGAGAGCTTGGCAACCAACGCAGCAAGCAAACGAGCCACCAACAAAATCGACTAGATTTTGTTGGCGCTCGAAGACTGGCAAACTGCAGTGGCAGAGCCCGCCGCAGCTCGATACTTCGCTGTGGCAAGACCGCTTGCTGAGTTGCGATGCCGACACCGCAACCGCGGTTGGCCCTCGTTGGCTCAGCATCGGCGATTAGTCTGTATTCTCTTGGCTCTGTAACGCCCGCGACCGCTGTACAGCGTCTTGGTCCAACAGCGCTGTCGCTTGATCCTCCACCGTTTGCCGCAGCACTTGGCCGCGGGTGTGCAGCTGCTTGCCCGCGAATTGCACGGCCTCCCACTTGGGTCCGGTAAACGGGTTGCGGCCGTTGTGCAGGAAATCGTCAAACTCAGCGGCCAAAAAGTCGTACAACAGCTCTACCGCTTGCCGTTCGCGCAGGTCCTGACTTTTGAGCTCAGTGCGCACTTCGACGAGGTAGACCATGCTGCGTGCGGCGTTGGCCAGCTCCCAGCGCAGGCCCAGCCATCCCGCTTCCAGCTCGCCGCCCAGCACCTGCAGCGCCTCATCGTGGGCCAGCAGCCCCGGCCACAGCGCGCGCAAGGTGCGCTCAACCCGGCGCGCTTCGAACTCGTCTACCACGGTCTTCTTCACGGCCTACAGCCTCCACCACAGGTCGACCGTCGGCAGCAGCGGCAGACTGTTGACCAAATTGAGCGGCCCCGGCAAGTTGGCGACCTTGTCGTAGGCCGACACAATCACGACTAGGTGGGCACCACCCAGCCAGCGCTTGGTGGCGTGGGTCCACGCCGCCGTCAGCACCGGCGCATCGAAACCGCCGCTGGAAAAACCGTAGCGCAGGTAGGCCGAAATTTGCAGCAGGTCGGTCGGCCGCGCCAGCCAATGCACTTGGGCCGACGACGCCACGCCTTGCGCGAACTCCCTGACCGAGATGCCAATTTGCTGATCAAAATGGCTGGCGTAGTAGACGCCGCCGGTCAGCGCCAGCTGGTCGCTGCCGTACACCGTGGCCATCGCTCCGCCGATCAACTCACCCGGCGCCGCACTCTGCTGGGCATCGCCGGCGCTGGCTTGGGCAAACGAGCGCTTAAAGCTCGCCGTCGCTGCGACGACCACAGATGATTGCTCGACCACGCGGTAGCGCACTGCCAGATTGGGCACCAGCAGCAAGTCCAAGATCGGATGGGTCTGCACTGTCAGGCGGTTGGTCAGCCCGGCCACCAGCGGCGCGATGATGCCGATCGAGAACGAGCTCTGCTCCATGGTTTGGGCTGTACCTTGGGCGACTTGGGTGACGGTGCGCCAGTCCGCTCGCGCCGGTTGGGCTGCCAGCGGGGCAAGTAGGATCGGTAGCAGAATCAGCAGGCGGCGCAGCATCGGCGCGCAGTGTAGCGCAATTTGGCGGGTTGCCCAGATCCGGGCCATTGGCGCCGTGCGCGAGCTGGCGATGGCGCCCGATGCGGGCAACGGATCCGAAAAGGGGGTCGCGATTCTGGTTTCCGCGTTCCAATCGCCGCGTGCCTGACCGAGACCTCACCCCGCAGCGGGCCGCGCGGGCGCGGCCAAGCTGCGGCCCTCTCCCTGAAGGGAGAGGGCAAATACATCAAATCTAAACCATGATGCCGAACATCCGTGAACGACCGTGCGGACAAACCTGCGGCCCGGGCAACAAGGCCGCAGCGGACTTTCGCCCGTTTCAGACAAATTGCGGGTCCTGCCGTGGGTGACGTGACAAAAACTTAAATTCATAGGCTTTTTTCCTTCAGGGAGAGGGCGACGAGCCAGCCGCGCCAGCGGCCGCGAGCGGGTGAGGTCAGCCAAGGCCCAGATCGGTCCGCCCAGCCATGCCACAACGAGCGACCCCCGATTGGGAGCCGCGCCGACAACGCGGCCCGGCCGTAGCCAATCTCGCCCATGCCGTGGCAAACTGCGCCGACCTTTGCCCTTGGAGCCCCCAATGACCGCCTCTGCTTCGCCCATCGCCCTACGCAGCATCGCCACCCTCAAGGGTCTGGTGATCGACGCCATCCAGGCCGCCAACTCTGGCCACCCCGGCATGCCGCTGGGCATGGCCGATGCTGCTTACGTGCTGTGGACCCAGTTTCTCAAGTTTGACCCGACCGCGCCGCAGTGGCCCGATCGCGATCGGTTTGTGCTGTCGGCTGGCCATGGCTCGATGCTGCAGTACGCGCTGCTGCACCTGTTCGGCTACGACCTGCCATTGAGCGAAATCAAGCAATTTCGTCAGCTACACAGCAAGACGCCGGGGCATCCGGAGCGTGGCCACACCGTCGGCATTGAAACGACGACGGGGCCGCTGGGCCAAGGCTTAGCCAACGGTGTCGGCATGGCGATCGCTGAAGCGCGGCTGCGCAAGCTGTACGGCCGAGACGTCTGCGATCACCGCGTGTGGGTCATCGCCGGCGATGGTTGCATGCAAGAGGGCGTGGCCAGCGAGGCCGCCAGCCTGGCCGGGCACTTGGGGCTAGAGCGCCTGATCGTGCTGTACGACAGCAACCACATCAGCATCGATGGCCGCACCGAGCTGACTTTTACCGAAGACGTGGCCAAGCGCTTTGAAGCGTATGGCTGGGCGGTGCAAAAGCTCGACGGCCACGACCGCGACCAGCTCGCCGTGGCCATGGCGCAGGCCAGCCAGGACAGTGGCAAGCCGCAATTGCTGGTGTGTACCACGACCATCGGCCATGGCTCGCCCAAGATGCAGGGCAGCCACAAGGTCCACGGTGCGCCGCTGGGTCCCGATGAAGTGGCAGCGACCAAGGCGGCGATCGGCTTGGACCCGACCCAGTCTTTTGCGATCGATCCGGCGGTGGTGGCGCACCTGCGCGCACGCAATCCAGCGCTGCAGGCCCAACGCCAGGCCTGGCAGGCCCACGCTGAGTCGACGGCCCACGGTCAGGCCCTGCTTGCCCACCTGCATCCCAACCGGCCGGACCAGTTGGCTGCGGTGCAGTGGCCGACTCAGCCCGCTGGCGCACTATTGGCGACACGCAAGTCGGGTGAGCGGGTGCTGGCGGCGGTCGGCGCGGCGGTGCCGCAGCTGTTCTGCGGTTCTGCGGACTTGGGCCATAGCACGTTTACCATCCTGCCCAACGAGGCCTACATCCAGCGCGACGATTTTTCGGGCCGCAATATTTACTGGGGCGTACGCGAACACGCGATGGGCTCGATCGCCAACGGCCTGGTCTGCCACGGTGGGCATGTGCCCGTCGTTTCGACGTTTCTGGTCTTTCACGACTACATGCGCCCGGCGCTGCGGCTCGCCGCCTTGATGGGTCTGCAGGTGCTGTTTGTCTACACCCACGACTCGGTGTTTGTCGGCGAGGATGGGCCGACCCACCAGCCGATCGAGACACTGGGGGCGATGCGGCTGATCCCCGGTTTGGTCACGCTGCGGCCAGCAGATTTGGCCGAGACCTGTGCGGCCTACCAGATCGCGTTGGCCCGCGACAACGGGCCGACGGCGATGGCGCTGACCCGCCAGAATCTGCCCGAGTTGGCCCACCCGGACGGTTTTGACGTGTTCGCGGCCTGTGCCAAGGGCGCGTATGTGCTGCAAGATGTCGCGAATCCGCAAGTGGTGCTGGTCGCCAGTGGCTCCGAAGTCCACATTGCCCAGGGTGCCGCCGCGCTGTTGGCCGGTCAGGGCATCGCGGCGCGGGTGGTCTCGATGCCGAGTTGCGAGCTGTTTGATGCGCAGGCCAAGGCCTATCGCCAAGCCGTGCTGCCGTCGGGCGTGCCGCGGGTGACGGTCGAAGCCGGATCGACGTTGCCGTGGCAGCGCTACGCGGGCGAGACGGGGGCGTGCGTCGGCATCGACACCTTTGGCGCGTCGGCGCCCGACAAGGTGTTGGCCAAGCTGTTTGGCCTGACCCCCGAAAACGTGGCCGCTGTGGCGACGCGCGTTGTGACCGGGGCCTAGCACCGCGTTGCACCGGCTTTTTCTGGTTGCCGTGGCCCGGGTAGGGGCGGGCCTCCGCGCCCGCCCGCCGGAGAGGTCCTGGCCATGAACTGGCGCGATCTGCAGATTCTGTTCAGCGACAACCACTTGTTGGTGGTCGACAAACCTGCCGGGCTGCCGGTGCAGGCCGACGCTTCTGGCGACCCCGACTTGCTGAGCTTGGCCAAGCTGTGGGTCGGCCACCATTTTGCCAAGCCGGGCGCGGTGTACTTGGGTCTGGTCCACCGGCTGGATCGGCCAGCGCGCGGGGTGGTCGTGCTGGCGCGGACGTCCAAGGCGGCGGCGCGGCTGTCGACCCAGTTTCGAGAGCGGACCGCGCATAAGGTCTATGCAGCGATTGTGCTGGGGCGACCGCATCCGGCACAAGCGCAGTGCGAGGACTGGCTGGCACCTTCGGAAGGCTCCACGCGGATCGCGGCCCAAGGTGTCGGGCAGCAGGCGCGGTTGGAGTACCGAACGCTGGGCCAATACGGCGCGCTGAGCCAGTTGGAGATTGAGCTAGAAACCGGACGCAAGCACCAAATCCGCGTGCAGTTGGCCAGCCGCGGGTGGCCGATTCAGGGTGACTTGCGCTATGGCGCGGCGGTGCCGCTGCCCGACAAGGGCATCGCGCTGTGGGCCAAGTCGCTGACGCTGGATCACCCGACTTTGGCGACGCGGCTGACCTTTGATGCGCCGACTCCGCCCGGATGGCCGTGGCAATTGCAGGATCAGCATGGACGTTGACACTTGGACCAAGTCTATTCGCGACGCCCACCTGCGCCACGCTGCCGTGCCCGATCAGGTGCGCGGCCTGCACGTGCCGTATTTTCGCCGTGGCGTCCTGTCGATTCCGGCGTTCAAGCTGGCGGCGGGCGGCGATCCGGCGGTGCAGGGCCGCCAAACATCGCTGAAGTTGATGGCCGGCGCCGCCAAGTATCCGGCCGACGCGTTCTTCTTCGATCTGGAGGACGCCGCGCCGGACCAGCCCGAGTTCAAGCGCTTTGCCCGGCAGTTCTGCAGCGAAGCGCTGCTGAGCCACGATTTTGGCGATCGGGTGGTCGGGTTTCGGCCCAACAATATCCGCACTGGGCACTTTGAGGCCGACCTCGTCGAAGTCTTGCCGGCGGCGGGCCATCGCCTGCAGTTCATCGTGGTGCCCAAGTCTGAGACGGCCGACGAAGTGCGCGACATTGCACAGCTCGTGCGGCAAGCCTGCCAGCTGTTTGGCATCGCGCGGGTGCCGCAGCTCGAAGTGCTGATCGAGTCGCCACGGGCACAGGTCCAAGCCCAAGCGATCGCCGCGGTGCCGGGCGTAGCCGCGCTGGTGTTTGGCGCCTACGACTTTGCGCGCTGCCTGGGCTCGCAAGTGCACCCAGACACCTGGCTGCAGGATCAAGCGGCGGTGCGCCAGTTGCTGGTGGCGATTGCCGCCAGCGAAGGCAAAGACGCCATCGATGCTGTCACCGCGACGCTGCCGGTGCGACCCAAAGATGCCCAGCATCGCACGCCGCAGGCGCTCGCCGACCGTGCGCGGGCGCTGCAGCTGTGCCAGCGCGATGCGGCCGATGCGGCGCGGCTGGGCTTTGCGGCCAAGTGGATCCTGCATCCGGACCAGATCGCGCCGATCCAGTCTGCCTGGAATCCTAGCCGCGAGCGGGCATTGCACGCGCTGCAGGTGTGTGCCGGGTATGCGCGGGCCCAGCAAGCGGGTTCAGGCGCTGAGCTCGCGGGCACCCAGCTGGTTGATAAGGCGGTGGCCGGCGAGCTGCTGTGGGTGGTGCAGGCCGGGCTGCGGGCCGAGGTGCTGCAAGACGCCGAATTGGCGCAGGCCGGCGTGACGCTAGCGGAACTGGTGCGGGTGGCCGGGTCGCGCTGAGCGGGCGCAGCCAACTGAGTCCACTGGCAAACCGCAGCGGGGACCGTTCCGGGGACGCCGTCGTCATGAATTGCGCGGCTACAGGTGACGGCACCGGCCGACGCGGGTGCCGGGCCTGGTGTCGGCGTAGGCCGACACCATTACTTGTAGCCGCAGAATTTATTCTGACGTTGAAAATAGGGAGATTGGCGGTCTTGATGTGTCCTGACGCAGGCTGGCTTTTGGGCTAAACCCTCTGACCTACCTAAGGCGGCGGTGCCGGGCAGCCGACAATCTTATCGTTCTTGCACTTGCCGGCGGTGCACAGATCCGACGTGCAGTCGTCCTTGTCGTCGCAGTCGCCATCGCCGGCACAGCACCCGGCGATTTTTCCGCACACGCATCCGTTTTGCGCGTCACATTGCGCGGTTTCGCATCCGCCGCTGCACTTCTTGCTGGCACACTCGCCATCGACGTAACACAACTGCTTGCTGCACGCGACCTTGACCGCCAATTCGTCGACCAAGGGGCCGCTGAAGTCGTTCTTGCTGCCGTCGCCCGCGTCAAAGCCCAAGCACACTTGCACGTTTTTGCCCTGATAGGCGTCGAGCGGTACGGTAATCGCTTGCCACTTGCCGCCGGTGCTGCCGTAGATGAGATCGCTGGTCCAGACCGTGGTAGGCACTTTGTCGTTGACGACTTGCACCGTAAATAGGTCGTACTTGGGCAAGCCGGCCACGGGTGGGTTCACGTAGCCCTTGGCCCCGCCGGCGCTCCACTCTGTGGCGAGCTTGAGCTTAAATGTCAACAAGTTGAACACCGACCCCTGCTTGAGCGCCATGATCTTGCTGCAGACCAAGCCCTTGGGCCCGATGTCTTCGTTTAAGGCCACGTCAGCGTAGCTTTCGCCTTCCTCGTTGGAGAATTGCAGGGCACCGCCGCTCTCGCCGCCATTGGGCGAGAACCGCCACTGGACGCTGGTCGAGTTCTGCTGCAGCACGGTCCAGTCGGTCAGGCCTTCATCAAACGGCGAGTAGAGCAGCACCGCCGACTTGCAGCACGCTGGCTTGGCGGCATCCGGGTTGTTTTGGCATTGGCCGTTCTTGCATCCATCGACCGTGCAGGAATTGCTGTCGTCGCAGTCGCTGTCGGCGTTGCAGCATCCGGCATACTTGCCATACAGGCAGGCGCCGCTGCCGGTGCCTGCCGCGCCATTGCTGTAGGGACTGCAGGTGTCGGCGGTGCATGCGTTGGTGTCGTCTTTGCACGCGTTTTGGCTGTCGCAGTTGACTTGTGCGCACACGGTCTCCCAGACGATGTCATCGAGATAGACGCCTTCGTAGTCGTTCTTGATGCCCGACCCGGTCGCGAAGTGCCACTGCAGCTTGATGTTCTTGCCAGCCCAACCCGACAGGTCGATCGCGACTTGCTGCCACTGGCCGCCCGTCGTCTTGCCAATCTGGGCCGAACTGAACACTTGCCACGGCTTGCCGGCGTCGAGCACGACCAATGTCAGCACGTCTTTTTCGGCCAAACACTGGGCGACGCCGTTGACAATCAAACAGGACGCGCCCTGCGGGCACCCCGGCTTGCAGACGCCAGCTTTGAACTGGTTGGCATACGGCGGTTCGGTGTCCAGCCACAGCCAGAACACCAAGTGGGCTTTTTTGCCTTCAGGCAAGAAACTGTCGCCGGTGGTCAGGCTGGTCGAGACGGCCACGGCGTCTTTGCCCGTCTTGCACCCGGTGTCGGCGGTCATTGAAGTGTCGTAGGTCTTGCAGGCGTTGCCGAAGTACAACGACGATCCGCCGCTGTGGGCCCGCGCTTTGGTCACCTGCCAACCGACGTTGCCGTTGCCGGGGGCGTCGGTGGCCTTCAGCCCATCGAGGGCTTCGCTCTCAAACGTTGCTTTCAGTAGGGACTTTTTGCCGGAGCAGCACTGCGGATCGACGGCGTTCTTGCAGGCGTGGCTGGCCAAGTCGCAGCTGTCGGTGGTGCACTCGTCCTTGTCGTCGCACGCAGCGTTGCTGCAGCAACTGGGATATGGCTTGGAAATTGCCTTGCACGTGCCGAGATCACAAAGAGGATCCTGACACGGCGACAAGGCGAGCTTGGCGGAACAGTCGGTCGACGTCGTGCATTCGGCAATGTCCGCCGGTGGCACGTCAGGCGCGACTTCGGGGACGACTGCGTCGCCCTGATCTTCGACGGTGTCCGTGACCGCATCGCTTGACGCGGTGTCTAGTGTGTCTTCAATGACTTGCGCGATGTCTGGCGCATCTGGACTGACATCGGGGTCGGCCCCAGCGTCGGCGCTGTCCGCACCCGCATCGCCTGCAGTCACCTCTGGCTTGTCGGTCTTGTCGCCACTGCACGCCGGCAGCAGCCCCAAAGCTGCGGCGACCGCAACCATTCCCAAAAGACGCGTTCGCTGCATCGTGGACCTTAGCCGCCGCAACCGGTGGTCACTTTCAAGTTGTCGATGAACACACCCTTGCCCTGGTTGCCAATCGAGTCCTTGGTGTCAAAGAAAATTTCCACTTGGATCTCTTGGCCGATGTAGGTCTTGAGATCGTACGTGACCGAAATCCACTGGTTGCCACCAAAGCCAGGGCTGGACTTGTTCCACGCCGTGACCTTGTTGCCGCCGACCACCACGTAGATGTAGAGGTCGTCGAACGAACCGGCGCCACCAAGCTCGGTGTCCATGTAGATGTCCAAGGTCAGCTTGCTGTTGGTGCCCGACGGCAACAGGATTTTGGGCGTGGTCGCGGTGCCCTTGCTGGCGCCGAAGTCGAACGTACCCTTGTTCAGGTCGCCGTAATACAGCACGCCGGGTGCCGTCTTGGCGACGCCGGCTGGCGGCTTGTTGGTCAATTGCCATCCGGCGGCCGGGCCCTGGCTGTTGGAGATGACGATGTCCTTGATGTCACCGCCGTCAAAGTCGTTGACCCACACATCGGGCGAGCAGCATCCTGCGACGCCCGTCAGCGTGTGCGCGCACTTGCCGCCGACGCACTTGTCCAGCGTGCACTTGGTCTCGCCGTCGTCGCAGTCTTTGTCAGTGGCGCAGCACGAGACCTCGTTGATGCACTTGTTGGCCTGGCACTTGTCGATGGTGCAGTTGTTGCTGTCGTTGCACTGGGTCGAGCTCAGGCAACACCCCGCGACGTTGAGGTTGGTGCACTTGCCGCCCGCCACTGGGCAGTTGTCGGCAGTGCATGCGTTGTTGTCGTTGCAGTCGCCGGGGCCCATGCAGCAACCGACGATTGGGGTAAACGTGCACTTTTTCGAGGTGTTGCAGGTGTCGCTCGTGCACAAGCTGTTGTCGTTGCAGTCGGCGCTGCTGGTGCAGCACGAGTTGGCGTAGCTGCACAGGCCATCGCTGCACACGCCGGCCAGACATCCAAAACCGGTGGTGGGGCAGTTGGCTGAAGCGGCACACTTTTTGGCTTGGCAGGTCGAGCTGACCACCACGTCGTCCAAGTACACGCCGGGTCCGGTGAAGTTGCCAAAAGTGGTGGTCGCCATGATCTCAAAGTTGAGCTCAAACGACTTGCCGCCCAGCGGTGTCAGATCCAAGGTGAATTGCTTCCAGACATTGGCCATCAAGTAGCCCGGATTGGTCTGCACGATGGTCTCGACGCCGTCGAGCACGATCACCAGTCTCTGGTTAAACGATGTCGACTGCCCGGGCGCGGCGTAGACCCAATAGGACAGCGAAGTCTCCTTGCCCGGCAGCACGGTGATGGTCGGCGAGACCGCGGTGACCTTGAACACCGGGTTGGTCATGGCCGCGCTGGTCGTATCATTCTTGGCGTCGCCCATCTTCAGGGCCCCGGGCGCCGATTTGGTAGAGGTCGCAGCCGTCGGCGCCTTGTAGAAGAACTGCAGCGTCGGGTGGGTCGACTTGAACTGCCATCCTTCATCGGAGCCGGCAAACAGGCTGTTGAGCACCTGCGGCGAGCAGCAACCGGGCACGGTGGCCGCGGTGTAGATGCACTTGCCCTTGTCGCACGCGTCGTTGGTGCACGGGTTGAAGTCGTCGCAATCGCCGTTGAGGATGCAGCACGTCTCGGTGTAGCTGCACTGGCCGCCGGCGCAGATGCCTTTCTTGCACGAGTCGCTGGTCGCGCACTCGCTGTCGGACTTGCAGCACTTGTTGAGGTGCTGGCACTGGCCGCCGGGCGCCGGGCAACTGTCGATGGTGCAGGCATTGGCGTCGTCGCATCCGCTGTCGTTGAGGCAACATCCGGGCAGGACGCTGTGGGCGCAGGTGCCGCCGGGGCCGCTGCACAGGTCCAGGGTGCACACTTTGCTGTCGTCGCATTCGGCGTTAGTGCTGCAGCAAGCGGCTTTGGCGACGTTTTTGCACACGGGCAGCGCCGCGCCTTCGGCCTTGCATCCGTCGGTGGTGCACGCGTCGCCATCGTCACACTCGGCGTCGGCCCCGCAGCATCCGGTGGCCACCGCGAGGTCGTCGACAAACGCGCCGGCAAAGCCGTTGAGCGTGCCGTCCAGTGTCGCAAAGCCGAGCTCGATTTGCACGGCTTGGCCGCCATACACGCCAATGTCGACATTGATGCGCTGCCACACTTGGTGGGTGCTGCCCTTGATGGCGTCGCTGGTCCAGACTACGGTGGCCTTGTCGTCTTCGCCGACCACGCTGACCGAGAACAGGTCGTCACCCGCCGTGCCTTCGGTGTCCAGCCACAGCCAAAAATTGAGCTTGGGCGAGATGTTGGGCATCTTGGGAATCTTGATTTTGGGCGTGGTCGCGGTGGCGCCCACCGCTTTGCCGTTGGCGTAGTTGCCCTTGACCGGGTCGCCAAACCACAGCGATTTGCCGCCCGAGACGGCCTGCTTGTCACTGTAGTTCCACATGATGCCGCCCGTTTTGGTGTCCTTGATGGTCAGGCCTTCGGTGGCGGCATCGAGCGGCACCAACCAGGTATTGGCCGACAAGATCGCCTTCTTGGCACCGTCTTGGCAGGCCAAGCATGGCTTGCTGATCGAAATGCCGCCCACAGCCATGCACTCCATCTTGCCGTTGCCGGCGTCGAGCAAACAGGCCTTGTCTTGAGGCTTAAATGTGCACTTGCCGGCGTCGCACGACGACGCAATCGTGGTGCACGGGTTGACGCAGTCGGCCGCGGCGGTACAAGTGGCCGGGTACAGGCCCGGCACGATGGTCGAGGCCACATCGGGTGCGCTGTCTTTGCTGCCGCTATCGGCGTCGTTGCTGGTTTCGACGGCAGCGTCGGTTGCGCCATCTGGCTCGCTGTCAGCGGCGGTGTCCGCGATGGTCTCGCCAGCTGTCGCGGCGTCAGTCGGGCCGTCGCTGGGGGCGGCGTCTGGGTCACTGCTGTCTTTGGCGGCGCCGTTGTCGTCGCCGATGTCTTTTCCGTCAGGTGTCGTTACCGTACTGTCCGCGCCAGTGGTGTTTTGGTCCACACTGCTGGTGTCGGGCGCGGGGACGGGATCGGGCGACGTGCACGCCACCGCCAGAGCCGCTGCACACGCCAGCGCCCACCGCGACGGACCCGGCGCGACCCTCGCTAGCTCAGCCAATTGTGCGGCTACGTTGTGACTGGACTGCATCGCCGACCCCATTTACTCGACCCTGTTGCGCGACCTGTTACTCGACCCCGCCGCTCTGCCACAACGACCGCGACAGCACGTCGCGGCGGTCGGCCAAACACCAGACTTTAGCATGCGGCGCGCAACGGCGGCAAACGCAGTTGCACCGAACACGGCCCCGAACTTGCGGCCAGCCAAGACATCGTCGCCAACATGCGCTACAACTGCCGCCGCGCCGCACTCGGCGCTGGGTTGCTATGATCGACGCCGATCAACGTCATGGCGTGCGCGCGACCGCGCTGGGCCTGACCTGCACCGCCGCCAAGCTGTGCCTCGATCACCGGCGTTCGGGCCACGCGCGGATCTTGGCGGATGCGCTTGCGGGCACGCGCGCCGATCCCAAAACGCTGTGCTCGGCCGCCACTGCCGAGCAGTTGGGGCCATCCGCCCGACCTTTGGTGCTGCCGTGGCACAAGCCGATCACGCTGGGCCGGGTCACGCTGGCGCTGACACCTTCGGGCGCCGGCGTTGGCACGGCGGCGGCGCTTGTCCACACCGGCGTGGCGACTGTCCTCGACCTGCGCTGGGCCCGGCCGACGCCCCTGTGGCCGTTTGCGCCGCCTGAGGTGCCGCAGGCAGAAGTGGTGATCCTCGATGCCGGCGGCGTTACTGGCACGACTCTGGCGCCGGACGCCCTGTACGCCGCGCTGCAGGCGGCGGTCGACGCCGGCGCTCAGACCCTAGCCGCAGACGATCCGGTGGTCGCCGCAGCGCTAGCCGCTTGGCTGCGCGCCCATGGTCGCGGCTGTGCGGTGTCGCCGCGGGTCGCCGCGACCCTGGCGAGATGGCAGCGCACAGGCCTGGCGTGGCCGCAGTCGGCGCGGCGGCCAGCGATCCGCGTCAGCTCGACCGCCGAAGTGGCCGGTGCCGATTGGCGCATGGCTGACGCCGCGTTTTCGCGGTTCGCGCGCGGCGCACAGGTGGCCGAGCTGGCCCGGCTTGCTGGTGCCCGCGAAGTCTTGATTGTCGGCCAGGGGGCGTTGGCCCTCGCCGACCAACTCCTGCGCCTGGGCATCGAGGCCTGCGCATTGCGCCCGCAAGCGCAGCTGCCGTTGGTGTAGCGCGCACAGTCGGCTGACAATCCGTGCAGCCAAGTGGTATACGTCGGACCCCCGGCCCGTTGGCCGTTGTGATTGCCCGTGGACCTGAGCGCCAAACTGACCAAGCTGTTCGACCAAGGCGGCCCGACCCTGATCGCGATCGCGGTGGTGGCGGCTTTTGGCTGTGCGCTGTTTCTGGAGCGCTGGCTGGCGCTGCGCGGCACGGTCGGCCAAGCCCAGGCCTTGGATCGGCGGCTGCGCGACTTGGCCAAGGCGGGCCATGTCGCGGACGTGCTCGCGGCCTGCAACCGGGCGCCTGCGGGCTTGACCACGGTGCTGACCCGCGGGATCGAAGTGGCCCTGCGCCACGGCAACCGCGAGGCGATTTTTCAAGAGATGACCCGCGATGGCCGCCGCCTGCTGGCGCGCATGCGTCGCGGTTTGGGTTTTTTGGCGACGCTGGGCACCATGTCGCCGTTTCTGGGCCTATTCGGCACCGTGCTCGGCATCATGCAGGCGCTGAAGAAAATCGGCGAGACCGGTGCGTCGGGTCTGGACGTGGTGGCCTCGGGCGTGTCCGAAGCGCTGGTTGATACCGCGGCGGGCATCTTGGTGGCGATCGTCATGGTCCTGCTGCACCAGATCCTCAAGGGCCAAGTCACCGTGGCAACACTGGAAGTGCAGTTGCTGGTCGAGGACGCCGCCGACTCGTTTGCCCTGTTGAGCGGCACCAGGCCGACCGATGGCGCCAAAGACGGCGAAAGCGAGGCCAACCGTGGCCGCTGACTGGGGCAGCGAGCCGGACGACGCCCACGAGGTCGTCGAGCTCAACCTGACATCGCTGGTCGATGTCGTGCTGGTCCTGCTGATCGTGTTTATGGTCTCGACTTCGGCGATTGTCGATCGCGACCGGCTGGCGCAGGCCGAGGGCAAGGTCGAGCTGATGCTGCCGACCGGTCAGAGCAAGCCCAGCGCCGCGCCGCCGCACGGCGAATTGACGGTGCAGGTCGATGCCAACGGCCTGATGTTCGTCAACGGGGTGGCGACCGAGTGGAAGTCGCTGACCAGCGACTTGGTTGAGCGCTTGACCAAAGACCGCGAATTGCAGGTCCGCGTCGACGCCGACCAGCGGCTGCCGGTGCAAAAAGCCGTGGAAGTCTTGGAGCACCTGCAAAATCTCGGCATCCGCAATGTGGGGCTTGGCACCCAGGGCGCCAAGTAGGGCTGGCGGATGCACGCCATCACCTTGCTGTTGCCCGCGCTGGCGGTGTTGGCGATCGCCTACCGCTACTACAGCGCGTTTATCGCGGCCAAAGTGTTGGCGCTCGATGACAGCCGCGTCACACCGGCGCATACCCACCACGATGGGGCCAATTTCCACCCGACCCACAAGTGGGTGTTGTTTGGTCACCACTTTGCGGCGATTACCGGTGCAGGTCCGCTGATTGGCCCGGTGCTGGCGACGCAATTCGGCTTTGCCCCTGGCTTTCTGTGGATCCTGTTTGGCGTGGTCATTGCCGGCGCTGTCCACGATTTCGTGATCCTGACAGCGTCGATGCGCCGCGGTGGCCGCTCGCTGGCCGAGATAGCCCGGCAAGAGGTCAGCCCTTTGGCTGGGCTGGTCACTTCGATCGCCATTTTGTTCATCATCGTAGTCGCGCTGGCTGGCCTAGGTGTGGCGGTGGTCAATGCGCTGTCGGAGAGCGCTTGGGGCGTGTTCACCATTGCCGCGTCGATTCCGCTCGCGCTGGGCATGGGCCTGTACCTGCACAGCTGGCGGGTCGGCAAGGTCGCTGAGGCCACCGCGCTGGGTGTGCTGGGCATGGTGCTGGCGGTGATTTTTGGCCGCGATGTGGCGCTGTCGTCGTTTGGGCCGTGGTTTCACCTAACCCGCGGCGAAATTACGTTGGCGATTGCGGCTTACGGCTTTGTCGCCGCGGTGTTGCCGGTGTGGCTGCTGCTGTGTCCGCGCGATTATTTGTCGAGCTTTATGAAGCTGGGCACGATTGGCGCGCTGGTCATCGGCGTGCTGGTGGTCAACCCCGAGCTCAAGGCGCCAGCTCTTTCGCAATTTGCCGATGGCGGCGGCCCGATCGTGGCGGGCAAGCTGTTTCCGTTCATGTTCATCACGATTGCCTGTGGCGCCATTTCGGGCTTTCACAGCCTGGTGGCCAGCGGGACCACACCCAAGATGATAGACCGCGAGGGTCACGCGCGTCCGATCGGCTATGGCGCCATGCTGCTCGAAGGCTTGGTCGGTATCATGGCCCTGATTGCCGCGGCGTCGCTGCATCCCGGCGATTACTACGCGATCAACGTCAGTGCCCAAAAATTCGCCGGTCTGGGCATGGCCATGGTCAACCTCGAGGATTTGCAGGCCCAAGTCGGCGAGGCGATCGCCGGTCGGCCCGGCGGTGCCGTCTCGCTGGCGGTCGGCATGGCCCAGATTTTTTCGAGCCTGCCCGGCATGCGCGGGCTGATGGCCTACTGGTACCACTTTGCCATCATGTTCGAGGCGCTGTTTATCCTGACCACCATCGATACTGGTACCCGCGTAGCGCGCTTTCTGGTCCAGGAGTTTTTGGGCCGCGCCCACCCCAAGCTGGGGCAGACCGACTGGATGCCGGGCACCTTGCTGGCCACGGGGCTGGTCGTCGCCGGGTGGGCGACTTTTCTGCACACGGGCTCGATTGACACCATCTGGCCGATGTTTGGCATTGCCAATCAACTCTTGGCGGTGGCGGCGCTGGCGGTGGGCAGCACGGTCATCCGCAACAGCGGCAAGGGGCGCTATGTCTGGGTTACGCTGGTGCCGATGGTTGTGCTGGCGACCACGACGCTGTCGGCAGGCGTGCTGGCAATCCGCGATTTGTTTGTGCCGATGGCCAGCAAGCCCGGGCTGTTCTTCAAGGGATGGTTCAACGTGGGCTGTACGGCCGCGATGTTGCTGTGTGTGGTGGTGATCCTGGTCGAGACAGCGCGGCGGGCGCGGCGGCCGGTGGCTTGAACACACGCTCGCTGAGGCCAGAGCCGGGGCCATCACCCTAAGAAATCAACGTGTTCGCTGCGCACAGCCTTGCCCAGCTCGCGGCATTCCTGTAGCGCCGCGCTGCGCAGGTCTGCCTCGCCGATGGCACCTCCCCGGTCGGCAGCCAGGTAAGGGCACCGGCAAAATCAAGTCGATTTTGTCGGTGGCCCATTTGCTGGCTGAGTGGGTCGCAAGCTCCCGACTTTGCAAGTCGACTCGCCGCTCCTTCTTTGCGGCAAGTGATCGAGTAATTCGTGCTGGAGCCCTAAGCAGCGCGG
>CANMNA010000061.1 GCA_947499075.1 Myxococcales bacterium
CGCAAGACTCGCTACCGGTGCGCTGGCTAGGCTTTCACCGGACGGGGCTTGCACCCGCTGGGTTGTATTCACGAATTCCAAGTTAGGTCATCGGGCCTCCTTGTCTTCGTGCCAAGCTTTCTTGGCGCACCGAGCTTGCGACCCACCAAACCAACGTTGAGAGGCGATCAACAGGCCGCTTCGGCCTTAATTGGTCGAGTCTCTAGGCCCCAGCTCCGCCAACGCCTGGACCAACTCCGCGGCAAACAGCTCGGCATCTTTGGGCCAGCGCGCGGTGACCAGGTTGGCGTCTTTGACCACAAACGGCAGCCATGCCGCGCGACCGCGGGCGAACTGCTTGCGGTCCGCCAACATGCGCGTCACCTCGTGCTCGACCCACTCCGGATAGGTGCGGTAATAGTCGCCCAATTTCCAAGCCGTCGCCGCCCAGCCGCTCAGTTCCAAGCTCTTGAGCAGCGCGGTGCAGCGCCGGTTGTGCAGCACCGACTGACCCGTCTGCGGGTCGACGGTGCGCGCCAGCACCACCACCCCATGGCAAATGGCCGCAACCAGTTTGGCCGGATGCCAAAACGCCAGCACGACACGGCGCAGCGCTTGGCTCTCCAGGTACTGGCGCATGCCTTTGGCGTGACCACCGGGCAACAGCAGCGCATCGAAGCGCGTAGCGTCGACATCCGCCCACTGCAGCGGCGCAGTGAACTCGGAGGTCTGAATCATTCGCTCGTAGCGGGCCAGCGCATCGGGCAGGGCGCCCAGTTTGCCGAACAGCACATCGGTCAGCAGCAGTGGGTCAGCGGCACCAGGCGCGCCGTGCTCAGTGGCAAAGGTCACGCGGAAGCCGGCTTCGCGCAGGCGGTGCCAGGGCGTGGCGACCTCGGTCGGATCGAAATCGCGGTCTGGCAAGCAAATCAGGATACTGCGCGGCAACGCTGACCTCCACCCCGGCAGCAGGTTGTAGCGGTTGTGGGCGGGTTGTGCAAGGACCAAGTTTGCCGCCTTGGGCGCGCGCCGCGGGAGGGGATCGCTGCGTCGCTTGGCCGCAGAAAATATAAATATTTACATAAAATTACAGTGATGCCGCGATTTGCCCTCCATTTTTGATCACGCTTCCCACCAGACCTAAGTGAAATTGCCGCCGGCCGCCCGCCGCCCGCCGCTATTATATTGATAATACTAGATAAGGAACTGTCCAAGAATAACTTGGACAGTTCCAGCCTGCTAGGTGGCTGTCGGAGAACCGCCGATAGAAGTTGCCAGAGCCGGTAGAAGAAGGTCGTCGTTGTCGCCAAAGTCAGGACTGCCGGATCCCTTGGGCGCATCGGCGAGGCGCCGACCGGGCTCTACTCGCGCCCATGCCGGGCGCACCCCGGTGCCGACGCCGCGTCGGCATTCGCCCATGTGCTCTGGTGACCCCGCCATGGCGCCGTGGTTTTGACGTCCAGTTGCGGGGCTTGACGCTAGGAACGCCGCACAGCTCGGCGCTGGCCGCAACGCCGTCCACCCTGCGCGAGCGCCACGCCGTGTGGACAGTCGCTGATCCTGTGGTGCGATTCGCCCATCTGGTCGTGCGGCCCAACCTCGGGGCACTGGAGGAGCGTCAAGGTCTGCGGGTTTGGCAGGAGGTACAGACTACCTTTGCGGCGCAGATTTTGGCCCCACACTTTGAGCATTTGTGTCGCCAGTGGACGGCTAGTTCCGCGGCGACCTGCTGGGTGGACCGCCAGATTGGTGCGGTCGGGCCGACCGTGGTGGCTGACCGTACCGGACGCGTCAAGCTGGAACTCGCTGTCGTTGGAACGGCACCGAGATCGGACTTGCCGGGCAAGGTTCGTACCATCGTTGTGGTCGGCAACGTCAACGCCGGCGCCCTGCCAAGTACGCTCAACGATTTGAAGCGCTTAGAACAGGCGCGTGGGCTACTGTGCGCCAATGGCGAGGACGCCCGCGAGGCGATGCTGGTGCTGTTCGCCCGCGGTGGATTTGATCAGGCGTTGCAGCGGGAGGCCAGGGACCGGCGCGATGTTGCCTTGGTCGACCCGGATGTGCTGTTTGGGCTAGAATAATTTCATAAATTTGAAAATTTACCTCCAACTGGCTCGCGCCAGCCCTCACCGCCCCTCCGCCTGCCAGTCATAGTCAATCGTCTGCGACTCCTCCCCCACATCAATGGTCGCCGCCCGGTACACCGCCTGCACACAGCGCCGCCGCTTCGCATCGATGTCGTCCGGCACCACAATCAGCAGCTTGGTCAGGCGCCCAGTGGCGCCAAACGTCAACCGCAGCTTGATCGCCTGCAACGCGGGCCGGGCCGGCGCCCCCATGCGCGCACACATCGCCAGCGACGGCTCCCACAGGTGCAGCATCGCCTCTTCGTGCCGACCCACCTCGGGCTTGGGCTCCTCTTCGGTGGGCGTCATCAGCTCAGGCGGCGGTGCAACCGGAGCCATCGGTAGACTGCGCGGCATCACCGGCAACGGTGGCCTTGGCGGCGGCACCTCCCGGTGCGGATCCAGGGCGCGCTCCAGCTTCTTGCCCAGCGTTTGCAACAGCTCGTCCAGCCCCTGCTCCGGGTTCTTCTCCGCGATCAGGTACACCGCCGATGCCACCGCCAGCACCACCGCGACCAGCATCCGGAGCAGGCATCCGGCACATCCGACACCTGAAGCCTTGGGCACCGGCTTGCCAAGGGCGATCGCCTGCCGCGCCAACCGCACCAATTCTTGCTGCTTTTCAGATCGCGAGGGCGCAGTCCCGCCAGAATCTGGCCGGTTGCTGGCCACCAGGTCCGCGACGTCGACCGAGGCGACGCCGAGCATCACCGCGCCGCACTGGCTGCAGTTGGTTAGCGCCCGGGGGTTGATGGTCTGGCAGCGCGGGCACTGGCGGTTTTGGCTCGACATGGCCGGAGCTTACTGCAGTTGCGGCCCACAATTGAAGCGGCGGCCTAGGTGGGCGTCAGAATACTCCAATTTCTGGTTTTTTCTTCAATGTTATCAATCAGTTACGCGGCAGAAATGGCTCAAAAAGGAGGTTCTCCGACAGCCTCCTAGCACCACCGCCTCCATCGCAACCTACAACGTCCGCAAAAACCGCAACAAATCCGACTTGTCCTGCACGCTGAGCGCCCGGTACTTGCCCGCCGCCCGCTCGGCCTCGCCGCCGTGCATCTCAATGGCCTGCCCCAGCTCACTGGCCCGATCATCGTGAAAATAGGCCTTGCGAAACCGCAGGCCCCACAGCGGCGCGCTGCGAAATTCGTCGCCCTGCGCCTCAATGTCTTTGGCCTTGGTGTCGAACTGCGGCCCCATGTGGTGCAGGCACAGGTCGGTAAACGCCGGCACGCCCTTGGCCGTCTCGGGCCGATGGCAGCTGCCGCACCCCAGCGCGTCAAAGACCTTGCGGCCTGCCGGGTGATCGCCGTCGCGGGGCGGTGGGGCCAAGCCGCCGACGTACGCCACCAGATCCTCGACCACGCTATACGGCACCTCCGGATCCGGCACCTTGTCGCCATCGACCTGGGTGACCGAGCAGTCCGTGCCCATGTTGGCGATGCCCATCTCGCCCTGTAGCGCGTTGCCGACAAACTTCTGCAGGGTTTGGGCATGACCGCGGAAACCGAAGCGACCCACCGTCGGCTCACCCTGACGGTTGAGGTGCCCCGTGACGCCGTCGCCGTCCTTGTCGGTCGGATCGCAGCTGGCGCGCAGCTCGGCTTCGGGGATGGTCTCAAATAGCCCCAAGCCATACAGCGGCGGTGGCCGGTTGAACACCTTGATCGCTTTGGCTGAGGGCGCAGGCGGGGCGAATCCCGGCAAGGTGATCTGGCCGACCGTGCCGTCAAAGGTCGGCGGATCAAAGATCACCAGCACCTTGTGGCTCATGTCGCTGCCGCCGCCCAGATTGGGCTGGTCGTGGCAGTTGCTGCACGCCGTCTGGTTGTAGTGCGGCCCCAACCCTTCGGCTGGCGTGTACGCGCGCTGAAATTGCTGTTTGCCGCGCGCAAAGGCCTGCAGCTGGGCCGGTGCCAGTCCCGCCCGCGGCTGGCCAAGCCCGGCCAATTCGGCGGGCGAGGGCGCAGGCAGCGGCGTGGCTGGCTTGGTGCACGCCACCACCGCAAGGGCCACCCAGACGCTGATTTTGACCGACCTGCCCATGGCCGCGAGCATAGCGACCAAGGGCTGCCAATGCTAGTCAGCCGCGAAATACGGGTTCCGACAGGCCCGGCAGCCGCCTGGCCTCGCCATACAGCTGCTCGGCCTGTGCCGCCAGATCCGCGGGCCAACCCAGCTCAAACCGCAACTGCGCCCCGGTGGTCGGATGGCGAAATCCCAGCGCGTAGGCGTGCAGCGCCTGCCGCGGCACCTGTGCCAGCACCAGCGCATCGGCGCGGGTCCGCTCGGTCTTGGCATGCGCCCTCGTGCCACCGTACAGCGCGTCGCCGGCGATGGGGTGGCCCAGCTCGGCCAAGTGCATGCGGATCTGATGGGTCCGGCCTGTCTCTAGCGTCGCCACCACCAGCGTGGTCAGCGGCGTGCGCGCCAGCACGGTCAGGTGGGTGATCGCCGTTTTGCCCTCGGCCACCCGCCCCGAAAACTTCTTGCGGTCGCCCGGATGGCGGCCGTGGAGCGTTTGCACCGTCAGCGTGTCGCGCTGCAGGTTGCCCAGCGCAATCGCCACGTAGCGGCGCTCGAGCCGATGGGCCGCGAAATCTGCGCCCAGCCGCCGCAGCGCCCGGTCGTGCTTGGCCGCGACCAGCAGACCTGAAGTGTCTTTGTCGATGCGGTGGACCAGCCCCGGCCGGTGATCGTCGCCCAGCCCCTCCAGCTCGGGCAGGTGATGCAACAGCGCGTTGACCAGCGTGCCTGACTCATGGCCCGCCGCCGGGTGGACCACCAGCCCGGCCGGCTTGTTGACCACGATGACATCGTCGTCCTCGTAGACCACCTCAATCGCGATGTCTTCGGGCGCCGCCGACAGCTGCGGTCGCGGCTGCACTGTGATCTCAAACACCATCGACTTGTGCACGTGCAGGCTGGCCTTGATCTTGGCCGCCGGCGGCCCCTGCACCAGCGTGACGTGGCCGCCGACGATGTGCTCAGCCGCCCGCGCCCGGCTCATCTCTTCGAGTTGGCCACACAGCCAAGTGTCCAGGCGCTGGCCACCGTGCTCGGGCAGCACGGCCAGGCGCACCGGTTGCGCCACCTACAGGGCCTGCAGCGCTTGGGTCAGCTTGTCCAAGGCCGCGCCATCGCGCTTGCCCGACTCGCGCATCGCTTGGACACCGGTGATGAGCTTGTCCTTCTCGCCGCGATCGAGCGACACCGCGACCGCACCTTCGTGGGCGGCGTCGTCGAATTTGCCGGCCCACGCCAGCGTGAGCGCATAGTTGCGCTTGAGCTCGGGATACTCGTGCATGGCCAGCTCCGCGGCGCGCTTGGCCCACGGCAACGCTTCGGTGTACTTGGCTTGCTTGCGCAGCGCCTCGGCAATCTCACTGGCACGCTCGCGCTTCTCCTTGCGCTTGGCCTCTTCGCTGCGACCGTCGTCGGGGACACCGACTGCGTCCAAGTGGTCCAGCCAGGCTGCCAGCTCTGCCCACTTGTCCAGCTTGCGCGCGGCAGCAATGCCGTGGGTCAGCGTTTGCTTATACGAGCCCAGCAGCTGGCCGTTGTCATCTAGTGGCCACTTGCCCGACGCCCGGTACGCTTGATAACCAGGCACTTGCTTGGCCACCAGCGCGATGACGTCGCCATGCTTGCCTTGTTGGTTGTAGTCGGATAACCGCACGTTGAGCGCCACCAACTCGTCGGGCTTGAGCGCCAGCGCCTTGTCGATCGCCTCGTTCATGCGCGCCTTGTCTTGGATCCGCGCGGAGAACATCGCGACGTTGACCCAAGCGTTGAGCAAATTGGGGTACAACGCGAGCGACCGGTGCAGGCTGTCGATGGCTTCTTTGGTCTTGCCCATCGAATTGAGGCACAGGGCTTCGATGAAGTGGTTCTGAAAGTCATCTGGGTTGATGTCAATCGCCCGGCCGATCTCGACCAGACCTTGGCTGGCCTGGCCACGCTTTTGCGAATTGCGCGCGTCGGTAAAGCCGTGCTCGGCAATTAGCCAGCGACCGTGCAGGCCTTCGCTGCTGCCAAACCCTTCGAGAAAAACCAGGCTGCCCAGCCCAAGGGTCACCGTCGACACCGCCACCCACTGTGGCCATCCGCGGTTGCGCTCGGCCACCGGCTCTGGCGGCGCCAGCAGCCCATCGGCCGCGGCGATCAACCCCAAGTGCAGGCAGAACAGGAAAGTGGGCACGGGTAATTGCAGCGGAAACGAGGCCATCGCGTCGCCCATAATCGCGACGATGCCGATCAGCGACCCCATCGCCGCAAACGACAGCAGCGCGGCGCCCTCGGCCCGCTCCGAAGTCACCTTGGCCGCACGGTAGATCGCCCGCGCTGTCAGGCCAAACGCCGACAGAAGCAGGGCAAACAGCGCAATGACACCTTGGAAGCCGAACTCAGCGCCGACCTGCAGCACATCGTTGTGGGCGCGAATCGGCTGCTTGGCGATGGTGAACATCTCGTTCTTTTCGCGCTGGGTCAGGTACTTGGGGTACATCACCCGCCAATTGCCGGCGCCGCCGCCCAGTGGCTCGGCCTTCATGGCCTCCCACGAGCTCGCCAGCATACCAAACCGCCAGCGGTAGTGATCGGAGCCAAACTCAAAGAACGACTTGACCAGCTGCGGCACCGTCTTGTTGCGCTTCTGATCGCCCTCTTCGACGGTCTCGGCAGCCGGCTTGTAGTGATCGGCGACCATCGCCACACCGCCGGTGAGCAGCACTAGGCCGGCGATCGGCACTGCCAGATCCTTGAGGCGCGACTGCATCAGCCCACGCACCGGCGGCGCTACCGGGACTTCGCTGGGCACATCGACCACCGGCTCAGCGTCGCTGCTCTGGCGGTGGGCCATGACCACGCCCAGCACCCACGCCGATCCCGCGGCCAGCAGACCCAGAATCGCGCCCGCCCAGGCCGAACGCGTCACGGTCAGGATCAGGTAGTACAGAAAAAGGTCTAGCGTAATCGCCGCCGGCACCAGCACACACACCGCCAGCACGGTGCGGCGGTGGACAAACCAGCGCACCGCCATCGCCATCGCCACGTAGCAGGCGGGCAACATCGCCGCCACCACCTGCGCTGCCATGTTGCGGTTGCCAAAGGTCGACCCGGGCTTGCTGATGATGACCCAGCGCTTCTCCGGCATCAGGCCCAAGATGTTGTGCTGCTCGCCGATGCCGATGAGCGACACCACCAAACCGCCGATCATCAGGCCGCCCATCAGGTACCACACGTGCCGTGGCCGGCGCACACCGACCAACGTCACCCAAAAAATCGCGCCCGCGGCCAGCCAGCGGTGGGCGTCGTAGCGCGCAAAAATCGACAGCATGCCGCCGGTCTGCTTGGGTGCGGTGACCAGCGACATCGCCATCGCCGCCATAAACGCTACGCCCGCCCAGACCATGGGCGAGGTGCGAAAGCGCAGCGGTCGGCCCATCCAGGCCAGAGCCCCCACCAGCGCCACCAGCAGCGCGGCACCATCGGCCAGGTACAGCTGCTTGGGTAACTGGAACAAATCCCGAATGTTAGGCGTGACAACCCGCGCCAGCACCACGATGAGCAGACCCAGACCCAGCGGGATCGCGTCTTCCAGCCACCCGCCCAGTTCGTCGTCGCCGCCCGCCTTGGGCGCCGCTTGTATGCGCGGCGATCCATACACGCTGGGCGCGGTTTTGACGGGTTCCACTTTTGTTCGCTGCTTTGCCACGTGATGCCTCGTTGTCCCTTGGCTGTCCTGCGCAGGTCGTCTATCGCCCAAAGAGGACCCAGCGCGCCTCGATACTGGGCCCCCGCGCCGTTTTTGGGGCGAATCAGCATAGCCCAGGTGGGGCTGTTTGTGGATCGCCTTGATCAGCGACAGGCTGAGGTGCTTGATGTGGTAACAAACTGTTTTTGCATAAGTTGTGCCCATAGTGATCCGCGGTCTTGCGCCGCCAGCAATTTATTTTCATGCGGTGCCGCGGATTTTGCCGCCAGCTGGCGATCATGCATCCGTACAAGGGCCCAATTGCCCTGGTGGAGCTACCGATGTTGCCGACATCCGCTTGTGCCTCGCTTGACCTCTGCGATCCCGACGGGTTGCTCGACCCGCTCCCTGATCTCGCGCCCGATCTGGACGCAGCCAGCCGCCCCGCGGGGTGGATTGGGCGTCGCCAGCACCTGGCCTTTGAGCTTGCCCGCTTGGACCGGCTGCATCAGGCGGCCCGCACCCGGCCGCAGCTGTGGCAGCGCGCCATCAGCGGTCGGCAGACTGCGGTCGGCCTGTGGCTCTACAGCGTCGCCGTCGGCGTGCTGGCGCAGGGCCTGCCCGAAGCCGCGCTCGCGCTGCTCGACGTGCTGCCGGGCATCGATGGCGGATGCGGCGGCAAGCGGGCGCTGTTGGCAGAGCTGGTACTGGCGACTTGCCCGACCTGCGATGGGTTGCGCCGTGCGGCCTAGCCTCGCTTTTACCCCGAAGGAGACAACCATGCAGCGGATTGACTTGGAACAAGCTCAAGCGATTGGCGCGGCGACAGGCCCGCGCCAAAGCCACAGCGTGCTGGTGCCCGCGCGCGGCGGCTGGCGGCCGGTGCTGATCGGCGACAAGATGATCCTGGGTGCCCAAGCGGTGCCCGGGTGTGTCGACGCACCGGGCGTGGCCGACCGCCACTGTGCGCTGCGCAGCACGCCTGAGGGTGTCTACGTCATCGACGTGGGCTCTACTACCGGCACCTGGCTCGGCGACAAGTCGTGTCATCCGCGGCCGCAGCTAGCGCGGGCGGGCAATGTCGTGCGGCTGGGGCGGGCGCCCGTGGTCCTGTGCGATCAGCGCCAGACTGGCGACGGCCAATGGCTCGGAATTGGCGACTTCGGTTCGTGGTCGGCGCTGATGTGGTCCACACTTGCAGACTTGGCGCTGGTTGCCGCGGCGCCTTTTCCGGCGCTGCTGTTGGGCGAGAGTGGTACCGGCAAGGAATTGGCAGCGCAGGCCCTGCATGGCGCATCGGCGCGCGCAGCCAAGCCGTTTGTCGCTGTCAACTGCGGGGCACTGCACGGCGACTTGCTGCTGGCTGAGCTGTTTGGGGCAGAGCGCGGCGCCTACACCGGCTGCCATGAGCGACGACGCGGCGCCTTCGAACGGGCCGACGGCGGTACGCTGCTGCTCGACGAAGTCGGCGAGTTGTCTGCGGCCGCCCAAGCGGCGTTGCTGCGGGTGCTAGAAGTCGGTGAAATCCAAGTGTTGGGTGGCGCCAGCCGCAGTGTCGATGTGCGCTTGGTCTGCGCGACGCACCGCGACCTGCGGGCGATGGTGCGGGCCGGCACTTTCCGGCTGGACTTGTGGCACCGCATCGCGATTGCGCCAGTTGCGCTGCTGCCGCTGCGGTTGCGCCGACCCGATATCGCCCCGTTGGCGGCCAGCTTCTTCGACACGGCTGCACCAGGGCAGGTGCTGTCGCCCGAAGTGCTGGCGGTGCTGGGCGAGCACGACTGGCCAGGCAATGTGCGCGAGCTCAAGAACTTGGTCTTGCGGTTGGCTGCGACGGCCAGAACGGGTGTGCCAACGGCTGCCGAAGCCTGGCAAGCGGTCCAGGGCCATGACAGTCCCTCCCTGTTTGCCACGCACGGTCAACAGGCGCGCTTGGCGGCTATCGAGGCACTGCTGGCCGATGGCCTCTCTGCGCAGCAAGCGTGGCGCCAGAGCGGCTTGCCCCGGTGCACGTTCTATCGCTACCTCAAGATGCTGCGCACTGCCGACCCAGCGACGGTCACCGCAGTGGCATAAACGATCGCGCACAGTGACAACTAAACGCGCGTGGTTCACGCCTGCCCGTGCTCGGACACTCGGACTGTCCGACTCGGACAGATGCCTATCACCGTTCGGACAGATCGCAGTGGCCGACTCGGACGCTTTTGGCCCCAATGGGTGCAACCAGAGTCGGTCGCTCGTGCGACAGTGTGTTGTAAAAAATAGCTTTAATTCGTTGTTGGGGCCGACCAAAAGTGTGGCACAGGCCTTGCATCACGCTGGAGTGCTTCCGATTGCTGTGCCACTACGCGCACGACCGGAGCTGCCGCCCGTGTCTCTGGGCGGAGCCAAGGTCTGTTGCTGTCGGTTCAGGCCCAGCAACACCTTGGTCAGCAGAGGCCCCTGACCACGGGCGCGGTTATTTGCCGCCCGGTCAGGCCCGCGAGCGGAGATGGACCTGCGCAAGACGGGGAACCTTGCGCAGGTCCGCCCGCGAGCACATCGCAGCGACGGCACCCGCAACGCTTGGCACCCGCAGCGCTTGGCACCCGCAGCGCTTGGCACCGACAGCGCCAGCTCCGGTACCACCGCGCTACCGCATCAGCTCCGAAGTAAAATCGTATCTACAGAGAATTGCTCGAGATAAACCACCGCCCGTCTTTCTTGGTCAGCTCAATCGGCCGCGGCATAGCATCTTTGTTCTTGAGATCTTTAATGAAGAGCTTGACCTTGGTCTCGCTGATCGCCTGCCGCCTCGCGACCGTCATGGTCGGCTTGGCCGGATCGGCCACGTACCACGCCGCTTGCCCGGAGAAGCGCTTCCACACATAGCGCTGCATCTGACTCTTCTGCTCAGCGGTTTCCTTCAGATCCGGCAGCACTTCGGCCAAGTACCCCTCGAATTGGTTGGCGAGCCCGGCCACAATGGCCCGGACAACGACGGCATCGGGCGCCGCGGCATCGGCCGTCGCCGCCTTGTCTCCAGAGGCCGGCTTGTCTTGAGCGGATGGCGGCGCGGCATTGGCCCAAGCGGCGGCGTTGGCCAGCACCAGCGGCACTGTGACGGCACACACCAGCACACGCGTGGGGCGAAGAAAGCGATCAAACATGGGGCTCCTTGGATGGGGCGGGCAAGGCACTGCGCGCCGGTCGCGTAGCAACGCCATTAGCTTGCCGCGGATTCAGGCGATTGGCTATCGCGGGCCCAACTGCTGGTCAGGCCTTGGCCAGCACCCGTACCAGCGCCACTTTCAAGTAGCGGCCCTCGGCATGCGCCGGCGCCGTCGGATGATCGGGTGCCGGCCCCAGCAACTGGGCCAGGTGCACTTGCACGCCGGCCTCGTGGGCCGCGCTGCCGATCATGCGCAGAAATGCGTCAGGCTCGACCAGCCCTGAGCACGAGCACGAAACCAGCCAACCGCCCGGCTGCACCGCTTGCATCGCGGCTACGTTCAGGGCCCGGTACTTGCGCAGGGCGCCATCGACGGCCGAGCCTTTGGTCGCGTACTTGGGCGGGTCAATGATGACCAAGCTCGGCCGCTCTTGCGGCGGCAGCTCGGCCATTTGGCGCAACAGGTGGACGGCGTCGCCACACTGCGCTTGTACCGGCAAGTCGTTGTCGATGGCGTGCTGTAGCACGGTGTCCGCGGCTTTTTGCGACGCATCGACGCACAGCACCCGCGCCGCCCCGGCCCGCGCTGCGTGCAGGCCGAAGCCGCCGGTGTGGCTGAAGCAGTCCAGCACAAACCTGCCCGCCGCCAACTGCGCCACCTTGAGGTGGTTGTCGCGCTGATCGCAGTACATGCCGGTCTTTTGACCACCACCCGGCTCGACCCGCAGCAGCAACCCGTTGTGGCGCACCTGCACTTGGGCCGGCACCGGACCGTCGCTCTCGACATTGCCCGCGAGCAGTCCTTCGGACGGATGGATGTCGGTTGGCACCCGAATGGTCACCCACTTGCATCCCTGATCGCGCAACTCGGCGACGATGACTGCGCGTAGCCGCCACATGCCCGCGGTCGAGATTTGCACCGACGCGCCTTCTCCAAACCGATCGACGGTACAGCCGGGCAGCGCATCGCCCTCGCTATTGGCCAACCGGTACGCGTCGGTGGTCGCGCTCGGCAGGCTCCAGTCGCGGCGCAGCGCCGCAGCCTGACGCAAGCGCAGCCGCACCAGATCGGCCAGATCGGGCAGCTTGAGTGGCTCTAGCGCATCCGGTGAGCCCGCGATCATCCGCACCGCGATCTGGCTGTCGGCGTTGTAGTAGCCCACGCCCAGGTAGCGCGCGTGCTGGTCGAACAACGCACAGCGCACGCCCGGCTCCAGCACCAGCTGCGGACCCGGCACGATGTGGGCCAGGGCCCCCGAAAACAGCCACGGGTGGCCAGCCAGCACCGGCGTTGCGGTGCCCGGCCGCAGCACAATCGACACCGCATCGGCGTACGTCGGCAGGTTGGGCGGCACCGGCGCTGCTTCTGGCCGCGGGTGGTGGCGGCTGTAGGGGCGCCCTGGCCCACGGCGGTCAGGTGTCTTGCCGCCCTCCGGCTTGGCCGAGGTGCTGGGCTTGTCGGCGCCAGAAGGCTTGGCGGATGCGGCAGGTTTGCGGGGACTAGGCTTGCGCGGCGGCGGTGTGCGGGCCATCAGTTATTCTGCCGCAGCGTCAACGAAATGTTCAAAACTCATCACTTTTTCTCCGTCGCCCAGGTTGATGAGCTTGACTCCTTGGGTGTTGCGGCCGATGACCCGAATGCTGTTGACTGGGATCCGCAAGAGTGTGCCGCCATCGGTCACAATCAAGACTTCGCCGGCCGGATCGACCGCGCGCAGCCCGACCACTTTGCCGTTGCGGGCGGTGGTCTTGATCGCGATGACGCCTTTGCCGCCGCGGGTCTGCAGCCGGTAGTCGCGCGGTGGCGTCGCTTTGCCGAAGCCGTTTTCGCAGATCGTCAGCAGCGCCGTGCTGCTCACGCCATCCTTGCCCTCGGTGTCGCCTTCGGCCACGGCTTCATCGGGCTCGGGCTCGCTGCTCTCGAGCAACTCTTCGACCTGATCGGGCAGCGCCGGGATGACCGCCAGGCTGACCACCGCGTCGCTGCCGGTGAGATCGATGCCGCGCACGCCGCGCGTTGCCCGACCCATCGCGCGCGCATCGGTCGACTTGAAGTGGATCGACATGCCCTCGCGGGTCGCCAGCACCACATTGTCGGTGTCGTGGACAATCTTGGCGTCAATGAGATCATCGCCTTCGTCGAGCACAATCGCGATGATGCCGGTCGAGCGGATCTTGCCGTACTGCACCAACTCGGTCTTTTTGACCGTACCGTGCTTGGTCGCCATCAGCACATAGGCATCGTCGGCGAACACGCGCACCGGCAGCACCGCTTTGATCGCTTCGTCTTTTTCGACCGGGATCAGGTTGATGATGGGCTTGCCGCGGGTCGAGGCCGCGCCCGCTGGCACTTCGTAGACCTTGATCGCAAACACCTTGCCGTGGCTGGTAAAGATCAGCAGATCCTGGTGGGTGCTGGCCACGAACAGGTCGACGACAAAGTCCTCTTCCTTGGTGGTCATGCCGGTCTTGCCGCGGCCGCCGCGCCGCTGCTGCCGATACGCTGAAAGTGCGGTGCGCTTGATGTAGCCGCTCTTGCTGACCGTGACAACCATATCTTCATCGGCGATCAGGTCTTCGAGCGACAGCGCCCCTTCCATGTCGATGATGTCGGTGCGCCGCTCGTCGCCGTACTCGTCGCGGACGCGCAGCGTCTCGTCGCGGATGACCGTCATCAGCTTGCCGTCGTCGTCCAGGATCGACTTGAGCCAGGCGATGGTTTTTTGGGTCTCGTCGTACTCGGCGCGGATCTTGTCGCGCTCCAGGCCGGTCAGGCGCTGCAGGCGCATGTCCAAGATCGACTGAGCTTGGATCTCCGACAGGGCAAACCGCGCCACCAAACCCGCTTTGGCGGTCGGCGGATCGGCGCTGGCGCGGATGATCTCGATCACTTCGTCCAAGTGGTCCAGCGCAATGAGCAAGCCCTGCAAAATATGCGCGCGGGCCTCGGCCTGCTTGAGCTCGAACAGGCAGCGCCGGGTCACCACTTCGCGGCGGTGATCGAGGAACAGCTCGAGCATCTCCTTGAGCGTCAACACTTGTGGCTGACCGGCCACGATCGCCAAGTTGATGACACCAAAGGTGACCTGCAACTGCGTCATCTGCAGCAGCTGGTTGAGCACCACTTGGGCGATCGCATCGCGCTTCAGTTCGATGACCACCCGCATGCCGGTGCGGTCGCTCTCGTCGCGCAGGTCGCTGATGCCCTCGATTTTCTTCTCGTTGACCAGGTCGGCGATCTGCTCGACCAGCCGCGCTTTGTTCACTTGGTAGGGCAGCTCGTCGACGATGATCGCCTCGCGGGTGCCTTTCTTGTCCGCTTCAATGTGGGTCTTGGCGCGCAGACGGATCTTGCCGCGGCCGGTCTCGTAGGCATCGACAATGCCCTGCCGACCGCAAATGGTGCCGCCGGTCGGAAAGTCGGGGCCTTGCACGAACTGCATCAAGCCGCGCAGATCGATGAACGGGTCGTCGATGACGGCGACCAGCGCATTGCAGATCTCGCGCAGGTTGTGCGGCGGGATGTTGGTGGCCATGCCGACCGCGATGCCACCCGAGCCGTTGATCAGCAGGTTGGGCACCTTGGTCGGCAGCACCGTCGGCTCTCGGTCCTGACCGTCGTAGTTCGGGATAAAATCGACGGTTTCCTTGTCCAGATCGGCCAGCAAGTCGTGGGCCAGCTTGGCCATGCGCACTTCGGTGTACCGCATGGCCGCGGGCGGATCGCCATCGACTGAGCCGAAGTTGCCTTGGCCATCGACCAGCATGTAGCGCAGGCTGAACGGCTGGGCCATGCGGACCAGGGTGTCGTACACCGACTGATCGCCGTGCGGGTGGTACTTGCCGATCACGTCGCCGACGATACGCGCCGACTTCTTGTAGGCCAGGTTCCAGTTGTTCTTGACCTCGTACATCGCGTACAGCACGCGGCGGTGCACGGGCTTGAGGCCGTCTCGGACATCGGGCAAGGCGCGGCCGACGATCACGCTCATGGCGTAGTCGACGTAGCACCACTCCATCTCCGATTTGATCGAGACGACAAGGACGTTGCCGATGCCCTTGGGCAGCTCGGAGCCGCCGTCGCCGCCACCGCCTGAGTCGTTGCCGCCGCCGCCACCGGCACCGGCACCAGCGTCGGCTTGGACGTCAGCGTTGGCGGCGTCAGCGGCGTTGGCTGTAGTCGCGGCGTTGGCTGTAGTCGCGGCGGTGGCTGTAGTCGCGGCGTTGGCTGTAGTCGCGGCGTTGGCTGTAGTCGCGGTGTTGGCTGTAGTCGCGGTGTTGGCTGTAGTCGCGGTGTTGGCTGTAGTCGCAGTGTTGGCCTGGGGCGACGGGTCTTTGGCGTCGAATTCGTCGGTCATTTCAGTCCTTGGGCTCCGCCACGGTAGCGCTGGCGAAGGGGGCGGCAGTGTAGGCGCAGCGGCCCGTTCTGTCAATGCCGGCTCGCGGTGTAACCGCCCAAAATGATTGCCCAGTGCAAACGCTGATGCGCACCGAGCGCGTCGGTTGCCAGCGCCACCACTTGTGGCACACTGCGGCAATCGTCTGAGCGCTTACCGCTGCCGGATCTGCACCCTGTCGGCCATTACGACCATCGACTTGAGCGCCGACTTGGGCGAAGGCTTTGGCGCATGGCGGGCCGGCGACGACGCGGCGCTGCTCGAAGTCGTGACTTCGGCCAACATTGCCTGTGGTTTTGACGCTGGCGACCCGGCGATCTTGCGCGCGACGCTGCGGCGGGCTGCCGAAGCCGGCGTCGCTGTCGGTGCCCACCCGGGATGGCCTGACCTGTAGGGCTTTGGCCGCAGGGCTTGGGCCGATGCCACCCCAGACGAGACGGAAGTGATCTTGCTGTACCAGCTAGGTGCCTTTGCGGCGCTGTGCCGCGCTGACGGTGTCACCCTGGAACACATCAAGCTGCACGGCGCGTTGGCCCACCAGACCGCCAACGAATTCGATCTGGCGGGCGCCGCGGCCAATGCCATCGCAGCCCTACAGGCCCAGTTGCCGCCGACCAATGGCCGGGTATCTTCGACGGTGATGCCCGGCACCAACCAGGACAAAGCTTGCCGAATGGCGGGGTTGCGCCCGGTGTTTGAGGCCTATGTCGACCGTGCCTACGGGTCCAATGGCCGCCTTTTGCCGCGCAGCGAACTCGGCGCGTTGCTGACCGACCCGTGGCGGGTCGCCAACCGCGCCGTTGAGATGGTGCGGCGGCAGTCGCTGCCCACGGTCAAAGGAACGTGGCTGCCCGCACAGATCGACACGCTGTGCGTGCACGGCGACACGCCCAACGCCATCGAGATCGCCCGCAGTGTGCGCCACAGCTTAGAGAAAGCTGGCTTGCGGGTGATGGCGCCGCGTCAAGCCGCTCACGCCCCAAATTCCCCACAGAAATCTCCCGCGGGCCCCGATTTGAGATGCAGATCAAGGAACAAGGAGCTGAAAGAGCGAGGCGTACTCTGGTACGCCGCAGCGAGAGAAGCGACGCAGTGACGCAGAGATGCGCTCAAAGCGGGGGATCGC
>CANMNA010000062.1 GCA_947499075.1 Myxococcales bacterium
TGCGCGCGACCAAGACCTTGCTCTTGGGGCCGGAGAAGGCGTCTAGGCGCATCATCACGCTCAAGCCGAGCAGGAGCGCCACCGCCAGCGCGGTGCCGCCCACCGTCGCCACTGTCCACCGCACCCAGATTTGCCGAAGCGCGCCCATCCAGCCTCAACCTATGGCTCAACCGCGCCCCGGTCAAGTCAAGACCGCAGACGCGCGGTGGCGCGAAAAGGCCGATTGGCTACCTTTGCGGGCCACAACGCCAGAGTAGTACCTCGTTACACCGGTTTTGACCGGTTGCCGCGGTCGGGTAGGGGCGGGCCGGAGTTTACCCTGAGCCTCGAAGGGCGCCCGCCCGCCAGAGAGGTCCATGCAACGGAGACAGTCAACTGATCGAAATCCCTGTAACGGAGTACTAGGCAGCTTCGAGCCGACCGGGATTCAGAACAGATCGCTGACCGAATCTCCGTCGTGGATGCGCCGAATCGCGTTGGCAAACAGTGGCGCTACCGACAGAACCGTGACTTTCTCCGAGACCTTTTCACGCATCGGAATGGTGTCGGTCACGATGACACGCCCGATCGAGCTGTTGTTGATGCGCTCGATCGCTGGACCCGACAGCACGCCATGGGTGGCGACCACGCGCACCGACAGGGCACCGCGGGCCATCAGGAACCGCGCCGCTTCGATGATCGTGCCACCCGTGGCGATCTCATCGTCGACAATGATCGCGTGCTTGCCGGCCACTTCACCGATGAGGTTGGTGGCGACTGCCTTGTCGTCGTTGCCGTAGCGGCGCTTGTCGACTACCGCCACGGGCAGGCCCAAAATATTGGCGAAGCGTCCGATATCTTTGGCCTCGCCCACATCGCCTGCCACAAGCACACAGTCTTTGAGGTCCCACGTCTTCATGTGACCGCACAGAACAGGTGCGCCCATCAGTTGATCGACAGGAATTCGAAAAAAGCCTTGAATCTGTGGCGAATGCAGGTCCATCGTCAGCACGCGATCGGCGCCCGCGGTCTGCAACAGGTCCGCCATCAGCCGCGCGGTGATCGAAATCCGCGGTTGGTCTTTCTTGTCCGAGCGCGAATAGGGGAAGTACGGCAGGACCGCCGTTACCCGCCGCGCTGACGCACTGTGCAGGGCGTCAATCGCAATCAGCGTCTCGATGATGGCTTCGTTGGCCGGCGGCGCCGAGGTCTGGATATAGAAAACATCGCACTCGCGGACATTCTCCAGAATGCGCACCATCAGATTCTCGTTGGAGAACTTGATGCATTCCGACTTCGACAGCAGCATGCCAAGGTGCTGGCAGATTGCCTCAGCGAGCTCTGGATGGCTAGAGCCAGCAAAAATCTTGATCTTGGTGTGCACAGCAGGCCCTCCCGGCCATCATTCGATGTAGTTCTTGCGCAAGTCCGCCAAGTTCTCCGCCATTTCTTGGTTCGGCTCGCCCAGCATAGCGCGATCGCGGTAGGTGCTCAGCTTGAGGCGCAGGGCGTTGAGCTTGATGAAGCCGTCGGCATCGGCCTGGTTGTAGACCTTGTCAGCCTCAAACGTGCTGTACTCGGGATTGTAGAGCGAATTGCGGGCCTTGCGACCGGTAACCGCGACGTTGCCTTTGTAGAGCTGCAGCCGGGCCACGCCTGTCACGCCTTTCTGCAGATTCTTCATAAACGCCAGCATCTGGTTCATCTCAGGGCTGAACCAGTAGCCGTTGTAGATCATGCGGGTAAACTGGGGCACCAAACCATCGCGCAGGCTCATGACCTCGCGATCGAGCACCAGCGACTCGACGGCGCGGTGGGCGTGGTACAGCAGCGTACCGCCCGGCGTCTCGTACACGCCGCGCGACTTGATGCCGACGTAGCGGTTCTCGACGATGTCGACCCGGCCAATGCCGTGCCTGCCACCCAGCGCGTTGGCTTTTTCGAGCAACGGCACGGGCGCCAGGGTCACGCCGTTGATGGCGACGGGAAGGCCGTCTTCAAACGCGATCTCTACGTCCTCGGCCTCATTGGGCGCCAGCCGCGGATCGACCGTGAGCTTGAACATGTCGGCCGGCGGCGCGCGCCACGGATCCTCCAAGATGCCGCCTTCAAAGCTGATGTGCAGCAAGTTGCGGTCGGTCGAGTAGGGCTTCTCAGAAGTCGCGGTGACCGCGATGCCGTGCTTGCGGCAGTACTCGATCAGGTCGGTGCGGCTCTTGTAGGGCCAGGTCCGCCACGGCGCAATCACTTGGATCGACGGCTGAAGCGCGTACGCCCCCAGCTCAAACCGCACCTGATCGTTGCCCTTGCCGGTCGAGCCGTGCGAAATCGCAAACGCGTTCTCGGCGACGGCCACCTCGACCAGCGCTTTGGCGATCGGTGGCCGCGCCAGCGAGGTGCCCAGCAGGTAGTAGCCCTCATAGACCGCATTGGCCTGCACTGCCGGAAACACGTAGTCGCGCACGAAAGTCTCGCGCAAGTCGAGAATGTGAATGCCGATTGCCCCCGACTGCACGGCCTTTTCGCGCAGGCCGTCCAACTCTTCGCCTTGCCCAACGTCGGCGGTCATGCAGACGACGTCGTGGCCCTGGTCGTACTTAAGCCAGTGCAACATCACAGAGGTATCGAGGCCGCCCGAGTAGGCGAGGACGACTTTCTTGCGTTCGGTCATGGTGAGCATTCCGTTCAAAGAGAGAGAGCCGGCGAGGCGCTGGCCCCGGCCGGGACACGACCAGAGGCAGGCGCCGCGCAGCCTTCTAGCGGGCCGCCGCCAGAAGGGCGGCAAGTGTTGTCGCGTCTGCCGCCTGCGTCAAGCCAAAGTCACGCATTTTAACGCACTGCGTTATTTCAGGTGCCGGTGCTTGGCTTAGCCAAACATGCGCCGGCCCCATTGGACGACAGCCGTCGGCGCTGTCTCCGCGTCTGCCGGTAGCTGGGCAAGCAGCGCTCGCAACAGGGTTTCTGGGCTGTCCCCTTCGATCGTCGGGCAGGGCAAGGCCACCAGATGGGCCGGTGCGCCCGGTTGCAACGTGCCCAGACCTGCCCAGCTCGGATCGAACTGGGTCAGGAACGTGCCCGGCGCGGCGGTGGCCCGACACAGGCTCTGCTCCGCTGTGGCGACCGCATGGCCGCGATGGACTTGGACAAACGTGCGCATTACGTCCAGCAGCGACAACTGCGGCCCTGCGCCCACGTCGGTTGCGAGCACCCAAGGCACGCCGGCGGCCTGTAAGCGCTCTAGCGGCATGCGCCCAGAGCCCAGCGCCACATTGCTGGTTGGGCAATGCGCAATCCAAGTCCCGGTTGCCGCCAGCCGATCGACTTCGCGATCGCTGACGTGAATCGCGTGGGCCAAGATGCAGCGGGGGCCCAACAGGCCGGCCTGATCGTAGACGTCCAGGTAGTCCTGCGCCTGCGGAAACAGGTCGCGCACCCAATGAACTTCGTCCAAATTCTCTGACAGGTGGCTCTGAACTGGCCATCCGGTCTGCGCAGCCAGCGCGCCACAGGCAGCCAAGCCGGCCGGCGTCAGGTTGGGCGCGAACCGTGGGGTGATCGCGAACATACGACCCGCGGCTGCGTCCGTCAGCGACCGCAAAGTCTGGCTCGCCGGATGCAGGAGTTCGGGTGGACCGTGGCGTTCCATCAGGGCCGGACCTTCCATGTAACCGGCCACACGCTCGGCCGCCCACTGCAGGCTCGCCTGCGCAAACGGCGGGCCAAACAGCAGGCCGGCACACGTACCAGCCCGGGTGCACGCCGCCGCAAATGCCTGAGCCCGCCGCTCGGCAACTGCTGGGTCGGCGAACGCGGCTTCCGCAGGCCAAATCGCGTCGCGCAGCCACGGCAGCAACTGCCCCGCAAACTGACCGCGCACATGGCTCTGGGGCCAATGCACATGCAGATCGACAAAGGCAGGCATCCACAGCAGGCCATCGCTGGGCGGTGGGCCAGACAGGGCAGCCACGCTGACGATTCGCCCGTCGCACCACACGATCTCGGCGTGGGGTAGCAATTGCACTGTGTCGGCAACGCAAGGAAGGGCAACCGTGCCCACAGCACGACCGCTGTAACCCCGATGATCTTTGGGTCGATTCGGGCCTGTCACTTGCTCTTGCCGGCTTTGGCCCTGGTCGCCTTGCTGCCCTTGCCTTTGGTCGGCGGTGCAACCGGCACTGGCGGCAACGGCGGCGGTGGTGGTGGCAGGGGCAAGTCGCCAGCCACCAGATCGATCAGGGCCGGCGCAGGACGCACGCCAGGGTCGACCATCATGTGCAAGTGGTGGACAAACTCGACCCGCCGCTGGCGGACAAACGCCTGCAGATCAGCATTGTCGGCGATATGCGGCGGAGGTGGCGGCAGGGCAGCCATCCGCCGGCCCTCGCTCAGCTTGCCCTGTTGAATCCAAGCATCGGCGAGCGCTTTGCGCGCCGCGTCGTGGTTCGGGCGGGCCTTGAGTGCCCGCTCAAACAGCTCTGCCGCCGTGGCAGCCGTGCCATCGCGCAGCGCCAGCTCGCCCGCCAGCAGCAGCGCGACTGCGCCTGGTGGCACGTCCGTCTTGGCGCCAGCCATCTGTTGGGCCAGCTGTCGCGCCAAAACAAGATTGTTATCGAGAATGGCCCGGGCCAGCGCGCGCTCAGCGACTTCGTCCAGCTTGGCAAAGGCGATGTTGGCCGCGCCTGTCCCCAGGGTGCGCAGCGCGCGGGCCACTGTCGCTTGGGCCATACGCGCCGGCAAGTGTTTGGGATCGAGCTTGAGTGCCCGCTCCAGTGACGCCAGCGCAGCCATCAGATCTTGCGCGCCCAAGTGGGCCATCGCCAACCGGTACGCGCGGTCGGCCGTGGGCTCGGCCTGCAGCGCGCTTGCCAACCAGACTGCGGCATCGACGTAACGATTTTCCGCAAACAATTGCTTGCCTTCGGTATCCATTTGCCCGACCGACAGCGCACCGCCAGCCGACAATTCGCGGATGCGATCGCGCTTCTCCGCCGCCCACGTCGCAAGCGTTGTGCCTGGAACCTGCCGGACAATGCCATCACAGGCCACGATCGCTTCGGTCCACTGCCCCAAAATGGTGTGGCACAACGCCAGCCCCTTGCGCGGCAGGCCGTCGGCGCCATCGCTCTCGACCAATTGCCGATAGTGGGGCAGGGCTTCGACGCACCGCTCATCGGCACGCAGTGTCTCAGCCAGATTCCAGCGCGCCGACCGCAGCGCAGCGTCGCCGCGCACGGCTTGGCTGAATTGTTCCAAGGCGGCTCGCAGTTGGCCGTGCAAAGCGTAGAGCGCTCCCAGTTCGTTGTGCGCCTTGGCGTCGTCGGGATGATCGGCCAGCCACTCCAGCAAGATCTGCGCTGCCTCCGCGTACTTGCCGCCCTGGCGCAAGGCCACTGCGCGTGCGACTGGACTGCCTTTGTCGTTGGCTGGGGCCGCAGGCGGTGCAGGCAGCGGAGCCGCAGCTGCGTTGAGAGCCAAGGCTGCGTTGAGCGCCAAGGCTGCGTTGAAAGCCAAAGCTGCGAGCACCGCCGCCCCCAGTGCCGTCACTTGCCTGCGCCGGGTTGCCCGAGCCATCTGCGCCTCCTGGGTTCAATTGTGCGCACGCTGCGCCAAGTCTGCCGGCGGACCGATCAAATTTGCTCAGGGCCGGCGATGCGCCCAGCGATTGCCGAGGCCGCGACCACCAGTGGGCTGGCGAGGTAGACCTTACCCGGTCCTGAGCGGCCGGGGAAGTTGCGGTTAATGGCGGAGATGGTCACGGTCTCGGCGTCGCGCGATACGCCGGGTCCAGCATTGATGCACGCGCCACAGCTCGGGTCGATGACGACGGCGCCAGCGGCCGCAAAAATCGCTGGATAGCCTTGGTCGATTGCGTACTGCTTGATCTTCTGGCTGCCGTACTGGATGAAAAGCTGCACGTCTGGGTGAACCCGCTGGCCCTTGTCCACCGCGGCGCGCAGCACCGAGGCGTACATGTCCATGTCGGCCATCTTGCCGCCCGTGCACGACCCACCGTAGGCCAAGCTGACCTTGATGTCGGCACCGAGGTCGCCAATTGGTACACCGTTGCGCGGGTCGCCCGGCGTGGCCACCATCAGGTCGAGTTGATCGAGGTCGATCTCAAAGCTGGCGAGGTAGCTGGCATTGGCATCGGACTTGTACAGCCGAGACCGCAAGGCGGCGACATCGAGACCGGGCCGAATCTGGGCCAGCCACTGCAACGTCGTTTCGTCGGCCTCGATGATCCCGGTCGTGGCGCCGGCCTCAACTGCCATGTTGGTCAGGGTCGCCCGCTCGTCCATCGACAAGGCCGCGACACCCGGGCCGCAGAACTCCAGTACCTTGCCGATGCCCTTGCCATCCTTGATGAATGGCGTGGCGAGGATCCGCAGCATCACGTCTTTGGCCGCCACGCCGGGCCGCAAGGTGCCTGTGACGTGGAAGCGGACCGACTCTGGCACCGACACGCGAATATCTTTGGTATACCAAGTGTTGGCCATGTCGGTTGAGCCGACGCCAAAGGCAAAAGCGCCCAGCGCTCCGCCGGTACAAGTGTGGGAGTCGGTGCCGACGATGATGTCGCCGGGCAGGCCTAGGTCTTCCAGTACGGCGTTGTGGCAGATAGCCTCTGAGCCAGAGCCATCGCTGTGCTCGTCATACAGGCGAATTCCTTGCTCTGCGCAAAATTGGCGCTGGATTGTCGCGAGCTGCCCCGCCTGTACATCGAGGCCCATCGCCTTGTGCTTGTCCGACATCACGCCGCCCAGAAAGGTCAAGTGGTCGCGAAAAGCAAACACGGACCCGACGTCGGTGACTTTGGCGTCCGCCCCAAGGGCAGCCTTAAAGCTCGCCTGGGCCATCGCCGTGGTGTAGTCATGGCTAAACCGCACCCCGGTCCGGACAAAGACAGCGTCGCCCGGCCGCACCGCCGGCGTGCCAACTTGACCGGTCGCCGCATCAACGATGGTGTGGGCCGCAATGATCTTCTCGACCACCGTCATTGGCCGCGACAGCGCGTGCAGCGCAGGCGGCTTGACCTGACCCGCAAGCCGGGCCCGGTTGTAGGCGAACAGGCCGCCCTGATCGACAATCGCTGCCGCCACAGGATCCAGGCCGTGGCTGAATTCGGCCGTCGCAATCGCCTCTCCGGCCACGATCCGAGGAATTAGGCTGAAATCCAGTGAATTGTATAGGCCAATATTCTGGCTGTTTTGCCCATAGATCTTCTCGATGGTCTGCGCAATGACCAAGCGAATGCCCGCAGCCTGCTCGGAATAGGGCGCAGTCTCACGCGAAGACCCGCACCCTTTGGACTTGCCCGAGACGATGACCGAAAATCCACCATCTTTGATGCTGTTGCGCTCGATAGCCCCGCCGCGCAGGCCCACCAGTGGGTACTCGCCCAGCGTTTCGTCGAAGTAGAAGCACACCCAAGCCGGTGTAATTTCGTCAGTCGAGATGTTGTCGATGAGCGGCAGGCTTGGATCCCAAGGTAAGTCTTCGCCGGCGAGTTGGCGGCGAACCAGCTCTAAATCAGCGTAGAGATACAGAATTCGGCCAGTAAACCGAACGGCTGGGCGGCCATTGGGCAATGTGACGTGCTGCAGGTGCGGATCGTGCATGGTGGCTAGGGCGCGGGCACTGCCGCGCGGGCCGGTGCGATTACTTGGCTCAAGCCCAGAAGTCAAGCAAGCAAGTGCTCCGACACCCATGCTGCCACTTGATCAGTGGTCAGCGCGCCGCCGAGGTCGGGTGTGCATTGGCGGGCGACCACGCTTGCAGCACAAGCCCGCTCGACCGCCGCGGCCGCTTCGCGCTTGCCCTGATCGCGCAACAGCATACCCAGTGACAAGATCGCCGCCAGCGGATTGGCCCGTCCCGTCCCGACGATGTCGGGCGCAGAACCATGCACCGGCTCGTACAGTGCGACCCGTCCTGGGTGGGTAGAGGCAGACGGCGCAAGGCCGAGACCGCCAACCAGCGCGGCCGCCAAATCGCTCAGAATGTCGCCGATCATGTTGTCACCGACCACAACGTCAAACTCATGCGGGTGCGTCACCATCCGCATCGCTGCCACGTCGGCGTACAGCGTAGTCGCTTTGACGTCGGGATACTGGACCGCCAAGTCCTTGAGCGACCGCCGCCACAGGCCATGGGCCGACTCAATGGCGTTGGCCTTGTCGCACAGTACCAACTGACCTCGCCGGGTCCGTGCCAGCTCAAAGGCATAGCGCAGCAGGCGATCGCAGCCCTTGCGCGTCGACAACATGACGTTTTGAGCCACCTCGTCGTCGGTGCCGATCTTGAACGAGCCGCCAATGCCGACGTAGACGCTCTCGGTGTTCTCGCGGACGATGGCCATGTCGATGCCGCCGGTCTGAACACCGCGCAGGGGGCACAAGCGTTCATCGACAAGCAGCACTGGCCGCAGGTTGACATAGAGGTCGAGGCGCTGGCGCAGGCCCAGCAGAATGTCCTTGGCGTGGACGTTGGTCGGCACGCGCGGGTCGCCAAATGCGCCCAGCAAGATGGCGTCGAATTCGTCGCGCAGGCGGGCAAACTCGCGGTCGGGCAGCGTCTCGCCGGTGCGCAAGTAGCGCTCGGCCCCCAAGTCAAACCACTCAGATTGGTAGCGAAAGTCATAGACGCGACTGCAGTGATCCAACACGGCAACGGCGGCGCGGATGACTTCGGGGCCAATGCCATCGCCAGGCAGCAATGCGATACGGATCATCAATTCACTCCAGATTTTGGTGTTGTGGCAGTCCGACCAGTGGGTGGGCGGTCAATTCAGGTAATAGGTAAAGCCCACGCCGCCACTGAATTCGCCGCGTGACAACGCGACATCGATCGAGCCCTTCTGCCCGGTCAGCGGATTGAGGCGGTCACCGTTCAGGCTCAACGTCGGTCCGACGGCGCCGGCAATCGCAAACTGCTGATTAAAGAAGTATTCGACCCGAAGCGGGGCTTCGAGGGCGAGCCCAAACCGCACCGGACCCGCCTCGACGCCGACGTTGGTGCGCGCCAAGCCGACCAACACGCGCACACCCAAGCCCAAGTTGACCTGTGGCGCGCGCACGAAATTGTAGCTACCGCCCACGCTCAGGAAGCCGCCCCACTCTGCCGGCGCCCCATCCGGCAGATGGGCGCCGATGCCCACGATGCCTTCGATGCCGAAGTTGCCGATGTAGCGGCGCACCGCCAGCCCACTTGCCGGGGCGTCGGGCAAGCGCCGGTCCGGCGCGTTGTTGTTGCTGTCCCGCAATTGAAAAGCTTGACGCATGCCGATGTTGGTCAGCGTGTCTTCGTAGCCGACGCCGAGCTTGCCGTCGACGTCGTGGCCGAGCGCCACGCCAAGCCATCCGAGCGTGACCAGCATGCACATTGTGACGCAAGCCATGCAGCAATTCGTGCGTTGGCTCATGGCGCTACCCCAGCGCTGATGACAGTGCGGGTACCCGGCTGATTGGACACGGCGGCTGCGATTGCGGCCTCGTCGCGGTAGCCGACGATGAGCACACGCTGGGCGCCCTGCGTAATGATATTGGCAACTTCCTCGAGCTTGGCCACCATGCCGCCGCCAATTGCACCGGACTGCAGCAAGGGGCCGATCTCGCTGTGCAGCAAGTGCGGCACATGGCTGCCCGGATCGTTCAGATCGCGGTACACCCCTGACACGCCGGTCACCAGCACCACATCATCGATGCCCAGCGCGGCCACCAGCGCCGTCGTCAGCGTGTCCGCATTGAGGTTGAGCAACTGTCCTTGGGTATCGGCGACCAGCGAGGACAAGACCGGTACCAAGCCCGCTTGCCACAGCGCGACGACGACGTCAGCGCCGATGTGCGCTATGTCTGCCACTAGGCCGTAATCGACCGCCTGGGGTTCGCCAGTCAGGCGCGTGGGTGGGCGCTTGCGACCCACTGCGATGCCGGCCGAAGCTGCCGGGGTTGCCAGCGCCCGCACCCCTGCCGCAAGCAGCGACGCCAGCAAGTTGGGACCCACCTCGCCGCACATCGCTAACGCCACCGTGTGCAGCATCGCTGCGTCGGTCACCCGCCGACCGCCGCGAAACGTCGATTTTAGCCCCAATTGCTCGCCGAGCTTGGTGATTTGCGGCCCTGCGCCATGCACGACTGCGACGTGCGCGCCACCGGCAATCAATTGAGCGATGTCGCGGGCGAGCCGGGCGCGGTCGAGCGGGTCGCGCACCGTCTCGCCGCCGACCTTGATCAGCACGCGGCGCGGCCGGGGTGGCGCTAGTCCTACGGCCATTGCGCAGGCGCCAAGAGCCCGGTGAATTCGTCGCATCCCAGCATCAGGTTCAGGGCCTGAATCGCCTGACCAGCGCCGCCCTTGATCAAGTTGTCGATGGCACTGTGCGCCAGCACGGTGCGGCGCCCATCGACGACCCGCTCATCGACACTGGTCGCTAGCTCGACATACATCGAACCGGCCACGGCATTGACCTCTGGCAGCCGATCATGCAGCACCCGGATCAGCTTTTCGCTGGCAAACTGGCGGTTCGGCAGCGCAATCAGGTCTGCCGGATCGACAGCGCCATCGACTTCAAACCAGCACGTCGTCAGGATGCCGCGCACCAAGGGCGCCGAGACCGGGACAAAATCCAGGGTCAGATCGTGCGCCCCTGCCAGCCGCAGGTTTTGCTCGATCTCCGGCGTGTGCTGGTGTGTCAGCGGCTTGTAGGCACGCAGCGTCTGCGCACGCAGCGGATGGTGGGTGCCCAGCGCCGGATTGGCGCCCGACCCTGACGAGCCCGTCATCGCGGTGACCCGAACCCGGCCGCGCAGCAAACCCGCGCGGGCAAAAGGCAGCAATGCCAAGGTGATGGCCGTGGCAAAGCACCCAGGCGAGGCCACCTTCCGCGCGCCCGCCAGCGCCGCGCGGTGCACTTCAGGCAGGCCGTAGACAAACGTGCCCAGGCGCTCTGGCAGCGGGTGCGCGACCTCGTAATAGCGTTGGTACGTCGCCGCGTCTTGCAGGCGAAAGTCGCCCGATAGATCGATGACCGCTGCGCCCAAATCTGCATACCGTGCAACTACTTGCGCCGACACCTTGTGCGGCAGTCCCACGCACACCAGATCGGCGTCGCCGACAACTTGTTCAGGCGTGGCGTCTTCAATCCGCAGATCAGTCAGGCCATCGAGCGACAGGTGGACTTGGCCCAAGCGCTTGCCGAGATTGTCCTTGGCCACCAACCGGGTGACGACCACATGCGGGTGAACCAACAAATGGCGCAGCAACTCCGCACCGCCGTAGCCGGTCGCACCGACTACCGCCACCCGACAGGGCCGTGGCAGCGCGCTTGCGGTAGACAAAGAGACAGAAACGGGAAGAGTATCCATGGACTATCAATCTTTGCGCGGGACGCCGCACGTGGCCCAAAGCCGCTGACGCTACATCTGCAACAGCGCCTCGGCGGCCGCTTTGTGTCCAGGAACCAGCGCCAGCGCTTGCTCGAAGCACGCCCGCGCCTGATCGCGCTGGTTCCGCGCCAAGCGGCACTGGCCCATGCCAAACTGAGCATCTGCGCGCAAAGTCTGGCTCACCGCTCCCGCGGGCTTGCGGGCCACGGCATCGAACAGCCGCATCGCGCGGTCTGGCTCCTGGAGCGCCAGGCAGACTCTGGCGCTGCCCAGCGTCGCTTCGTCGTCTCCTGGCGCCGACTCCATCGCCTTCTTGAAGCGGTCCCGCGCCCCCGGCAAGTCGCCGCGCCGCTCGTGCAGCAGCGCTGCCTTGGACAGGTGCGTAGCGGCTGTTTTCTTGTCGGCGACGTGGTGCTGGGCCAGCCAGTCGTGCAGTTGCGCGGCCAAGTCACTGTCGCCGCTGACTTCGAGCAGCGGCGCCAAGGTTGCGTTGATACCCGGATCGTCGCTGCGCAGCGACCAAGCGCGCTTGAGTTGCTGGGCGGCCTCTTGCGGCTTGCCCAGCAGCACCAGCACCTCGGCCAGCTCGCGCATCAAGGCGACCATCTCTTGACCGCGACCCAGCGGCAGTGTCTGGCGTTCGTCTTGCTCGTCGAGTTGGGTCAGCCATTGGCGCAGCGACTCGGCCAGCGCCTCGTAGGACTGCCTTTGGCCGAACAGGTCGCACAAACGTCGGCGCACCGTCCACCGCCGTGGATCGATGGCGAGCACTTTTTGGAGCTCGCGAATGCCCTTGCCCTGGTTGGCGAGGTCACCCAGGTACAGCTCAGCCAGCTGTTGGTGCAGCGCCAGCAGTGCCTGCGGATCTTCGGTTTCGCGCAACACCTGCTCGAGACCCGCGGCCGCTTCTGCCGGATCGCCGCTGTGAGACTTGAGCATGGCGACGACTTGCCGCACCGCCGGATCCTTCGGGGCAATCTTTTGTAGTTCCGAAATGTATGGCTGGGCCCGCACCACACCGTCCATCTCGCTGATGAGCACCCGCGCCAACTGCGCCAGGATGGACACCCGGTTGTCTTTGCGTGTCTCGTTGGCCAACCGCAACTCGGTCGCGGCCACCCAGTTGGGCCACTGGCGGCCAGCCTCGGCGATCTTGGCCAACTCGTCGATCACCGCGATGTTGTGCCTGTCGTCGCGCAGCGCCCGCTCCAGCGCCTCGCACGCGCCAGCGTGATCGCCTGCATCGCGGCGGGCGTGGGCCAACTTGCGCAGCACCAGCACCTGTGAGGGGCCAGCGTCCAAACCTTGCGCCCGGGCGTCGAGCAAGCTCGCCAGATGGCGCGGGTTCTGATGGGCACGTCGCTCCAACCATACAAACGCTTCGTCGTTGGCCGGATCGGCATCAAACGCCATCTGGTAGCAGATCTCAGCCCGCTCTTCGCCAACGCTGTCGCGGCCTTGCATGCGCGCGGCTTCACAGAGCAGCAGCGCCTTGGCTGCGAGGTCTTGCGTGACTTTGGCCAAATTGATCAGCGCATCCGCGAGTGCAGCGGGCGCACCTGACTCACGCAGCAAATCGACCAAGTTGGAGCGTGAATCGCTGTCCGTCGGATCCAGCGCTGCCAGATCCCGGTACGCTTCGGCCGCTGCGTCCACGTCGCTCAGCGTGCGGGCCATGCTGCCCATGCGGTGCAGGACATTGGTCCGCAAGTCGATATCGGTGATCACTTTGGCGCGCTCGCGCAACAGCCGCACTTGATCGGCGAACCGCCCTTGCTCGTCGAGCAGCGCCTCCAATTGCTCGGCCGCAGCGTTGGACTGCGGCAAAATGTCGATGCTCTCACGCAGGCGCCGCTCGGCTGCCGCCAGATCGCCGCGCCTCCGGTCGACCGCAGCCGCGCGCTCCAGAATTGCCGCACGGTCTTCCGGCCGCAGCTGCGTGTTGACCATGAGCGCATAGGCCTTGGCCAACACCTCGTCGTCGTCGGGCTGCTGCGCAAGCTTTTCGATTGCGGCAAGCGTGGTCAGCCGGGGCTCGGCCTGCAGTGCCAGCACCAAACTCTGAAGCGCATCGCCGGCATGGGCCAAGTGGTGCTGCTGCAACTCTGCCAAAGCCTGTGCCAACTCCGAACGAACTGCCGCGGTCTTGGCCCGATCCATGTGCTTGCGCAGCATGCGCTCTAGACCCAGCCAATTGGCGTTGGTCCGGTAGTGGGGCTCCAGAAACGCCAGCATCTCGTCAGCAAACACCGGGTTATCGGCGAGCCGCTCACTGAGCGCCAACGCGGCTTCATTGGCAGGCTCAGCTGCCAAGACATCTTGCACCAACCGCACCGCTTCACGCGGGCGACCCAGGTGGTCAAACTTGAGTGCGGCCAGCTCGACCCGCAACTGCGGCTTGTCGGCAGCGCCTGCGAACACCACCGCACGCTCCAGGCTCGACGCTAGCCGCTGCGGGTCGTTGGCATCGCGGCGCAGCGCAAGCACGGCATCGCGGGCATCGCGGTCCTCCGGTTGCTGTTCCCAGACGATATCCCAGAGATCTGCGCCGCGGTCTGGCTGGCCAGCCTCGGCAGCGGCAGCGGCAGCCTGGGCAACCACAGCCGACACAAAGTCTGCGGCGACATCGCCGTTGGCGACCATGTCCGCAACCCGGTCGATCCAGTCTTCAACTGCCTCACCGTCGCGGGCCGCCTGCAGCGCTTCGCCCAAGACATCTGGCAGTTGATCGGCGGGCAGTTCGGTATTGCGGGCCACCTCGAACAGCATCGCCATGGCTTCAAAAGTGTCGCCATCGGCGGCAGCTTGCAGCGCCAAACCGCGACGCGCGGTCAGCCGGTCGGCACCCGTCGCGGTCTCGGCCAGGCGCTTGCGCAGCGCCAGCGCCTGCGCTTTGGCACCGCGGCTGTGCAGTGTGGGCGCGATCGCGGTGACGGCCTCGGCCAACCAAGCGCCCTGCAGCAGATCTGGCTGCACCAAAATTGCCAATTCTGGGTTGGCCACGTCGGCCTGCGCACACGCCGCCGCAGCTTGGGCCCATCCGGCGATATCGTCAGCCTGTTTGGCCAACTGCGCGACGGCTGCCCAGACTTGCCCGGCCGCCTCGCCCGTAAGCGCGCCTGCCGCCGCACGCAGGCCAGCGACTGCTGCCGGCAATTGTCCCGCTTTGACGCGCAGTTGCCCGCACAGTAGCGCGGCCTGCACCGCTTGGCTGTCGCCAGCCAGAGCCAACTCACACGCTGCGATGGCTTGATCCGTCTCTCCAGTTGCCTGCAGCGCTTGGGCCCGGCGCAGCCAAAGTAACGCTGACTCCTCGTCGCTGGTCTGCTTGGCGAGCGCGGCACACAGCTTGGCCACAGTCGGCTGATCTGCTTGCGCTTCAGCATTGGCCAGCCGCAACCGCAGCACGGCTTCGTGGTCGCCATCGAGAGCCAGCGCTTGGTCCAGCGCCTGACCCGCGGCGACGAGATCGCCTAGCGTGTCAGCGCGCAAGTCCGCGATTTCGATCCAGGTCGCCAACGCGGCGTCACGGTCGGCATAGGCGCAATGGGTGGCTTTGGTCACCAGCAACGCATCGAGACCTTGCCAGTCGTCGCTCGCGCGCGCCCGATCCTGCAGCCACTGCCACGCTTCGCCGTCGGCAGGACCTGCAAGCCGTGCCACCTCGTCGAGCACCGAACTTGTCGGCAGCAACCCGGCCACCAGCGCAAACGCCGCTGATGCGTACGCGCTGTCTAATTCGGCGGCACCCTGTGCTGCGCTCTCCGCTTCGGCATAGGTGTCTACCTCTTGGAGCAGCAGTGTGGCCAGCGCCAAGAGCGCTTCGCCATGGCCCGGTTGGCCGACAAGCAGGGCCGCAGCGTCGCGTCCGTGGGCCACTTTGGCCTGCCATGGTGCGTCGGACCAGTTGGCCAGCGCCGCTGCCCGCAACGCCAAAGCTTCGGCGTTGCCTGCGTGATCAGCCAAGACCCGTTGCGCCAGCGCCAATTGGCGCTCCCAGTCTTGCCGTTGGCCAGATCGGCCAGCCAACTGCAGCTGTAGCTTGGTCCTGCGCGCGCCGTCGCTCAGTTCTGCTCCAGCCAACTCCAACATTTCCTCGACGTCGTTGGTGCGATCGAGCTGGTCACCCAAGCGCAGCAGCGTCGTCGCATCGCTATCAGTCCAGTTGCCACCATCGAGCTGGGCCATGAGCTGGTCCAAGGCAGCCTCGAATTCACCGAGATCTTCTAGCAGCTGGCTTGCCGCTCGCCGATTGTCCGCGGCGACGGCCGGCTCAAAGGCCTGAGACGCCAAGTGAAGCCGGGCCGCGAGTTCCTGCTCCTTGTCGCCCTGCGCCGCCCACCAGGTGGCCAGCAGTGTCCAAGTCTGCTGCATCCAGGCCGGCATCGCGTCGCTGGTCACGTCACTCTGGCTCAGGCGCTGCAAGCAGTCGATCGCTGCTTGTGGTGCAAGCGCAGTGTCGAACAACCGCTGCGCCGCCTCGACCGTTTGCAGTGCTGCGCCCGCTCGTTGTTCGACGGCGGCCAGCCAGCGCTGCGCGAGATCGGTGCGATCTTCGTCTGCCACGCCCTTCAAGATAGACCAGCTACCGTCCAAATGTGCGACCAAGGCCGACAAGTCGTCGCTGTCACGCAATACGGACTCAAGTGCTGTGTGCAACGCCGCGCTGGTGGGTGCGTCCGCCA
>CANMNA010000063.1 GCA_947499075.1 Myxococcales bacterium
GGCCGACCGCGGGGGTCCCAGGGGGCGGCGCGCCCCCTTCTCCAAACGAAACAACCTAGTACGGCGACGGAAAACTTCGCCATCCCAACGCGAACTTGGGAGTCGCCGTACTAGCGGGTCGAGGGGTGTTCGTACACATTGACCACCCCGCGCCGACCCTGAGCGCAGAATCTGAGCGTAGCGCATGGCTGACGGTGTAACAACCTGGTAAGTCGGTCAGTCGCGGCCATGTTCGGCTCGCTCAACCGGGCGCAATTGGCGGCAGCAGGCGCGGCAGCGCCACCGGCGCCCACAGCGCCTGAATCACCTTGGTCAGCCGCAATTGGCAACGGCTGTACTTCGAGTCAACGGTGCCACCAAGGGTTCGGGCCGAGAGCCTAAGCGACCAGGGCTACCCGCTCAAGGACATCGCCGCCCGCAGCGCTTGACCACCAGCGGACTCTTCGGCTGCAGGCCGTGGCGCTTGTCGCTCCCGCCGACGGTGGACCCTTGTCCCGAACTCGGCGCGATCGAGAAGGGCACGCCGACCGACCAGCTGGCGCCGCGCTTGGCGCGCAACCAGCGGCCCATCACCTGCAGCCAGTCGGGATCGCGGGCGCTGCCCAAGGTCGGATCCGCAGCTGTAGCGGCTGCCCACGCTTGCGACTCCGGCGGCGACATCTCCGGCTCGCGGATCAGGTGCAGCGGTTCTACCGCCAAGACTGGTTCCGCTTGCAGCATCAACAGGGTCACAACCAAACCTACGCGCTTCCACATCGACAGGACCATGCGACCCCACAACCGGGTCAGGTGCTGCGACGCGCGACCGGGCAATGAGGTTTACCGGGTGACGGCGGTAGCCTCGACCGCCAGGCCCTCCTGCACCGCCTGCTGGGTCACGTTGGCGCTGAAGTGGTGCGTTCCGCAGGTAAAATCAGTGCCGAGCACCTGGACCGTTTCGGTGTGAAACTGGCTCGGCCACGGCAGGCGCAGCTGCCACCCGCCGCTGGGACCCGGTACGGCGAAGGCCTGCCACGCAAAGCCTTCGCCGTTGACGGCGAGCCGGACCGTGGCCTGCACGCGCGCCTCGCCTGGGCATCCGCCGCCACGAACCAAAGCTCCTTGCACGAATTCAAAGACTTTGGCCCGACCGGACGGCACGACATGGACCGCGCGCCAGTTGGCGCGGTGGGGGCACAGGCCATCGGGCGAGGCGCTGCCCAGACCTTCATGCAGCGCCACGGCGTTGGTGCAGGCGCCCTTGGACGTGAGCGCGGCGCTGCCGTCGGGTAGCTCTTGGACGTAGTCGCTTGCGCGTTCGCCGTTGGCCAACGCGTAGGCCTGCAGCGCAGAGGTGCCCAGTGGAATCGTGAGCCAGTAGCGGACATGCAGCGCTTCCGCCTGCGCGGCCCAATCGTCGGTCGCCAGGTGCATGGCGATCGACCGCAGCGTCGCCGGGGCCGATTGCGGGTCGATCAGCGGCGAGGCGATGTTGCGCAGGCCGCCGAGCACCCGCAGTTCGTGGCCGATCGACCAGCTGCCCAGAACCGTGACGCTGCCCTGAAACGTCAGCGCAGGATCAAACCGCATCCGTGACAGTGCGTCCGCGACCTGTGCCTCGCGGATGAGCTGCCCGCCGGACTGCGCATGCTTGCGCAGACCTTGCACCGCCTGCCACACGGGCAAGCGCCTGGCCAACGGCAAGGCCCGGCCGTCCAAGTCGGCCAGCCCGACCAATGCCATCACCGCAAATCCAGCGAGGACCGCCCGCTGCGGCCACGGTCCGCGTCCGGCCAAGTCACCCGCGGCCACTCCAAGCCCGACGGCCAGCGGCACCGCCGCCAGCGTGCCAAACCGCAGCTGCGTCAACGCCAGCAGCGCCGTCACCACCAGCAACACCGCCCACACCACCCGGGCCGGGTCGCGCTGGCCAGAGCGCAGCAGCCAGGCCGCGACCAACGGCGCGGCCAACAGTTGCGGCGACAGGATCGCCAGCGACTGCGACCAACCAGCCTGCCACACTGGCATCGACTCCTGAATTAGGCCGACCAGACCCTGGCCGGCCACGAATTCGCTGCCGCCCAGCAGGGCCTTGGGCAGCGCGCGGTCGAGTGTGCAGGCCACCGCGACTGCACCGGCGGCCGCGATGACGGAGCGGGCGCGCGTTCGTTGGGTTGCGCCAGCGGCCAGCGCCGCCGCCGCGGTCGCAAGCAGGGCTGGCTGCAGCCAGGACGGTGCCCACGCCACATGGCTAAAATCGCGGCCAAAGGGTGAATCCAACGCCAGCGGCACCGCCAGCAGCGCCGCACCGGCAAAGGCCAGCGCCAAGTCGACCGCGGCGGTTCGCCGACCGGCGTCCGGCGATGACGCGGCAATCCCCGCCGCTACCACCGCCAGCAGGCCAATGGTCAGCGCCGACGACGGCCACATCCACACCGCCATGGCCAGAGCAACGGCCGAAACCAGGCAGCGCCACGCTCTTTGCGAAAGCGATGGAGCCCTGACGAGCCACAGCAACGCGTCGACGGCGGCAAAGGTCACCAACGGCTCGGCGGCGTGGTGATCGATCTTGCCGACCTGGGTGTAGTTGTGCAGACCGCCATGGATGGCCACGCTCAAGCCGGCAACGGCACCGGCCAACGGGGCCGCCTCGGCCGGCGCGAGGCGCATCGCGATCCGGGCAGCCAGCCATGCCGTCAGGGCCGCGCACAGCGCAACGAGCAAGTAGCCGCCGACAAAGGGAGACTGGTCGAAGCGATCGAACGGCCAATCCAGCGCGCAGCCGATACGGGCCAGTAGCCCCGCAAGCCAGTCAAACCCGGGTGGCCACACGCAATCAACGCCGGTTGGCGCGTGGGTCATCGCGTCGTGCCACGGCATGGGCCCCGGAAACAGGCTGCTCCTGATCCGCCACACGTGATACCACGAGTCGCCGCTGGTGACCCACCACTGGCTGTCGCGCCACAACCCGCCGACCAGTCGCGTGCGCAGCACCGCCGTCGCCACCGCCGCCAGCAACGGAATCACCCCATGTGCGATGCGCGGCGCGGCGGGCGCGGTCACGGCCCGTCGGTCTCGTAGGGGATCAGAAACGACAGGCTGACCGAGACCACGGCAGCGTGATCGCCTGCAGCATCGACGGCACCTGACAAGTCAAAGCCGACCCGCGGCGTGCGCCACGACAGCCCCCCGCACACCCAGTGGTGGGTCGGCACGCCGCGCACGATCTGGTCAAACTGGTAGCCGCCCCGCAACTGCAAGCCTTCTTGGCCAAACTGCACCGCACCGCCCGCGCGGTAGCTCTGACCGGTGGCAGCGTCTGCCGGCAGGGCATCGCCGTTGGCGACCCCCCATGAGCCGCCCGCCTCGACGACCACGTGCTGACCGACATAGCCGACGCCAGTGGCGATCCGCCGCGGCGACTCGCGCGCGTCCAACGTCATCGCGTTGCGCATGACTGCGCCGATACGAAAGTCTTGCAGCCCGACCACAGCGCCGAAATCGGCGGTCCAACCGGCCACCGCCGGTTTGCCGACTTGCTCCGCCGAAAGGTAGCGGGCAGACCCGCCCAGCATCAGCTTGCCGGCGTCACTCTGGCCGCCTGCCGACAGGCCCAGGCGCAGGTCTTGCCCAGCGCGCGCCGGAGCGTCGACGGTCCATCCCAATTCGCGGGCGTAGCCAACCCCAGCCGCCAAGCCCCAGCTGGAGGTCGAGTCGACGTAGGTGGTAAACGGCGCGCCAGAACCCGCTTGACCGCTGCGCGCAAAGCCAGTTTCGATAACCCCGTGCTGGACTTGGCTCATACCGGCCGGATTGGCATACAGTGCGGCCGAGCCCACGCCGGTGGCCACTTGGGCGTCGCCCACGCCCAGCGCGCCAGAACCGGCACCGGCCGGGCGGTAGGGGCCAAAGCCGGTGAGCAGGCCAAAAGCCAGCGCGCACAGACTGAATGTTTCTAAAAGTTTTGCCACGTTGCGCTGAGCCTGGGATAATTGCATCAGGTCGGCTTCTTGGCTGCCGCCTTCTTCATCCGGGTGATCAGACCACCGTAGCCCTCTTTGTCCAGAATTTTGCCAAAGTTTTTGCGGTACGACTGGACTTGGCTGGCTTCGTCGACCACCAGGTCATAGACCGACCAGTGGCCATCGCCCGGCAACAGCAGGTAGTGCACATCGGCGCTGACCTTGTTGACGACAATCGTCGTGGCCACCTCAAACCGGCCATTGGGCAGCGTTTTGGTCGCGCCATACGCGACTTGGGCCGGCGTGCCCGGCTTGAAGCGCCGGACATAGGTGTTCTGGACCATCTTCTGCAGCAGCCGGACGAATTCGCTGCGCTGATCGGGCGCAAACCCGTCCCACGCGGTCGGCAGCGTCAGCTTGGCCATCTCGGCGTAGTCCAGCGCGCCATCGAGCTCTTGGGCGATGGCCGCGTGCAGCGCGTCGAGCTTGGCGTTGGCCTTGACCAAGGCGTCCAGCCGCACGTGCAGCTTTTCAATGTACTCCTGCGGCTTGCCCACCGGCGATGCGGGCGCCTTGGGCTTGGCTGCAACGGTCGGCACAGGCGGTGGCGTCTTTTTCGGAGCGGCCAGCGTTGGCACGGCGACCAGGACTGTCAGCGCGAGCATGGTCAGTTTCCAAGCGAACATCATCGATTCCAGCACAGCACGGGGCCGCGGTAGCCGCAACGGCGCGGTCAGCGCCGGCATTCAGAGCACCCGCTGCAGCGTGGTCAAGTCCATGCCGACCTGGCGCGACAGGGCGGCCACCGCCACGTTGTAGGTGAACATTGCCTCAGCAAAGGCCAATCGCCGCCGGGTATAGGACTCCATGGCCCGCAGCACTTCGGTAAAGTCGCCAAAACCATCGTCATAAGCCTGGGTTTCAGCGGTGAGCAACCCGCGGGCCGCGCGGTGGGCTTTGTCCTGGATGCCGATCATGGCGTGGGCGTCCATCATCTCGCGAAAAAGTTGCCGCGCGTCCGTGCGCGTGCGCGCCGTCTCGCCAGCGATCGCCAGTTGGGCTTGACGCAGGTCGAGCTCTGCCTGCTCCACCCGCTCCAACTGCCGCCAAATATCCAAGGTCCAGCGCAGCACCACGCCCAAGCCAGTCGTCGCGGTGTTGCTCGGGTTGGTGGCCAGCGAGTCCGAGTTCTCATCGCGGGTCGGCGCGTACGTGCCCGCGACACGGGCGACAAACAGCAAGTCCGGCCACCAGTTGGCCTGCGCAGCATCGACCTGAAGCAGCCGCGCCTGCACGCCGCCGCGTTGCGCCACCAGCCGCGGCGCATTGGCCACCGCCAATTGCTCGGCGGCTTCGATCGGCATGGCCGGGACAACCACCGCGGTCAGTTCACCGGCCGGCACGATGTCTTGGGCCGCATCGTCGCCCATCGCTAGCCGCAGACCATCGAGCGCCTGCTCGCGGTTGCGGGCAAACGTGCGCAGCTTCTCTTCGATTTCAGCGGCGTAGACATTGAGCTTGAGCAAGTCGTTCTGGTTGAACGCCGCGTCCCCTTCGTCGCGCTGTTTGTCGAGCTTGGTCCGCGTCTCGTCGAGTAGCCGCCGCACGTCGTCGGTCAGCGAGCGCAGGTCAGCGACCAGCACCAGCCCCCACCACGCCCGCGCCAGCTGGTAGCGCATCTCGTCTTCGGCGACCCGCACCGTGGTGCGCGCGATGTCGATGCCTTTCTCGGCCAGCTCCTGCAGCGTGTTGACCTTGCCAAACGTCGACAGGGTCTGGGCGATGCCAATCGAGCCCACACCCAGTGGCCCCAAACGGGTAAAATCGTAGTCATCCATGGGCTTAGAGCCATCATGTCCCGGCTTGAGTGCCGGTAACACCGAGGCAAAGCCATTGACCTCGAGCTTGGGGTAAAACACGCTGTGGGCTTCGCGCAGCTTGGATTGGTACTGGTCGACACCCAGCCGTGCGGCCGCCAAAAAGGGCGACCGGCTCAGCGCCCGCGCCGTACACTGCGCTAGCGTGCAATGCAGCACCGGCTTGACCGGCGTCTGCGCAGTTGCAGGCACCGCAACAAGCAGCAGCAAGGGCAATAGCACGCAACGGGCCATCAGCTAAAACCCCGACTTGAGCTTGACCTGATCCAGCGTGTGGCTGTACAGGTTCCACGCGGCCAGATACGGACCTTCAGCACCCAGACCGCAAAACGAGGCGTTGCCGCCCATCAAGATGTTCTTGTAGCCGGTCAGCGTCGCCAACGGACTGGTGCCCAGCGTGTGGGCAATCGCTTCACCATAGGCGGGCTGAAGCTCCGCGGGATCGATGTCGCCACCGGTGGTCTCTTGTCCCCATCCCTGCCACGGCGCGTGGCGAAACAGCAGGTGATCGGACAAGAACGGCAAAGTGTCCTCCATGCGCTGCTGCATCCGGTCCAGCAGGTGCTCGATCTCTTCGGGACCACCGGCGGCACATCCAATCGGCACCCGCATTGCCGCAGTAATCAACCGTTTTTCGCGCTCCTCGCTGCCAGATCCGAGGTCCTGATCGCGGGCAATGTGCAGCAGATTGTCTTCCTCCAGCGACTGTCCGAGGTCTGCAACCGCGAACACGTGCCGCGCCATCGCTTCGGGCACCGCCGCCGCGCGCACCACGAAGTTGCCGATAAATGTGTGGCACACCGGCTGCAACGTATGGATGGCGTGGTGGTATTCCTCAACCTGCTGCTCTTGGGGCACCAGCGCGCAAAACCGCTTGGGATCGGTGTTGCACACCAGCATGTCGCACGAGATCGTCTCCTTGCGCTCGCGCAGCACCACGTGGGTCGCCCTGCCGCGCTTGACGCCTATGTGTTGGACAACCGCTTTGGGGCGCACATCGCCCGAACCCGACACCAGCGCCAAAAACAGGTCGCGCAGCGCGTTGGGCCCGTGCTCAAAGGTGGCGGTCCCCTTCCACAGCTCGGTAATCGCCCGCACAAAAGTCGCCGGATACGGTCGCGCCGGGACCATGCCGCTGGCAAATCGGAACGGCGCCTGCACAAACGCCCGAAACGGGTGACCGTGCTCAAAATGGTGCAGCGGGTCGTCGATCGCCCACTCGTCGCCCAGCATCGGAAACTTCTTGACCAGGCTCTTGAATTTGAATTGTTCCAGAAAGCCCGATGGCGGCAGCACCGGTCGCGCCGCCAGCACTTCGCCGACCGGGCCGTCGATCTCGGTCACGTTGCGAAAAAACGCGCTGATCTTGGCGCTCTGTCCTGAAAATTCGCGACGCAGCTCGCGGTCGGCCAGCTTGGCATGCGTGGTGACGTTGATGCGGGCCCGTGGCAGCACCACTTGAAAAGCCGGGTCGAGAGGCCGGGGCAGGTTGCGCAACTCCAGCGCCAGCGACAGTTCATCGAACACGCGCTTGGCGGCCAGGCTGCCAAAACCGTAGTGCAATTCTAGGCGCCGGCACAGGGTGTGGCCCGCGTGCTCGTACAGCGCGCCGCCTGGCCCCTGGCCGATGACCAGCACGCGGTAGCCGCGCTTGGCGCACAGCGCGGCGTAGACCAGACCGGCGAGATCGGTCCCGACGATGATCACGCTGTAGTGGGCGGAAGGGGTGGTCACGCGTGTCGGTTCAGCCCGCGGCAGGCGCGCGGGCGCGTAGCGTAGCGCGGATCGGGTCGGCGTGCGACCACACCGGCCGCGACTGGCCGCGTGCGTGTGCTCAGGTCTTGGGCTTGCGCTGCGGAATCGCGGTCACAATCCAGCGCATTGTCACGTCTGCGGTCACAACGGCCAGCCCAATCCCTGCGGCAATCGTGCCGCCTACAATCGCTACTTCCATCGCGTCCCCCCAATTCGGCCGCCAGTTGTGCGGCGCCGTTGGGGTGACTGTAGACCGCAGTGGCGGCCGATCAAGAATTCTGGCGATCTGAGAATGGGTGCTGCGAATTGCCGATTTTCGATCGGTTGCCGCTACTTGCCGCGCAGCACCGCGCCCAACTCGCGGTTGAACTGCTGGACCGCCGCGTCGGGCACGCCGCTGGCGTGGTGATCCAAGGCCGGCCGCCACCCACCGCGGGCATCGCGCTCGGCGCGCACCCGCAATTGCAAAGCATAATCGCCACAGCGCCACTGCATCAGCGTCGCCCCGTCGCGGCCCGTCTCGGTGCTCAACAGCGCAAACCCGGCAATCTCGCGCTTGCGCAGCGGATCGACGACCTGGGCCACCGTCTTGCGCGCCAAATGCGCCTGCCACTGACCGCGCCAGGCCAAACGCAACTGCGGCAAGGGCTCGCCCACTTCTGGCGAAGCATCGAGTGCAGCCACCACGCTGGCCCACAGTTGCAGCAGGTGCGCTTCCGCCTGAGGCGTCGGCGCGGGCGCCGCCACCACCTCGGCCTGTAACCGACCAGCGACCAAGGTGTGCCATCCCGGTCGGGTGGTCGCGCGACCGGCGCGCCGCAACCGCAGGGTGACCGGCCCCGAAGCGACCTCGATTTCGCCCAACCGCTCGTCGCTGCTGCCCAATTGCAGCACGCCTTGGGCCTGCAGCGCTGCCAGCGGGAGCTTGGCCAGCCGAACAAAGTGGTGCCCCGCAGTGTCGCTCGCCCACAACTGCGCCGCGGTGACGGCGACAAACTCAGCGTCGCCGTAGAATTGCCGATACTTGTCAAAGACTCCGGAGCACGAGTCGAAAAACACGCAGCCCGTGCAGCCCAGCGGCTTGTGCTTGTCGACGCGCTTATCTTCGTATTTGTTGAAGCCTTGCTGGGTGTTGCCCTGCCCATCGGCAGCAACGGTCACGGTATCTTGGCCATCGTGGTGGATGCGGTGGGCCACCGCCAAGTTGGTGCAGTAGGGCACGTTGCCAAAGTTGAGATCCCAATTGGGCCCCAACAGCACATCGGCTTGTTGCGACAACTGCAGCAACGCCGGGGCCATGTCGGTGTACCGGGCCAGCATCGCCTGCAGCTCGGCATCGGTCCGATCGCCTGAGTCGCGCGGGCGCACCATGTCCAGATGCAGGTTCTCCAAGCCAAATTGGGCGGCGACAGCGGCCAAGTGGGGCACGGACTGGTAATTGCTGGTCACCACGCACATGTTGCCGGTCAAGCGCGCGCCGCGCGCCTGCAAAATCGCCAGAGACTGCACGATGCGCTCCCACGAACCGGGCGTCAGCGTGGTCGCATCATGGGCCTGCTGGTCGCCGCCCTGCAGCGAAAATCGCCAGATCACACGGGCCTGCGCTTGCTCGCCCAAGCCATCGAGCACGGTGAAGACCCGGTCGCGAAATGTCTCGCGCGGCGTCATCACGCCATTGGTGAACACCACGATCTCGGGGAAACCTTGGTCCACCGCAAATTGCAGGACCTCTAAAAAACCGCGCTGGATCGTGGGCTCACCACCCAAGAGCGTAATCCGCTGGGCCCCTTCGGCGCGGGCTTGGGCCAACTGCGCCAGAATCGGCTGCAGCCCAAGTTGTGGCGCACGGCGCTGCTCCGAAAGCTGACCTGACACGCAAAACACGCAGCGGTTGTTGCACAAGTGCCCCAGCTGGACCTCGACCTGCCGGCTGGGCTGGGCGGGCGGCAGGTGCAGGCTGTGGAGCAACGGCAAATCGGACATCGCTCGAATCAGGCGCAGCGGCGCAGGGCTCAGCATAGCGGGTGTGGCCGGTGGCACAAGCAGCAGCGCACAAACGCGCGAGTAGGTGCGGAGTTGCTGCCGGTTTGCGGCGCTAGGCTAAGAGGGCATATTCGAAAAGGCGGCCTGAGCGGGGCTCGCGAAGACCGAAGACCTTCGCATTTTCAACGTCAGAATAAATTCTGCGGCTACAGGTGACGGCGTAGGCCGACACCGTTACCTGTAGCCGCGCAATTCATTGCGACGGCGTCCCAAGCCGTTATCAACGCTGCGGTTTTCAGTTGACACGATCGAATACACCCTCTACCGGGACACCCAGGCCTGCAGCACGGTCCGGTTCGGCGCACACGAGCGCCGAGTCGTGACCTGTTGCCACGCGCTCTCCAAGTCCATCCCACAGTGGCGCACCAGGTAGCCGATCGCCACGGTCGGCGAGCGATTGACGCCCGCAGTGCAGTGCACATACACGTTGCGCCCAGCATTGCGCAGGTCGGCCACGCCATCGACCGCTTCGGTCAGCCCAACCTTGAGCGCCTTGTCATCGAAGTCGTTGATCGGCCGACGAAAGCACGCCAGGCCTTGGGCCATCAGGAAGCGCCACATCACCGGCCAGGTCATGCCCAAATCGTCGAGATCGCCATCGGTCTGCACACAGACCAGGCCGTCGATGCCCGCCTGACACAAAGCCTTGATGCGCTCCGGCGAGTGGGGGCAGGGCCCGACGTAAAGGCCATCGGCCACTTGATCGAACTGAAACGCGCCTGACATCGCTAAAACCGCAAGCCGACGGTGGCCACGGCGCCGCCCTGAGTGCGGGCGACCTGGACCGAGAACTTGGCATCTTTGATGGGTGCCGGTTCGTCCATGATCTGCTTGAGCATCACGGTGCCACCGACAAAGCCAACGGCGCCAGCGCCCACCAGCGTCCAGCGGACCACGTCGCCCCCTGCTTCGTTGTACTTGGTGTTGGCCTCGATGATGATCGCCGTGATCACCAGCGCGCCGCCGCCCAAGATTCCGGCCCAGGCGATGGTCTTGCGGCTGCCGGGATCAAAGCGTTCAAACTCAGGCACGATCTTGGTGGTCTTGCCGACTTCGATGTCGACGGGGCCTTTTTGACCGTAGTGGCCGACGCGCTGCACGACTAGGCTGTGGCCGCCCGGCGTAGTCTCGACCGAAAATTGGCCGGCCGTAGGGGTAACGTCCGTGCCGTCGAGCTCGACCTCGGCATCGGCTGGCGCTTGAACGACCAGTTTGGCGCGGCTCTTGACGTCGAGCGGCGCGTCGGCGCCCGCGGTGATCGCGACTTTGGCATCGAGGATGCGGCGACCGGCCTTGGTCGTGATCACGACTTCGGCATCGCCCGCAGGCACTTCGGTGCGATTTTCACCTTTCTTGAGGCCAACAACCCGGGCTTCGCCGGTCGCGGGCTTGATCTCCGCGACCAGATCGTCGGCGTCGGCCATGATCACCAGCGTGCCAGCGGCGGCCGCTGGTGCAGGAGTCGGTGTTGCTGCAGGTGCCGGTGTTGCAGCGGGAGGGCGGCCAGCGGCGGCAGGCTCATCGGCCAGAGCGGGGGCTGCGGCCACCATGCTGGCGACGAGCAAGGCCGACACCGTGATTTGTACCATCGAAGTCTTGAACATGGGTCCTCGGCGTTTGGTTCAGTGCGCAAACAGCAACGGTCAGTGGCGCGGTATCCAGAGTCGGTCAGTGGCGCGGTATCCAGGGTCGGTCAGTGGCGCGGTATCCAGGGTCGGTCAGGCCGGCGGTGGCGCCGGCAACTTGCGGGCAGAAAGTACGGAAGTGCGCTTGCTGAGCCGGTCGGCTAAGTCAGCCAGCCCGGCAAAAGGCACCAGATCCAACCCGAAACGCTCGACAATTGTCAACGGCTGGGCCAGCGCCAAATCGGCAGGCGACAGCGCCTCGCCGACCAGCCACGGACGACCACCAAGCAACTGCTCGAAAATAGACAGCATCTTATTGACGATCGCACAGTCAGACCGGTAAGCGCGCATGTCCCAGGCTTCGACCGGCTTACCCGTCGTATCGCGGTCCAGCCGCACCAACGCCGGCAGCAGGGCCTCGTCGACGAGATCCTCGGCCATCGCCACCCGGGCCAACTGCATAGGATCGCTAGGCAACATCGCCTGGCCGGGTGCCAGGCTATCGATAAATCGCACAATTGTGCGCGAGCCAAAGATCGGTCGGCCCTTGTCAGTCACCCAAATCGGCAACTTGCCCAGCGGATTGAGCGCCACCAGCTCGGGCGGCGGTGCGTTGCGATCACACAGGTTGCTGGCATACGGCACTTCGCGCTCGATCAGAAACGCCCGCGTGCGGAAGCAATACGGGCAGTCGTGGTAGTGAAAGAGCGTGGCCACAGGTCGGCTGCGGTGCGGACCCAGCCGCGACGCGAGGATAACACGGTTTGCGCCCCGCCGAAACGGCCGCCGGGTGTTGGGCTGCGACCGGGCGCGGATCCCGATCGGGGGTCAGTCAGTTGACCTGCCTGAAGGGATCGGGGAGGCGTTGACTGACCTGGTATCTGGAACCGGATCTAAGCCTGGTGCCGCGGGGTTGCCGCCGAGGGCATGACGCTGACCTCACCCGCTCGCGGCCGCTGGCGCGGCAGGCTCGCAGCCCTCTCCCTGAAGGGAGAGGGCAAACACAAGCAATTTATCTGATTATCTCGATTTCAGACCGCCCTGCCCACATGAAATACCCCCGAGACACTGCAGAGCGCAGGGCGCACGCATGGGGCGTCGACCCAATTGGGTTGACGATGCAGCCAAAGGTTATGTAAAAATTGCTATTAATTCAATAGCCCTCTCCCTTCAGGGAGAGGGCCGGAGCCGAGCCGCGCCTGCGCGGCCTGCTCCGGGGTGAGGTCCAGTCAAGCAAGCCACAATTGGCGCGGCGAACCCGGATTCGCGACCCCCTTTTCGGAACCGCGCCCGCTGCGGCCCAAGCAAGTTGTCGCCCGGCTGCGAACCCCGTACCCTATTGCACCGTCCCGCAAGCTGGCGGGCAGTGAGCGCACGTTGAAGGCACCTTTGCACCTCCCGCAACCGCTGCGCACCCGCGCCTGCCTGATCGCCGCCTCCGTGCTGCTGCTGGCATCGGGCTGCAGCAATGACAATTCGGGCAACCCAAGCCTGGGCAATGTCGGCGACGGCAAGTCCAGCCTGAGCGACGCGACCGCCATCGGCGACGCACCGGTTGCCGCCGACGGTGCACCCATCGGCGATACGGTGGCCCAAGTTACCGTCAAGACCAACATCGGCAAAGTCTGTGCCAGCAACGCCGACTGTGCGCTTTTGGGCTTGAAGTGCTTTGAGACCAACGCCGCCACCGGCGCCGGCATCTGCAGCAAGGAGTGCAAGGCCAGCAGCGAGTGCGATCAAGGGACTTTCTGCAACCCGCAGGCCGACAAGCTCATCTGCACGGTGCCGCGGTTCTGCAACAGTTGCAAGGCCAACGCGGACTGCGCGGCCGACGGGATGTGCCTGACCGGTGCCAAGGGCACCCAGTTCTGCACCAAAAAGTGTGCGTTCGGTGACAATTCGTGTCCTCCCGCCGCCAATTGCAAGCAATTTGGATCCTCGCTCGACGATTTTGCCTGCCAGCCCGACTACGGCACCTGCAACGGCGACGGCACCCAGTGCAGCCCGTGCAGCGGCCCCGGCGACTGCTCAGCAGGCACCGAATGCTACTACGCCAGCACCACGGGCGAGCGCTTCTGCGCCAAGGCTTGCAAGGTCGGCGTCAGCGGCGGCTGTCCCGCCGGATTTGGATGCACCCAGCCCAAGGGCGCGATGCAGGCCTATTGCTTCAAGCAGGTGGGCGAAGGCACCATCGCCACCTGTGCCAAGAGTGACAAGGGCTTCTGCGAGCCGTGCGCCGCCGACTACGAGTGCCTGTCTGGCCGCTGTGCCCTGAAGAACGGCAAGAAGTTCTGCGTCGAGCCCGTGCCGTGCACCGCCAACAAGGACTGCCCGCACGGCGGCGAAGCCACCGCCTGTGTCCCCAGCGACAATGGCAAAGGCACCATCTGCGCGCCACCGTTGTCGTGGGGTTGCCAAGGGTACCTCGCTTGCCTCGGCCTGAATTGCGAACCGGGCGAAAAGTGCGTGGCCGGGTTGTGCAAAAAATCACCGTAATGGCGCAGCGCGGGCAGGCGACGCTGCCGTGGACCGCGTCTGTGTGGCTTGCGCTGGCCACGGCGTGTGCGCCCCAACTGCCGCCAGCTGAGCGGTTCTTGGCCGACCACGTGGTCCAGTTGCCGTCGATTGGGCTGCGCACGCCGCCGCTTGCGCCGCACAATCCTTTTGAACGCAAAGAAGCAGCGTTTGTGGCCGTCGATGTCGAAGCGGCCGGGTTGGCAGAGCACGCGGCGTCGGCGGTGGTGCCAACCGGTGGTCAGGCGCTGTCGGGCATCGGATGTCCGGGGGCGCTGTGCCTGGGCGCACCGGCTGGCCAGCCTGTCCAAGTGCTGATCAGCATCTACAGCAAGGACGACAAGGGTCAGCCGCACAAGGCACTGGCGCGTGGGCGCACGGTGCCGTTTCGCCCCGATGATCCGAAAGCCACGGCGGGTCTGCGCGCCTATGTGGTGGCCAACAACGCGTTTGCGCCAGTGCACAGTGACGACAACGCACCGACCAGCAAGGCCGGTCGCGTCGGCCGCAGCGCGGTAGTACGACCGGGCGTGCCCAACGACGTGGTCCTGATTGGTGGCGCCAATCTGGCTCCCAGCGCCGCCGACATGTTCGACCCGGCCAACTACAAGGACATCTCGACAGAGGTGGCGCTGTATGACGTGACTACCCGCCGGTTCAAGCTTGCGCCAGTGCCGCTCAAGGTGCCGCGGGCGTTTGCGGGTGTGGCGGCCGGCAAGTCGGTGATCGCGGTGGTGGGCGGCTTTACGCTGCAAGACGGCAAGGTCAAGCCGACCGCCAGCATCGAGTTTTTGGACGCCGACTTGCAGGTGCGGACCTCGACGGCGCCCAGCCCTGACTTGCTCGACCCGCGGGCGGGAGCGACGGTGGTGGCGCTGTATCCCGATGAAGACAAGTTCCTGATTCTGGGCGGCCGTGGCCCAAGCGACTGCCCGACGTGTGCCAGCCAGTTGTGGGAGGTCTGGAGCCCCGACCAAGGCCGCATTGCCTTTGGCAACCTCGGCTCGGCGCGCTGGAATCATGCCGCGGTGACCAAGGCCGAAGGCGGCGGCGGGTACGCGCTGCTGGTTGGCGGCGAAAATGCCAAGGGCGTGCACAACGACATGCTGGTGGTGCAGTGGTCGCCGCCGGGCAAGCTGGTGGTCTCCAGCTCCGGGCAGACGCCCGATCCCTCGGCTGGGCTGGGCGGCGAGTTCTTGTGGACGCCTCAGCACTTTGCGCTGCCTACACCTCGGACGCTGCCCGGCGCCGCGATTGCGTTGCGGGCGGCGACGCCGGCGCTCGCGGCCTACCTGCTGCTCTACGTGGTCGGCGGTTTTGGCGATGTCGCGCACCAGCAACCGCTCGACCGTGTCGATGTGTTTGACATGCAGGGCGGAGAATTTCTGACGTTGCCAGCACCGCTGCAGCTGCAGACGCCGCGGGGAGCGCCCATGGTGGCACTGGCGCCGTTGGGTCCCGTCGATGGCCAAGTGTTGATTGCGGGCGGAGCGAGCGGTCCCAATCGTGCGGTGGCAACGGGCGAGGTCATGCGCGCCGTGCCCTCGGCCAAAGGCTTCAAGCCGGTGCCGACTTTTGACCTGCAGCCGGTGACCAATGAATTGCTCGATGGTGAAATGGCACTGGGGACCGCGACGGCGTTGGTGACCGGGCAGATACTGTTGATCGGCGGGGTCGGTGGCAAGGCCGGCGAGCTGCTGCCGCGGGGCAAGGTGCAGGTTTGGGCGCCCTACTGACAGGAACCCACGCCGCCTGACTCAAACCGATCTCTCGTCATGGATCACCACCGATCAATACAAATTGCAACTTCTGCTTGCCCCGCCGCAGCCCACGCCGGTTGATTTCCGCAACTGCACGCCCCAGGCGCCGCATCGTCTCCGGCT
>CANMNA010000064.1 GCA_947499075.1 Myxococcales bacterium
CGATCGAGGCAGCTGAGGCGGGCGAGGGGCTGAGCGATCGGCGCTGCGCGGGATGTCCATGTTCGCAAGTCAGAATTCTCGGGAAAAATGGCGAAATTCGCAGATCAGTTCGGCGTTGACAGTCGCAGGCGACTGGGCATAGGCTCAGACCACGGTGTCACGTGGGCGGTGCTGGAGCGCGAAATGGGCGGTTTTGGTGGTCAGCTTGGGCGGGTGTCGGGCGATACCCACTTTGCGTGGGCTATCCGTTGCGCCAAGCATTACGAGATCATCCGCGCCTATCTACAACGGCGAGGTGAGACGATCGGTGCCAACGACTTCTTGATTGCTGCCACGGCGCTTGCGCACGGCGCAACGGTAATTACGCGCAATCTTATCGAGTTTCAGCGGGTTCCGGGTTTAAGGGTCGAGGGTTGGTAGCGTAGGCGTGTTGGGTGAACAGGGCGATCCCGACACTGGCGGGCGGGCGACGGGTCGCTGCTCAGGGTGCTATTCAGGGCAGACGACGATCTGTAACCGCGCCCACTTGCGGGGCGGCCGACTGAATTGCCGGCGGTGGCGGTCGACGAGGCGCTGGAGCTGTCCACGCTGGCTGCAGCGTGCTGGCTGGCGGCGGGCAATGTCGCCGGCACCGCGCTGACGCCCACCCAAGTGGCGGAACTGCGCGCCGCCGTCGCCACCGTGCGCGGGGTGCTGCTGCCGACCGCGGTCGGCCTTGCGGCCAAGGGTCTGTTGCCGGCGGAAGCGGTGGCCGCGATCCAACGCGGTCGCGGGCCGTTTGACGCCGCGTTGGATGTGGTGCAGCTGGCGGCGCTACTGACCGACCACTGGAGTGCCGTGCAAGGCAAAGTGCCCATCACCGCTGGCGAGGTCGCCGAAGCCGCCGCCGCTGGCCAGGCGCTGGCCGATCTATTGCGGCCGGGCGAAGGCATCGCCGCCATGCGCGCGCCCACCGCGCTGGACGACGCTCGCCAGCTGCGCGATGGCCTGTGGACGCTCTTGCGCAGGCGGCACCGCGACCTGCGCCGGTGCGGCATGTACCTGTGGGACGACGAGGTCGATGCCCACGTGCCCGCCCTGCAAGCGCGCAAGCGATAAGGCCCGAAGGCCTGACTGTCGACTGGCCAGAGCCGGCGAGGCCACGCGATAGGCCAATTTGCTCTGGGCGAGGCAAAATGGGCACTGAAGTGCCGCAGGAGTCCCGGCCGAACGAATCTGTCCGTAGTTCCGACCGCTGTGGCCTTGAGGGCCGTCAACAACACCCTGATCGACCGGGTGTCGCATCATGCCGAAATCGTGCGGTTTGTCGCGGACTCGTGTCGGCTCAGACTGGCGACGGTGCAACGCAACGAGTGGCCGGCAGCCCGGTCCAAGCGGGCAACTAGGCCGCAATTGTGCCGATGGCTATGGCTGCGGGTGCGGGTTTTGCGGGAATTCTGCGGATTATTCGGGCCACTGACAATTCCACGTTTCAGCCGCGCCGCTCGACCCGCCACGCGCACTACACCACTGTTGAGGCGCGCCGAATCCTCGCCGACGACCCTGTTCTGCCACAGGCGGCGTAGGCTCGGAAGACCGAAGTAGCTGAAGCGGGCGCGAGGCTGGGTGATCGGCGCTGCGCGGGATGTCCAGGAGCCATCCGGGGGGAGGGTCTAGCTGTGGGGTGGGCGCGGGGCAAAACTAGCGCGACGATCGGCCTTTCAACATTCTCAGCTTCTCCTCGTACTCCGCAGATATGGGCCGTAGCTCTTCCATCAGCAGATTGCGTTTTGAGGTCAGCCTCGTATCCTCAGGCTGCGCGGACAGCCGCAAAGCCGCCAGCATCGGTTTAGTAGCCCAGCCCGCCCGGGAACAGCAGGTCGAACAGCGGGTCGTCGCCCGGCCGGCCAAACGCGTTTCAAATCAGGTTTTTGCCTTGGACCAGCAAGTCATCGGCGGCGCCATCGACCACCGCGATTTGGGCCAGCAGCGGGTTCAGATCCTCTCTGGCATCGGCGATCTTGGCGTCGATGAGCTTGGACACCGCCAGCAGGTTGGCCAGCTTTGCCGCGGCGAGCAGTTTCCAGATGCCGCCCTCGGGCGTGGCGCGGTCCAAAGTGGTCTGCGCGGCGGCGATGAAGTCGGCGTCAGCGGCTGCTTCGCGGATGACTTCTCCCAGCGTCAACCCAGCGTTTGCCGCTGGCAGACGCCGGCGCCGCAACCGGCGCAGTCGATGGTCACAGCGACTTGGTCCCGCCAACTGCATCGCGCACAGGGGCCAGAACACGAATCTGACCAGGCGCGCCGGGCGACCGGCATTTGTGCTTTTCGCCGCCCAAGGCGGCCAGCGGCGTTTGTTGGACACTGTCAAGCGGTACAAGCCCAGACTTCTTCTGCTGGATCCTCCTACGCGTGGCAGCGCGACCAGCAAGCGCTGGCGCGCAGCCCTCTCCCTTCAGGGAGAGGCCCGGAGCCGAGTCGAGCCTGCGCGGCCTGCTCCGGGGTGAGGTCCAGTCAAGCCAGCCGCAATTGGCCTATTGAACCCGGATTCGCGATCCCCTTTTCGGAACCGTTGCCCTGTGACCGCGATCCCCCGCGGGAGTAAGGAACGGTCAAGGAACAACTCGATCGCTTTGGTGCTGCAAGGAGCGGCGAGTCGGCTGTCAAGCACCGAGCTTGCGACCCACCAAGCAAGCACGAACTGTCCAAGCCATACTTGGACAATTCCTAATGCCGTTCGGTTACGAATAAATGTTTCATTTTTCGAATGTTGTCGAGATGAGATTGCACGACGTGTCCGGCGCTGCAGGGGACGCCCGGCGGCTGAAGCCGCGGGCTACACCTGCCAAGCCCGGCCTGCGCCGGGCTCTAATTTTGCTATATCATGAAGAAATAATTCATGATGTCCCAGCCCCGCGCAGGCAGGGCTTCGTAGATGTAGCCCGTGGCTTCCAGCCACAGGGAGAAAGGCGCGATCCAGACTGGTCGTCACAAATCTCTGTTCGGCAAAACGAATTCCTTAACCGATCGGCATTGCCCGCGGGAGATGACTGTGGGGAATTTAGGGTGACCGCGCCCAGTGCTGACACAGGTTCACAACTCAATCCACACAGGTGCGTGATCACTGGGCTTGTCGCCCTGCCGCAGCGTCTTGTCGACACCCGCAGCGCTGACTTGCGCGGCGATGGGGGCGGTCACCAGCCAGTGGTCGATGCGCAGTCCGTCGTTTTTCTGCAGACCCAGGTTGCGGTAGTCCCACCACGAATACAGGCGCTCATCGGGATACTGCTGCCGCACCGCGTCGATCAGGCCCCAGTCGCACAGTCGACGCCACGCCACCCGCACCTCCCGCGTACACAGCACCGTTTCGCGCCACTGGCCTGGGTTGCGCACGTCGATATCCTCGGGCGCGATGTTCCAGTCGCCGCCAATGCACAGGCGCTCGTCCGGCCGACAATGGCGTTGCAGGTAGCTGTGCAGGCGCTGTAGCCACTGCAGCTTGTAGACATACTTGTCGCTGGTCGTCTCACCGCCGTTGGGCACATACACAGAAATCACTCTTGTATCGGCAACTTGGACATCGATCAGGCGGGCCTGCGGATCATCGGTATCGTCTTGCAGGCCAGTGCGCAGGACGACAAGCGGCTGGCGCGCCAGCACTGCCACGCCATTGTAGGTTTTTTGACCCACGATTGCGGTGTGGTAGCCCGTCGTCTCCAACTCAGCCCACGGAAACTCGCTGTCTTGGACCTTGAGCTCTTGCAGGCAGACCACATCGGGCTGCTGGTCTGCCAGCCAAGCTGTCAGGCTCTCCAACCGCGAGCGTATCGAGTTGACGTTCCAGGTTGCCAGACGCATGTCCACAGTCCTCTGCCGGTGCGGCCAGAACCGACGGTAGCGCATTGGCCGTCGTTTGGCATGCGCGCCGATCTCTGCGGCCCGACCCACCTGTGGGTCATGATGTCCATGTTCAATTGGAGAGTGGCAGTGGGCCTGTGGATGGGCGGCGTTTGGCAGACGAAATCAGTATTTTCAATCTATTATGCACGATCTGGCTGGGGATACAGCCTGTGGACAAGTCTGGATTTGTCCACAGCGACGGGCGGCGGCGCCGACGCTCTCCCCAATTTGGTGCAGTTGTCCACAGACCTGCACAGCGTTGGGCCCAAGTTTGGTGTTTGGGGTGGACACGGTTTGCCAACGCGACAATACGGCACGTCAATTGACCCGTTGCCGGCACTGCGACACCTGTGGATATCACTGACCTGCGATCGGACCTGGCGCGCTGAGCATCCGCTCCAGTTCGCGCATCGCCTGTTGTTCGCTGTGCAACCGCACTGCTTCGTCGTTGGCCGCAGCTGGGTTGGACAGGTAATCGCCCAACTCTTCGGTCTGGCGCAAAATATCCAGTTGTTCCATGGATTCCGACGGCGTGGTCTGGTGGCTAAACGCCTGATCGATGCCCGGCGCCTGGGCCGCCATCGCCATCGCTTGCCGCAGCAACAGGGCCCGCTTGAGCGCATCACAGGCGTCGGCCAAGTGGGAGGCATGCGCCAAGACCTGCTTGCCGGACTCGCTGTGTGCTTGGCTACTGTGACGCCAATTGTCGCGCAGGCGCTGCAACTCGATGCCAGCGCGGTCCATTCGGGTCAACTCGTGCTCGGCTGCGGTGGCGTCCAGGTGCCGCCAACTGTACAGCGCCGGTTGCAGTTGGTTTTGCCACTGGGCCAGCGCCACACGCCAAGCGTCGGCGTTCAAGCGCTCCTGCTGGCGCATGCAGGCCTGGGCGGCAGCCTCTAGCACCGCCAGCGCCGACTCGGCTTGGGCCGGCTGGAGCGCCGCGGCGATTCGGGCACGCAAGGTACCAATGCGCTGACCCGACTGATGCAGCACCGCAATGCGGGCCTGCAGCTCGTCGCGCACCGCCAGCAGTGACCGCGGCTTGCGGCTGTCCAGCGTGCGCTCCGCCCAGCTGCCACCGTATTTCTTGGCCACCAGCGCGCCCAAGCCCACCAACGCGGCGCTGGTGACCGCGCCACTCCACCAGGCGTGGACCAGCGTGCTGGTGACGATGCCAATGCCCAAACCGCACACGGCACCAATGACAGCGAAGGCATCGGCCCACGAGCCCAGCACCCGCGGCCAGCTGCGCCGCCGCGACAACGGCGCGACGATGCCACATACCGGACAGTGGCTCGCCTTGGGTTCGACCCACGCCAAGCAGTGCCGGCACGCGCCATGGCTGGCCGGCGGCGCCAAGCTGGCTTTCGCGGTGACCATCACGGTTTGGGCAACCGGTTGCGCAACACAGTGATCAGGCCCGCTGCGACTGCGACTTCCACCGCCAATCCCAGCAAAAAACCTACGTGAAACACCTTGTGCGCGATGACATTGCCAATGAGTGACCCGGCCAAACCATAGCCCAGCATCTGAATTAAGCTCAGGTTCTGAGCACCCGGCAGCACCGCTCGGGCCAGCGCGCCAACGGCCAGCCCGACGACGCCGGCCCACACTAGCGACAGGGCCAGGCCCATCAGCTTGATCGCCAGGACCAGCACCACCAAGATGACCACAACGCCCACTACGCCTTCCATACCTTCTCCTGTGTCGCTGCCCGCTGTTGCTGCTTCCTGCTTGCCGCCTACCCCAGCGTTTCAAACCTCAGTTGCTGCCACCGCCCGCGGTCGGCCGGCCCGCGGCACGCCCACAGCGCCCGGGTCTGGGGCACGCAGACCACCGCGCTGTTGGTCGTAGTGCCCTGTGCATCTTCCGGCAACCGGTTGATGCTGTCGACCCCATCGCTGCGGTCGGCGAACATGGCGCGCAAACTATCAATATCATGATTTTTTCTCTGATCCACCACCTGAGTCATGCGCGCCAGCCGCGCCAGGCTCGACGGCGTGGTGGCTTCGCCTTGCTGGATCAGGTGCTGCGGCTGCAGGCAGTGGTTGGTCCGCAGCAGCGCCGTTGCCTGCAAGTCTCGGCGGCGTGCTGACCACGCCGTAGTCTCCCACTCGGCCGCTTGGCGCGGGTCGGCCAGCCAGTAGGTGTGGGCAGCTGCCCGCGGTGCCGCTTGGCAGACCCGAGCTGCATCAGAAAACCGGCGATAGCTGAGCATGCGGTGCAAAATACCCATGTAGCCGACGCCTGGCCGGCTGCCCCACGTCTTGACGTTGGTGGTGCCGACCGCAAGGCTGGCGGCGTTCATGCCGACCAGCGACAGGCAACCGCTGCAGGTCACGCTCCACGTCTCGGGTGCCGTGTCTGGCAGGCGGTGGACGGCCACCACGAAGTCAAGGTCCTGTGGGTTCAAGTCCCACGTTTGGGCCGCGATGATCTGTCGCTCGCGGGTCAGGCCGGCCGGCAAGATCGCCGCCGAGCAACCTTCGGCGTCGGCCGGGCTTGCCCCGCCGAAGGCCACGACGTCGCGGATGTCAGTCATGTTGGCAGCGGTGTACAATTCACCGCTGTCGACGCCCGCGGCCCGGGCAATTGCGGCATGTTCGGCGTACCCAGCGGGATGCCAAGCCCGATAGACCGCCAGACACTGGCGTCCGGCATCGACCAATTTGGCTGTCGTCACGCCAAAACTATCGCCCCACTGCAGCGCGGCGTGCAGCCGCATCGGCACGAATTCCCGGATTTCGCTGCGCAAGGCCGCACCGTGCTGGTCGCCCAACTGGCGGGCACTGCCGCGCACGGTGATACAGGGTAGGTCAAGCAGCGGTGGCGACATGGTGGCTCCAAGGGTCGCATGGAACGGCGTGCCCGCTGCGACAATCCAAACAGTTTCTACCCAGAACGCCGATCGCTGCAACAGAAGTCGCCGGTGGGGCCCAGGGCTATCGCAAGAACCGCAAGTTCTGATTCGGCCTCACCCCGCCGCCGTGGTGGCCCACGGCGACGTCCCCCTCCCGAGTGGGAGAGGGACCTGACATTGCCCACTTGCGCTGTTTTCGGTCGATTGCTTCACCACAGCGACCGGGCGCTCCAAATTTTGGGACGCCCCCGCTTGTTCGACAATTGCCACAATTACCGGGTCTTCCCTCTCCCACTCGGGAGAGGGACGCTCGCCGGCGTAGCCGAGCGAGCGGGGTGAGGCCGGGTGGCCGTCGCCGAATCGGCCGCTTGCCGTTCTTGCGCCCGCCCTGCGGTGGTGCCGCGCACCAATTGACCAAACCACGTCGCCCCGATACCTTAGCGCCGCTCGCCACCCGTGCGGGCCACGAAGCTGCCATGACCGCTACCGCAATTGCCGCCGTTTTTGCCCGCGAAGTGCTCGATTCCCGGGGCAACCCCACCGTTGAGGCTGAGGTTGTCCTGCAGGGGGGCGGTCGCGGTCGCGCGATGGTGCCGTCGGGCGCCTCGACCGGCAGCCACGAAGCACTGGAACTGCGTGACGGCGACAGCCGGTACCTCGGCAAGGGCGTGCGCAAAGCGGTGGACAACATCGGCAGCAAGATTGCACCGCAGGTGATAGGCAAAGATGCCGAAGACTTGCGCGCGATCGATACGATCATGCTGGCCCTGGACGGCACCGCCAACAAGGGCAATCTGGGCGCCAACGCCATCTTGGCGGTGTCGCTGGCTGCTGCGCGCGCGGCGGCCGACCAGTACCGGATGCCGCTGTGGCGGTGGCTCGGTGGCGCCCAAGCCCGGGTGCTGCCAGTGCCGCTGTGCAACCTGATCAACGGCGGCGCACATGCCGCAGGTGGTCTGGACATTCAGGAGTTCATGGTCGTGCCGGTGGGTTTTGGCAGCTTCCGCGAGGGCATCCGTGCGGCGGCTGAGACTTTTCACCAGCTCAAGAAGATTTTGGGCAAGCGCGGTTTGACCACAACCGTTGGTGACGAAGGCGGCTTTGCCCCGCGGTTGGCCAACAACGCGGAAGGGCTGGCGGTGCTGGTCGAAGCGATCACCTTGGCCGGCTACAAGCCCGGCCAAGACCTGGCGCTGGCGCTTGACGTCGCTTCTTCTGAGTTCTATGACGCCGCCACCGGCAGCTACAACCTGCACAGCGAGAACCGCTCGCTGTCGTCCGATGATTTTGCCGCCTACTTGGCGCAATTGGCCCGCGATTACCCGATTGTGTCGATCGAAGATGGCATGGCTGAGGACGACTGGTCCGGATGGAAACGCCTGACCGAGCTGGCGGGTGACAAGATCCAGCTGGTGGGCGACGACCTGTTTGTGACCAACCCGGTGCGGCTGGCGCGCGGCATCGCCGAAGGCATCGCCAACTCGATCCTGATCAAAGTCAACCAAATTGGCTCGCTGTCTGAAACGCTGGACGCCGTCGCGATGGCCCACGGTGCCGGCTACACTGCGGTGATGTCGCACCGCTCTGGTGAGACCGAGGACACCACGATTGCCGATCTCGCGGTGGCCACCAGCTGTGGTCAGATCAAGACCGGGTCGCTGTCGCGCGGCGAGCGCACCGCCAAGTACAACCAGCTGTTGCGCATTGAAGAAGCGCTTGGCGCAAGCGCGGTCTACCCCGGCCGCCAAGCGTTTGACAAAGCATGAATGCCCGTCGATTTCACGCAGTGACGCGCGGCACTTGGGCTGGAGCCGTGGTGCTCGCTTTGGTCGGCTGTGGCAAGAAAGACGCCACTGCGCCAGCAGTGGTCCCGCCCAAGGCCGCAGCGGTTGCCGCGGCTGCGTCCGTCGCCAAAACCGGCGGCGATCGCATCCAATTGGCCAAAGCGGCGGCCGCGGTGCGCTGCCAGTTGACGGGCTATGCCCAGGTCAATCCCAAAGTCTATGCCGACTTCGGCTTTGCATCCGCGGCCGACTACGCGGCGCACTGGCAAGCCGCAGCCCAAGCCGACCCGGCCTGGGCACGCCTGACCTTGGCCAGCCTGTACACCACCGCTTGCCCAGGGCAACGCCCGCTTGCTGCTGCGACAGCGCCGACGCCGACGGCCGTTGCCCCGCAGGCCGCGCCATGATCCGCCTCGTTGTCGCCACGCTGGCGCTGGTCGGCACGGTTGCCTGCACGCCCACCGTGGGCGACCCGTGTGAACTGACCCGGCAGTGCGGCACCACGCTGACCTGCGACACCACGTATCCGGAGGGCTACTGCCTCAAAGTCGGATGCCGGGCCGGCGAGTGTCCTGCCGAGGCGACTTGCGTCGATTTTGGCGATGAAAATAGATACTGCATGCGCAGTTGCAGCCCAGACAACGAGTGTGCATCCAACGTCGTGTGCCGTGCCGCGCCCGCCTGTGAAGGCCAGACCACCATCGATCGCAGCCAGCCGTGCAGCATGGAAGCCCAGTCTTTTTGTGGAGTCGCGCCCTGACCGCGCTGGCTCGCTGGCCCTGCCTGGTGCTGGCCGCCTGCCTGGCCTTGGCGCCGACGGCGTGCAGTGGCAGTGATACCCGTGACGATGCGCCGCCGGTCCATGCCGGCAAGGGCTCAGGGGCAAGAAAAGTCAGCGGTGCCCGCAAGATGGAGTCGGTGGATCGTCGCGACGGTCCGCTGGTCATCGCGCGGCCAGTGCTCGACAAGGTGCTGGCGGCCGGTCCGGGATGGCTGCTGGGCCAAGTGCCGCTGGCGCCCATTTTTGACAAGAACCGAAAATTTATTGGCTATCGCATCGTGTCCCTGTTCGGCGACGACCCAGCGGTGCTGCGCTACGGCGTGTTGCCGGGCGACCGACTGCTCAGTGTGCAGGGCAAGGCGATCGTGGTTCCCACAGATATCATGAGTGTCTACGGCAAGCTGCGCACCGACAACTGGCTACAGGTGCGGGTGCTGCGCGGTGGCATCGAGCAGCAATTGCGCTGGCCGATCGTGCGACCTGGCGAGGAACTGCCGACGGCGCCGACCGCGACCGGCGATGACAGTGCGCCCGAGCGAGATTTGTAACTACTTTGCTTTGTGTGATTCCGTCGGCGTCGGCGCCGCGGATGGCGCTGCGGCCGGAGCCTCAACTACCTTGAGATCTGCTGGCACCTTGCCACCGCCGACGACAGCGCTCCAGCCGCCTAACCCCTGAATTGCCAAAACCTTGTCCTCGGCGTCGCGCAGGACCCACGCGTCGACCTTGTCACCCGTGAGGCGGTGGCGCAGGTACTTGACGCCCTTGCCGTCGACCACATGCTCGGTCGAGAGCGCCAGCTTGCCAAAGGTCGCGTTGTCAATCCGTACGTAATCACAGCTCTCTTTGCCGGCCATCCGCTCGATCGCCACAAACACCAGCGACGGCAGCCGCTCGTCGAGCACCACCAGCGGCTGAGCGGCGGTGATGTCGGTCACCTTGGGCTTGGGTTTCTTGCCCTCAAAAGCCGGCTCGGTTACGGCGATCCGCCACTGACCGCCGAGGTTGAACAGCTTGGTGCCTTGGGTGGCGCCGGTCACATCGACCCAGCGGTCAAACTGCGAGACCTCACCGGCGATTGTCAGCTGCAAGTGGCTGCGTTGCTTGAATTCACGCCAGACCTTGTTGACCTTGTCCTTGAGCTTGGCCTCGCTGGAGTAATAATTGGCTTCGGCGCCCTTGGCGCTGCGCAGGACTTCGGTGCCCACCGGCTTGTTGTGCAGCAGCACTTGCAACTCAAATCGCGGCTTGAGCACCTGCAGTTGCTGGCCTTGGGCGAGCGCGGCGGGCAGCAGCAGGGCCAAGATGGTCTGGAAGCCAAGGGTCAGCGGTCGCATGGCAGTTCTCCGTGAGCGGTAGCCGGGCAGACAGCGTCCGGCAGTCTTGTCGCCAGCAGGGTCACTTGGGTACAGCCGGCGGGGGCAAGGTGACCGGCGGCGCAGCGGCTGGGTCCGGGGCAGCGACGGGTACCTCTGGTGCGGCCACCAGCGGGGCAACCACCGCAGCGACGTCAACGCGGACAGCGTACAATCCATTGACGGTTCTCCACAACTGCTTGTGCAGATTGCCTACAACCGTGACACCGAGCGGCCAAGCGTCTACTGGCGCCTGCGCCAGTGCCGCGCGCCACGTCGCAAAGGATACCGGCTCGGCCGCGATCAACTCGGCGCGCAACCACTGCGCACCGATCTTGGCTTCAAAATCCGGGCACGCGCACTGAGCCGGGTTGTAGCGTAGCACCACCGGCACAGACCGGGCTGCGGCGAGATCCTGCAGCAGCGCCTTGCGCACCGGATTGGTCTCGACCTCGGGCGGCGCGGCGCCACAGTGCAGCAGCAGTGCCGTGCAGAGCGCCCAAGAGCCGTGCAAATTCAGCACGCCCCACCGTACAGGCACCAGCCGATGCTGGCCAAGCCCGCGCCAGCGTTGGCCAGAAACAGCTTGTCGCGCAACATGCGATCGGTTGGGCTTTGGGCGGTGTCGCGGTCGTCGAGCAGTTGGTAAAACCGCCACAGGCCGTACAGCACAAAGGGCACGGTCCACATCAAGCCGTCGGTCGCAAACCGCTGAATCGTTGTGGGATCGCGGGTATACTGAAAGTACGTCATCGCGGTGGCCGTCGCCAGCACCCCCAGCGCAAAGTTGAGGTGCTCAATGCGGTACTGCTGCAGCGCCGCGCGGTGGGCGACTGCGCTGGTCAGCAGCTCGTGCTTGCGCTTGCCCAGGGCCAAAAACAGCGCCAACAACGCTGTGCATCCGATCAGCCAGCGCGACAGGTGGACTGCCGCTGCCTCGCCGCCGGCCAGCGCCCGCAGCAGAAAGCCGGCGCTGATCACCAGCGCATCGACGTAGGCGATCCGCTTGAGGCCTTTGGAGTAGGCGACGTTCATGGCGAAGTAGCCGCTGCAGATGGCGGCCACTGTCCACTTGACGGTCAACGCCAGCACCAGGGCCGCCGTCAGCAGCACTGCGAAGGCCCGCCACGCCGCAGCGATCGGCAGGGCACCTGAAGCAATCGGTCGGTTGCACTTGACCGGGTGGGCGCGGTCGCCGGCAATGTCATGCAAGTCGTTGAGCAAATAGGTCGCGCTCGACGCCAGACAGAACGCCAGCGTGGCAGTCACCACCGCGACGACCACGCCCGGCGTCAGCTTGCCTTGGCGGGACAGCTCAGGACCCGCGAACAGCAAGGGCGCGAGCACAAAACTATTTTTGACCCATTGGTGCGGACGCATCGCTTGCAGCAACACCCGCCAGCGCGCTGGAGCATGGGCGCCTTGAGGGCCGGCAGCAGGCGTCATCGGATCCTGTCGGTCGCACTCGCGGCGCTGGGTAGCCGCGCAACTGTGGCAGTGACCGGTCCAGCTGCGGTCACAGTCTGGTCGGGTGGCGGGGCTGCGGTTGTTGTGGTGTCGCCGGCCAGCTCCTTGGCTGAATCTCTGCGCAACTGCCGTTCGTGGCGCTGGTAATACGCGGCGAGCTGATCGCGGTAGGCCGCCACGGCGTGCTGCAGGCCGTCGCGAATTTCGTCAAAGCGGCGCAGCCCTTGCGGATCCTGCAGCCCCTTCTCGAAGTCGATGATCTCATCGCGGGCGCGCCGGTAGGCTTCGGTCAGGCGGCCATGGATCACCTTGAGCTCGGGGGTCTCGGTCGGCATGGTGGCGAGCTTGGCGATGAATTCGTCCATCGCCGGCACAACTTTGGTGCGCAGCGCGGCCTTGTAGTCGGGTAAATTGGTCGAGCCGTTGGCACCAGCAAACGCCGTGATCACGTCGCGGTGGGCGCCGTTGGTTTGGTCCGAGGCGGTCGAGTATTTCTCAATGGCGGTCCCGATCTTGGCCATCGCTTCGCGGTGGGCGCGCTCCTGACGGGCCTTTTCACACCCTGACGTGCCCGCCAAAAGCAGCGCGCACAGCGCAAGCAACGCCAACCGGGGCAGGAGCAGGGTGCGCAGCAACGGTGGCAGCAAGGGTCGTGGCACGGTCAGCATCGATCCACGGCCGGGGTCGGCCGGGCCGCCGATTGTGACCAAGAGCGGGCGTGGGCACAAGCACCGGCCGCGCGACCGCCGCGATCGGCCGCAGTTGGTCGTCTTGGGAGAACTATGGCACGCGGGCTACCGCAAGAATCGCGGCTCCTCATTCGGCCTTCCCCGCCGCCGTTCGGTGGCGACTGGTTTCAGATAGGAACCCCGGCCCCTTCTGGTCGAGCGGTCCGCCGTTTTGGTCCAGGGCCAAGGGCCCAACTGCTTGTACCAAAATCGTTCTTTCTCCCTGCGGCTAAAAGCCGCGGGCTACATCTACCAAGCCCCGCCTTCGCGGGGCTGGTTTTTGCCGCGGGGCAAGTCAGCCTTGCGCAGGCAAAGCTTTGTAATTGTTGCTCGCGGCTTCAGCCGCCGGGAGAAATAGTCGGGTCGCCGGCCGTTGGGTTCGTTTCCGCTGACCGCCCACAATCATGTCTAATTTCGGTGCTAGCTGCTACGGGCGATTGATTGGCCGGAGGTCCTGTCAGACGGCCTCACCCCGGTCGGCTTTGCCGACCGTCCCTCCCCCGAGTGAGAGAGGAAAAATCTAGCAAGATTATCGCGGAGTACAGGATCGGGTGTGGCGAACGAGGCCCTGTTTGGGCCGTTCGCGCTCCCAGGCCTTTCCCCGCAACCACTTGATTTACCATGTTTACCCTCTCCCTCTCGGGGGGCGCCGCCGTACTCACCCACGCGACCCACGCGAACAGGATCGCGCAAAGAGCTTTCACATTCAGCTGTTGCCTCGATGTCGGCGTCACATCTCTCTCAAGCTTCCTCCGACTTCACAGTGCCGACTGCGGGTCGCAACGCGCGGGACTTCAGTCTAAAGATCTGGCGTATCTCAATTTGTCCCAATAATTCTATGCTTTACACCGATTTCCTTGATCGCCTGTTGCGCAGTGCTCGTGCTGGCCGGGCCCTGCGGACGAAGTCGGCGGCGGACTCTTTGGCGCCGACCGTGCACAGCTTGTACCGTGTTGGGCTTGTTGCGGTTGGGCCCTGATTATTCATGGTCATTTTCCGCGGCTTGTGCGGCTGTGTTGGCAGGCCTTGACAGCGGATCGCGTGTGCGATCTAAAGTCTCCATCAACACTTGCACTCCGGCTACTCCCAGTTCGAACACCAGCACCGTCCCCGGCGGCAAGAGCGGTGGCAAAGTCGGACGCACAGGCGAATACGACGTTGCCAGCGGACTTTGTGTGTCGTTTGCCTCTGAGTTCAGCGTCAAGGCATTCGGCGACAAGCGACTGTGCAACCGTGCAATTCAATTCGCGGAAAGCGCGTTCCGCCACCCAGAGCAGAGTTTGCCCGGCATGGCCGGCGCCGCAGGACAGGCGGCGGGGCTTTATCGGTACCTTGCCAATAAGAACGTGGCGGTCGAGGCGTGTTCCAGCGAGCACTTCGAGCAAACCCGCCAGCGGGTGCAGCAATCCAAGATGACCGTGCTGGTCGTCCACGATTCCACCACTGTGGGCTACGGCCTGCACACTCGCCGCACTGGATTGGGCATGATTGCGGGGGGCGTTCTGGCGTAAGTATCGACCATTTTACGAAGATTTGGACAAGCCAAGGGTCGTAGCGGCGGCGGCTCGCTCGCGCAGCGTCGTCTCGATCGCGTGCAGCACGGCCTGCGGGTCAGCAGTCAACTGCGCATTGCGGAACCGCAGCACGCGCCAACCATTGGCCGCGAGGTGCGCGTCGTGCCGCGCGTCGTGCGCGGCATTTTCGGGTTCGGAGTGGATTCCGCCGTCGAGTTCGACCACCAGGGCGTGGGCGAACGACGCGAAGTCGACGACCCATCCGCACACATGAGGCTGGCGGCGCAACTTGGCGCCGGCCAGTTGGCGGCCGCGAATCAGCGCCCACAGCTGTTGCTCTGCGGCCGTGGCGGCGCGGCGCAGCTGGCGGTTCAGGGCGATGTCGGCGGGTTTGTCGGGCATCGGCGGTTGCCTTCCTTTGGTATGGTCAGACGTCGGTCTCTCGGGCAAGTCCTTGTCTAGACAGCCCCTCGCCCAATGCTTTGGGAGAGGGGCGGCCGCGAAGCGGCGGGGTGAGGGCCCCTGCTTGCCCTCGTTGCCAGTGCCGTCGTTTAGTCGGCCTTGCAGCCGCGGCTGCGCCGCAAAGCTGTGGTGATCGTGGGTGAGCGCTTTTCGGGCATTCGGGCTCCAAGGGACGAAGTGAACAAGAATTCAAGGGTAAGACCTGGCACAGCGCCCGCCGATGAGGTTGGAGGGCGCCCACCGCCGCCGCGTGCTGACAGCCCTTGAAGACGTCGCAGTTGTCGACGGTGCAAGGACTCTTGTCGGCACAGTCCGCTTTGCCAACGCCCGACTTGCAGTTCTTGATAAAGCAGAAGTCCCCAGCCGTACACGGGTCGTCGTCGGTGCACGTCGCCGTGTTGGCCAGAAACACCCAGGACCCGCCCTGACACGCGTCGTCGGTGCACGCCTCCTGGTCGTTGCAGACCAGCGCCTTGCCCGCGCACTTGCCGCCGCCACAGGCGTCGCCTGTCGTACACGCATCGCCGTCTGAGCAGACCGCACCTGACGCAGGTACAGACTT
>CANMNA010000065.1 GCA_947499075.1 Myxococcales bacterium
CAAATTCCCCACAGAAATCTCCCGCGGGCCCCGATTTGAGATGCAGATCAAGGAACAAGGAGCTGAAAGAGCGAGGCGTACTCTGGTACGCCGCAGCGAGAGAAGCGACGCAGTGACGCAGAGATGCGCTCAAAGCGGGGGATCGCGGCAAGCTCGCGGCTTGACAGCCGACTCGCCGCACCTTGCAGCACCAAAGTGATCGAGTTGTTCCTTGACCGTTCCTTAGTTGCCTGGACCTCTCTGGCGGGCGGGCGCCCTTCGACAAGCTCAGGGTAAACTCCGGCCCGCCCCTACCCGGACCGTGGCAACCGGTCACAACCGGTGTAACGAGCAACTAGTCGTCTGGATTCTCTGACACAACCGGCCCATCGATGCGCGCCGCGCACTTGCCGTCCGCGTCGGTTTCGCCGTGGCCATGCAGCACAAACGTGCTGAACGATCCATCGCAGTCGGCGTCGCCGAAGGCACGCGCGGTGAACAGCGCGCTGGCCAACGTGCCGCTCGACTCAAAGCTGAACTGGTAGCGCGTCTTGTCCGGCGCGAACCGCAGCGACTGCCACACGGCGTTGCTCACGAACGTGCCCGGGTCGCACTGCCGGTCCCCGTCCTTGTCGACCACAGGATCGCAGCACGATTGCGGCGGATTGGGTCCGGTCGAAGCCGGAAACTGGCATCCACCGCCCGCCTCCGGGTGGGGCTCGCCCAAATAGGCCACGGCCGCGCGCCCCAGTTGGTTGAGTTCGACATCGGCTTGCACCTGCTTGGCCTTACGCTGGAATTTGGTGAACGCCGGAATCGCCAGCGCCGCCATCGCCGGCAAACCCAGGCCTGCCAGCCCCTGAAGCAGTGGATCGCCCTCGCCGCGGAGCAACAGACCGACATCATCGAGGGCCAGCGAGGCGCCCGCGTAGCGCTCGCCATGCAGTTGGCCGAGCAACACGCTCAGGCTCTGCTGGTCAAGCGCTTTGGCCCCGCCTTGGGCGCCCAACGCGGCTTTGCCAATATCGATGGCGGCTTGCATGTCGGCGCCAAAGCCCAGCACCACGTTGCCGTCAAGCGCAGATTTGAGCGACGTGGCCGCAAGCGACTCGTCGTTGCTGCGGTTGATCGCCGCCTCCACCACGGCCACGCTTGGCCCGACCAGGATCGCATCATCGGCACGCACGATGACCGCGGATACCGGGCCTGCCTGCAGCATCCATCCTTTGGTGCCGGCGACCTCGGTCGGCGTCGCCGTCATGCCGCCCTTGCCTTGCACCAACGTGATCAGCTTGGAAACCAGTGCATCAGCCTTGGGTGCATCGACAACGCCAATGGCGCCGAGCCAAATGGGCATGACCTTGCCGCCACCGCTGACGGCACCGTACAGGGAGGCTACGTCGATACCAGCACAGGCGTGACCGGACAGAGCGTCGGTGACTTCGGACCAGGTGACCCCAACAAAGGCCAGCATGCTCGTTGACATCGCTAGGCCAGTGCGGGTGCCCGGCGAAGCAGACGGTGGCAGCAGCTTGCCGGCGCCAGCGATCGCGTCGACGAGGTTGGCTGACGCCCGGGCTGCGGCCCAACCGGTTTTGGGAAACAACCGGGCACACCGCAAGGGATTGCGTTTGGGCTTGACCACCTCAGCCAGCGCGGCTCTGCCAGCCTCGCTGGCGTGCAAGCGCACGCCGGTGGTCGTCCCGAACCAGGCGACGGTGTGGGGAAAAAGCGCGGTGTAAAATGCCATGTCCGCCTGCAAGCTGCCCGGGCCAGCCCACTGCGCGACTGCGACGTTGTCGCTCCAGGTGAAGAAGAAAGCATCGCCCGAGGCGCGGCGATTGAACTTGTAGGTCGTGGCGCTCGCGAGCTTGGTGCCATCGGTGCGCAAAAACGCTTCAAAACCAGCGAGCGTTGCGACCGCTTCTTTGCCTGCGGGATCGCCCACAATCGGCACCAACGCCAGTGCTTCGCCGCGGGTCGCCAGCCAAAACGGGTTGCCAGCAACGTCAACCTGTTGGGCCGCCCCCAGCTGCTTGCCCAGTGTGACGGTGACACCCGCTTTGCCGAGCGCAGCCTGAAGCTTGGCCCGGTCCGTCACGTGTGCCAACAGGATCGGCACTGGCTCAGACTTGTCGCCGCGCGGCCGCACCACCCGGCGATCGACCACAACCGCCAGCCCCTGTTGCGGGTCCAGGCCCCAGTTGGCCCACGCCTCTGGCTTGGCTGGATCGCCCCCGAGCTTAGCGACGATCTCTTCGCGCTTGGGCAGGGCAAACTCGCCCAGCGCCGGCATCGTCGCCAGCGTGTCAAGGCTGCGCTGGCTCAGCTGCTCCAGGTGCCGCAAATCGGCCGCGGCCACGGTATTGGCGCTGTCCAAGTCGTCGAGCAGGCTCGGTCCGCCGCCGCCAAAGTGTCCGCTCATGTACCAGACAGCCGCGCCAGCGACTGCGACGGTCACCAGACCGACGGCCACCGCGGTCAGCACTTTGGTTGCTGCCATTTTCGGACTCCTTGTCGCTGGCCCATTGCGGTCTGCGACGGCGATGGTACAACCGAGGTCATGGGAGGGCAACGTGATCAGCATCCCGCGATCGCCGACAGAGATCTCCCGCTACGGCCGGCTTGGCCACCTTGCTCTCGGCAGCTATTTCGTTTTGCTCTGGATTGCCTGCCGACGGACACCTGAGGTCGGTCACCCGTCTAGACCCACCAGCCGGTCGATCGTCTCCTGGTCAGCCGGCGGAAACCGATAATCGCCCAGCTCTTGCGGCTGCACCCAGCGGAAATCCCACACGCCGATGCGCTGCGGATGGCCTTGGACGATCTGCGCGGCAAAGCAGTGAAAATCGATGCGGTAATTGTCATAGTCGCGCAGCGTTTGGACCGTCTTGGCGCCGACCGCAATCTGCACGTCGAGCTCTTCTTTGATTTCGCGGCGCAGGGCTTCCTCGTCGGACTCTCCCGGCTCGACTTTGCCACCCGGAAACTCCCACAGCAGGGGCATCGCTGCGTGTGGCAACCGCTGCGTAATCAGATAGTGCGAGCCGCCATCGCTGATCTCGGCGGCGACGACGCGGATCACGCGCTTGTCAGCTGGGTGGGCTTTGGGGCTCATGGTGGCTTAATTCATCCAGTTTTGGTCGGGCTGAAGCGCCCACTTGGTGGTGACCTTCTTCGGCCGGGACCAGAAGCGGAAGCCGTCCCAGCCGGTCAGGTCGCCATGACCAAATTTGCTGTCGTGAAAGCCACCGAAAGCAAACGGTTCGCGTGGCACGGGCACGCCAATGTTGACGCCGACCATCCCGGCTTCGAGTCGCTCGACAGCGTAGCGTGCCACGGCACCTGATGTCGTGAAAATCGCGGCGCCGTTGCCGTATTGGCTGCCGTTTTCGACGGCGATGGCCTCGTCGAGCGAGCGCGCCCGCACGATTGTCAGCACCGGGCCAAAAATCTCGTCGCAGGCAGCGGGCATGTCGGCAGCGACGTTGTCGAGAATCGTCGGGCCGACCCAGTAGCCGCCGCCACATCCGGCAACCGTAGCGTTGCGGCCATCGATGAGGACCTTGGCACCGCCCGCCTCTGCTTGGGCAATGTAGCGCTCAATGCGCTCTTTGGCGGCGGCAGAGATAACTGCGCCCATGTCTTGGCCCAGCACAATCTTGCTGGCGTTGGCGACCATCGCGTCGATGATGCGCTGCGTCGGTCCGACGGCCACCATCAGCGAACTGGCCATGCAGCGCTGGCCGGCGCAACCAAATGAGCTGGCCACGACGTTGCTGGCGGTCAGGTCCAGATCGGCATCGGGCACCACCAGCACGTGGTTCTTGGCCCCGCCCAAGCACAACATGCGCTTGCCCAGCACGCTGCCCCGGCCATAGAGCAGCTTGGCCACCCGGGTCGAGCCGACAAAGCCGATCGCCTGGATATCTGGATGGTCGACCAGCGCTTCGACCGCCGGCTGTTGGCCGTTGATGGTCTGGAACACGCCATCAGGCAAGCCCGCCAGTTTGAGGTATTGCCCCAGCCGCACCGCGCCATATGGCACGACTTCAGACGGCTTGAGCACAAAACAATTGCCGGCCACCAGCGCGTTGGGAATCATCCACAGCGGCACCATCAGCGGAAAATTGAACGGCACAATGCCACCCACGATGCCAAGCGGCTCATACGTGACTTCGCAATTGACACCGCGGCTGACGTCGATTTGCCCACCCGCCGCGAGATTGGGCAGCGAGATCGCAAATTCGATGCACTCAATGCCCTTTTCGATGTCGCCTTTGGCCTCTGCATAGGTCTTGCCATTCTCGGCTGAGAGCAGCCAGCACAGCTCGTCCATGTCGCGCTCGAGCAGCGCCTTGAGGCGGAACAGTACCTGCGCCCGCTCTTTCATCGGCGTGTTCCGCCACCCGGGCAGCGCAGCTTTGGCAGCGAGCACGGCTGCTTGGACATCGCGGCTATCGGACAGGGCGACTTGCCCCATCACCTTGCCAAAGCGCGGGTTGGTGACATCGAGCAGCTCCCTGCTCGCGGACGGGACAAGCTTGCCGCCAATCCAGTTCAAGGCTTGGCCAGCTTCGGCAAAAGCGTAGCTGCGAGCGGGGTAGGCAACGGCGGCGGGGGCAGCGGATGACGAAGTCGAAGTGGACATGCTCAAGCTCCATTGGGGCCAAAAAGGCTCAACAATTACACGGCAACCTGCGGCGAAGTCAAGTCTTTTTCCGCGGTCACGGCCGCAGCGCTTTGCGCAAGCGCGCCACGACCATCTCGACCGCGACCTGATTGCTGCCACCTTCTGGAATGATGACATCGGCATAGCGCCGAGACGGCTCGACAAACGCCTCGTGCATCGGCCGCACCGTCTTCATGTACTGGCGGCGGATGTCGTCAAACTGGCGACCGCGGCGCTCCATGTCGCGGCGGATGCGCCGCAGCACCCGAATGTCGGCCGGCGTATCGACAAAAACCTTGACATCAAAGCGCTCGCGAAGCGCCGGCTCGGCAAAAATCAGAATCCCCTCGACCACCACCACCCGCGTCGGCTCCAGCCGCGTGGTGTGATCGGTGCGCCGGTGCTGCAGAAAATCGTAGTTGGGGCGCTGCACGGCGATACCCGCCGCGAGCTGATCCAGGTGCTGGGCCAACAGCTCGCTCTCGAGGCTGTCTGGGTGATCGTAGTTGAGCAATTGCCGAGCATCAAAAGGCAGTTCTGGGCGATCGCGGTAGTAGCTGTCGTGCTCAATCAGCGTGACAGACTCGCCGGCGAGTTCGCTCACGACCGTGCGCGCAATCGTGGTCTTGCCGGCGCCGGTGCCGCCTGCGATGCCGATGACTAAAGTAGTGGGCTTCGCGGGTAAAGCTGCAGACATGACCGGTCGCCCCGCCAGAAGACGGCCGCACAAGCGTAGCGCGCCACAGAAGCCGCAGCAATGGGCGAAGGCTCAGCAAAAGCTGCAAGAAATTCGCGACCCGCCCCGAGCCGTGCCATGCTTAATTGGCCCGCTATGCTGCGGGTACTGGGTGCGAACCACCCAAAGGCCCGCAACGGCAATGGAATTGAGCGACCGCTCGACGCTGCCCCTGCACCTGCTGGACGAGCTGGAGCCGGCGTTCGACAACGTGCGATCCAACGACGCGGCACTCGCGGCCCGCACAACTTTGGACTGGGTCGAGCAAATCGCCGCACTGAGCTCGGCTGTCGGTCGCCGATCGGCGTGGCTGGGCTACGTGCGCTCGCTGGTGGTCGAGCTCGGTGAGCAATGCCCGGCCGATATCGAAGTGCGCATGCTGGCTGCGATCGCCCGCACCGCGCTGTGCGCCCACCAGACGGCGATGGGCATGGCGGCGGCCGAGCACGCCCTGGACCGCGCAATTGAAATGGCAGATTACGCAACCGAAGTGCTGATTCGGGCCATCCGGATTCCCTATTTGGCCCACAAGTCACCCGTCGACGCCAACCATGACATTCGCATGATGGCGGCGGCGTGGGACCAAGTCGCCGCACGCACGCTGGACTTGACCGATCGTCAGCGCTGGATTCAGGCCGAGATGCTGCTGGCCCGGGTGTCTTACCGCGGCGCCGTGGGCGACATGGTGCGGCTGCGCAGTGAGTTGGCAGAGTTGGGCCGGCTGCAGCTGCCGCGCGTCGATGCGCTGACATTTTTGGCGTTTGCCAGCCAGGCGTCGCTGGCCCAGCTGTGGCTGCGCACGGGCCATCCGGCGCGCGCAGCAGTGTGCGTGCAAGACGCAGTGGGCGTGTGCGAGGCCGAGTTGGCCTGGGCAGAGGCGGCCAACTTGCGCGCGCTGCAGGCGGCGATCTGGGTCCAGACCAACGATTTCCATGCGGCGGTCGTGGCGGCGACGAGCGCCGTAGCGTCTGGCCGCAAGTCGCTGGTGCAGAATGGCCAAGGAGATCCGTGGTTGGGGATGCCATTTGATCTCAGCCAGATCAAGAGCACCGGTGCCGCAGTCAATGCCATGGCTGAGTCTGTACTGGAAGCGCAGGACTTGGGCGACGCGGTCGGCTTTTCGCTGGCCGTGCTGGCGATGGTCGCATTCTACCTGGCCGACGACCGGGCACTTGAGGCGCTCGACGCGTTGACCGAGGCCCGAGAAGTAGCCAGAAGTTTTGAGGATCCCGAAATTGCTCAGCGCCTGCACAACACCGCAGAGTCGCTGCTGCGGCACTTGGGGATCATGGCGAAGTAGCCGTTCACGCTCGGAGTTGCTTGGCCTGTGCAACGGCCGCGGCCACCGCTTGATCCAACACCCCGGCCCAGTGCTGTGCGCCTAGGCTGGCCAGCGCCGCCTCGGTCATGCCGCCCTTACTGGTCACTTGCTGGCGCAGCACCGCCATTGGCTCTGACGACACTGCCAGCAACTGTGCCGCACCAATCATGGTCTGGCGGGCAATCTCACCGGCTGTCGCTTCGTCTAGGCCTTGTGCCGTTGCCGCCGCTGCCAGTGCCTCGCAAAACGCGAACACGTAGGCTGGCCCACAACCGGCAACCGCTGTGAAGGCATCGAATTGGGCCTCAGCCAGCCCAAGCGACGCACCCAGCGGTCGCAACAATTGTGCGCACGTCGTCAGGTCGTCGGCGCCGACCGCCGCCGTTGTACACTGCGCCACCATCCCTGCGCCCACGGCAACCGGCGTGTTGGGCATCCACCGCACCACCCGTCCGCCCAATGTCGCCTGCAGCTCGGCCAACGGCACGCCAGCGAGCAGCGAAATCCACAGGGGGCGCTGCGGCAACGCAGCCAGGCGCGGCAACAGCAAGGCACGCTGCTGCGGTTTGAAGGCCAAAACGGCGACGTCGGCGCTCGCGAGCGTGCGTGCCAGATCCGTGGAACACGCGATGCCCAACGTGCGCGCCAGCTGCTGGCTGGTGTGCTCCCGCGCGGTGCAGGCCGTCAATTGGTCCACCGTCAACGTTGCGCTGCTCAGCCAGCGTTGGACAATCGCCGATCCCAAATTGCCGCATCCGATCATGGCGATGCGCGCTGAAGTTGCCCCGTTGTCAGCCATCGCCCACCAAGCTCGCGGCAGGGTCCAAGCGCACACCACGCAGCACATCCGGGGCCGGCGCCGCGGTCTTGTTCGGCCGCTGCAGCCACGCCACGCCCACCTGATCCACGCCGCACTGGAGCCACACCCGCTCGCGGTCGATGCCGGCAATCGTGCCGACTCTGCCCTGCCCTTGGCGCACCTGCAGGCCTTGCGCGCCGATTTTCCAGTCCTCGCCCAGCACCGTCCGCAGGATCGCGCCCGGCCATGGCTGCATCGCGCGCACTTGGGCATGCAGCGCCACAGCCGGCAGCGCAAGTTGCAGTTGCCCCTCGGCCTTCTCAATCGGCGGCGCCCACGTGATGCCTTCTGTGGGCTGCGGACGCGCCACCAACTCACCGCCGAGCAGCTGCGCCCAATGCTGGACCAACAGTTGCCCACCGAGCGCGGCCAGCTTGGTCTGCAGCACAGGCGTCGTGTCGTCGTCGCTTATCGGTAGCGCCGCGCGCGCCAGCTCTGGACCCGTGTCCAGGCCCGCGTCCATCTGCATCAGGCACACGCCGGCCTGCTTGTCACCCGCAGCGATCGCCCGCGCGATCGGCGACGCGCCCCGCCACCGCGGCAACAGCGAGGCGTGGACGTTGACGCACCCCAGCCGAGGCACATCGAGCACTTCTTGGGTCAGGATTCGGCCGTACGCCGCCACCACTGCCAGATCGGGCTGCTGCTCGCGTAACCACTGCGCCAGCCCACCGTCGCGGACCTTGACGGGCTGGTAGCACGCCATGCCGCGGGCCAGCGCAAATGCCTTGACCGCTGGCGGCTTGAGCTGATTGCCGCGCCCAGCCGGCTTGTCAGGCTGCGTGACGACGGCACTGACGTGGACCCCAGCGTGCACCAGCGCCTCTAGAATCGTGACGGCAAAATCTGGCGAGCCAAAAAAGACAATGGCCATCGCGCGCTAAGAAATTTGCTGCGGCTGGCGGCGCTGGCGGGCTTTGGCCCGAAACTGCTTGTCTCCGATAGCCTCGCGGTTGGCGCGCTCATACTCGCGCATCGCCAGGCGGCGCTTGAGTGGGCTGAGTCGCTCGACAAACGTAATCCCTTCCAAGTGATCGAACTCATGCTGGGCACAGATCGCCACCAGCCCTTGCATCTTGGCCTGCATGGGTTCGCCCGCGCGATTTTGCCAGTGCAGCTCTACCTCGTTGGCGCGAATCACATTTTCGTAGATACCCGGAAACGACAGGCAACCCTCTTCAAACCGCACTTCGCCACGCTTACTGGCGATGCGCGGGTTGATGATCTCGAGCAAACCGGTGCGGAGCTCCTCGCCCGTCTTGTCGTCTTTGCCCAGCGGCACGTCCATCAGGAACATCCGTCGCAAATCACCGACTTGATTGGCCGCCAGCCCAATGCCTTCCTGCGACTGCATCGTCTGGGCCAGGTCGTCCAGCATCTTGTGCAATTCGGCATCGAAGCGCGTGACTTCGCTGCAACGCTTGCGCAGCGCCTCGTCCGGAAAAGTCAGAATTGCCAGCACGGCCATAGTCGGTTCCTCTGCGTCGTGCCTACGCTGCTTTTGGCTTGCGTCCACGCTTGGCTGGCGCGGGCGCAGCGACTTCAGGTGCAGGTGCAACTGGCTCGACGTCTGGCTTGGCGCCGGCCAGGTCGGCCTGGGCCTGCGCGAGTTGATCCTGCAGCTCGGCCAAGTGATCTTCCAGATCGCGAATCGACCGCCGCAGCTTGGCTACGTCTTCGTGGGTGACCAGTTCGAGCGCCGACGCCACATCGCGCACACGCTTCTCGACCGCATCGCGCGCTTCAGCCCGCAGGTTGATCGCGGTGACAACCGCAGTCTTGAGCTGCTGGTTGCTGAGCATCTGCATTGCGGCATCGCTGGCCAGCACCTTGCCGACCTGCTTGGCTGCCATGTCTTTGAGTTGATTGAGCATCTACATTCTCCTGGCGAGGCAGCCCCGTCAATGGGCACACGCGGCGCCAAATCGGCACCAAATCGGCGCCAAATTAACACGCAAGCCTGCCTGCGCTATGCCAGCGTCAGGGACATCCGCAAAAAGCGAAGTCCGGGCAGCAGTCGCCCAGATTGGTGCAACTGGCGTCGCACCAGCATCCGCCGGCACCTTGGCCGCCGCACTTGCCGTTGCAGGTTTGGGGTCCGAGCTTGCCACACATGTTGCCGCCGCCGCCGCACAGCGTCTTGAAATCGGGGCAGCAGTCGCTTGCGTTGGAACACGCATTGTCGCACCAGCAGGTGCCCGGCGCTTTGGCCTTGGTGCCGCACACGCCGGCGCAGGTATTCGGGTTGGTGCCGGCGCCGCCGCACACGGCTTTGAAGTCCGCGCAGCAATCGCCAGCACCGGTACACCCATCGTCGCAGAAGCAGGAACCGGTCTTGGACGGCCCACCGCAGCTGCCGACGCAGGTATTCTTGCCGCCGCCGCCGCCGCAAGGGCCACAGTCGGCCGCGCAGGTGATGCAGCTCTCGGTCGCCGCATCGCACTTGCCGTCACCGCACTTGGGCACGTTGCACGGGCCACAATCGGCTGGGCAGTTGCTGCAGTTCTCGCCCAAAGCCGCGCACTTGCCGTCGCCGCACTTGGGCACGTTGCCGCCGCCCGCGCATTGCACGCCGTAGTCGCTGCAACAGTCGCCGTTGCCTTGGCACATGCTGTCGCAGAAGCATCCGCCGACCGGGTCGAGCGATCCGCACTTGCCCGCGCACGACCCTGCGCCGCCGCCGCAAGGCACGATCGCGGTGTTTTTGCAGGTGCCGGCGAGGCAGGTGTCGGTGGTGCAGGCGTCAAAGTCGTTGCACTGGGCGTTGCTCAGGCAACTGCCGCCGCCGCCGCCTTTGGCGACGTTTTGGCACTTGTTGTCGGTGCAAGCGTCCTCAGTCTTGGGATCGTTGTCGTCGCACTCAAAGTCATTCTTGCAACATCCCACAGCCGGGGTGTGGCCGCACTGACCCGCGTCGCAGCTGTCAGTGGTGCACATGTCCTTGTCGTCGCAGTCGGCGCCCGAGCTACAGCAATTCGGCCCCGGCTTGTAAGCGCAGTTGCCTTTGGCGCAGGTATCGACCGTGCATGTGTTGCTGTCGTTGCATTGGCTGTCGGTCACGCAGCATCCGGCATCGCCCGGCTCGTGCTTGCACTGAAAAGCGGTGCAGGTGTCGATGGTGCACTTGATGTCGTCGTCGCATCCGGCATCATCGCCGCAGCATCCGGCCGAGGTTGCTGCCGAGTGCCCACAGGCACCGCCCTTGCAGCTGTCGACGCTACACGGGTTGCCATCGCCGCAATCGGCAGCCGAGACACAGCAACCGGCGGCGGCAATGTTGCTGCAGTAGCCCTCGCTGCACTTGTCGGTGGTGCAGCTGTTGTTGTCGTTGCAGGCCGAGGCGTCTTTGCAGGTGACCAACGATTTGAATATACAGTGATACTCCATGCACTTGCCCTCGGCAGTGCCGGCGGGATCGACGCACTCCATGTCCGAACTGCAACAGCTGGGATCCGGCTTGTTGGGGTTGGTGTACTTGGAATAGCTGCAGACGCCGTTCTTGCAAATGTTGGCGCTGCAACTGTTGCTGTCGTCGCAGTCGCCGGTCTTGGAGCAGCCGCAGGCCGGGTCGGACTTCTTAGGGTGGTAACAATAGCCGGCGACGCACTTGTCCAGTGAACAGGCGGCCTTGTCGTCGCAGTCCTGATCGACTTTGCACTCAGTACCGTTGGGGGTGATGCCGGCCCAAACGGCGGCGGGCGCATCGGCAGTACTGTCTTTTGTGACCGCAGCATCAGCTTTTTCGGTCGTGGGCGCGCTGGCATCGGTGTCGCTGGCGCTTCCGTCTTTGCCGAAGTTGGCCAGCGGCGTGCACTTGCCGCCCACGCACGGCAAGCCGCTGCAGTCTGCAACCGTGGTGCACTCTTTGGTGCCACAGGCTCCTGCGATGCACGTTTGCCCAGCGGGACAGTCCGAGGCGACGACACAAGCTGTTGTGGCCGATGCAAAGGCGGCACCGCTCGGTGTGCCTGTTCCGCCACATCCCGCTGCGACGGCGGCCAAGGCTGCCGCTGCACATGCTACCCACGCCCTGATCCTGCCCATCGCGGCCTCCGGTCCGATCGGGCCATGTGGCCGTCGGACAACTTCTCAGCGTAGAGACTTTTTCGGCGGCCTTCAACGCAATTGTGCGTGATGCGGCCCGATCACCCGTGAATTTCTGTGCGGGACACAGTCGACGCGCGTCGACCTTAGAACTTGCCGGAAATCGCGAACTGCATCGCCAGATTCGAGACATCGAGCACCCGCAGCCGCTGGCCGACCGTGTCGACGGCCGGCAGATACACCGGGCTGAACTCGTTTTGGCCGTTGGTATTGTAAGCGGAAACTTGCTCTCGGCCGTCCAAATCCTTGCCGACGTCGCCGTAGGTGATGAAGTGCGGCGTCTCGCGGGCGTAACCAATGCGCGCCGACAGCTGAAAGTACTGAATCGGTTGGTAATGAATGGCGGCCCAGCCCTGAAAGCGCGCGTACGGCTCGACTTCGGTGATGCCATCGGTCCGCTTCGGCTTGCCGGTGACCGGGTCGAGCTCCGACATCGAGTACAGGATGTTGGAGCACCCTTCGGACGGCTTGCACGGGTTGGTCGGGCTCGCCAACGCCTCCCACACTTCGGTGTATTCGCGGCCGCGGTAGACATAGTCAAAGCCGATGCCTGTCTCGATCTCAAACCGCTCCTCTTGCTTGGCGTTTTCCCACGGCACCAGGGTCAGGCCGAAGTTCGTCCCACCCGTCAAGCCGGGTTCAACGAAATTCTGGGTCGCGCCACGCTTGGTAAACAGGCCACTGCTACTGCCTGCGCGCACCGGCGTAATGTGGATGTTGAAGAACGGCTCGAAAATCCGCAGTGCCCGCCGCGAGATAGTCGTAGCCAACGTCAGCTCGTGCAGGCCATAGCCGACGCCATCGTTGTCGGCCTTCATCGCCGTACCAGTGGGCGCAGTATAGTCAATCTGGAACACCCACGTCGGCTCGCTGGAATCGCGATAATAGTTGAATGGCGACCACTTAAAGCCCAAGTGCATATCACCGAGGCCAGCGCGAGAAGTCGACTGGTAGGGCACCTTGAACAGCGCCGATCGGTCGGCGAGCGAGCCGGTGGTCTTGTCCTGATAGGGCAGGATCGTCGAGTTGCCGCGCGTCACGCCTGTGGAGAAGTCGTGCTTCCAGTCGTCGGAGATGACGATCGGGACTGTCGCGTACAGTTCCAGATCCTTGAAGACACCGATCCGGAAGTCCAAGTTCATGGTGTTGCGCACCCGCTGGTACTCCAGTTCGCGGGCCAGTACAAAACCGCTGCCATTGGGGCAAGGGGCACCCAGCGCGTCATTTTTGAGGCAGCGCACTTGGCGACCGATCGCGGAATTGCGCGTCTCCGACTGGAAGCGCAACCGCAAGGAGCCATCGAACGGGTCGTTGTTGTCGTCGTCGAACGCGTCGAGCACGTCGGTCACTTCGACAGCGTGGCTGGCGGGAACGCGGCCGAACCAGCACGTCGCGGCGAGCACGGCGGCAATGGCGATGCGGGGCGTACGGGCGATGCGGGCGATGTTCATGCTCAGGCCTCGAACCTAGGTAGGGCAGTGCCAAAACCCATTGCAAATGCAGCAGTTTCTGGACAAATGGCGACCCGAACGCTGACCAACAAGGTGCGCGCTCAGGCCAAGCGAGCATAGCCGGAGGCCCCGGTCGCCGCAAGTGGCCACGCATGGCGATTAAGATCCCAATATTGCGCGTTTTTTTCGACTGGCCGGCCGCAACGCGCCAGCGTCATTTCAGCGACTTTGGGCTGAAGGCGAAGACCTTGCCCACGTCGACGGTGACCAACTGCAACGTCACGGCAGCGCGATTGCCTGACTTAGGCTGCAACCGCAGCACGGCCGGTACCACTTGTCCCTGACGCTCGGAGAGTTCCAGCCATTCGATCAAACCTAGCATTTGACCTTTGTGATCATCTACTTCTCCTAAGGTCCACACGCCCCAGCGCTTGGAGACCCCGGCCTTCATCACCGGCACATCAGGGCCACTGGTGTACTCGGGCTTGAGCCGAAGCATGGCGGTGTCCTCGAACTCGCCTTCGAGTTCGGCACTGTGCAGCGCGGCGATCTCCAGCGGCGCAAACGCGATGAGCGGTACGTCTAGGCCAGGCAGCGGCTGCGCCAAAAGCTTGGGCGTGGCCGCCACCGCCTTGCCGCCGGGCAGGCGCAGCCAAGCCTTGCCACCTTGGACCACCAAACCGACGCCCGCAAGCGATGCCGGGGCCCGAAACAGCACCAACATGGTGCCGCCCAAGGCAGCGGGCGCCGAAGGACTGCGCGCGACCGTCAGCGTCAGCTCACCGGGCACTTTGGGCGCGAGCGGGTGGCCGGCCTCGAGCTTGGTACGATAGGTCGCCGACCACGGCTTGAGCGCCGACTCTTGACGGGCCGAGGCGATGATGGCGGGGGCACCGCCGCGGCGCAGGTCCATCCAGTCGCGGGCGCGTGCAAAGGCATCGTGGCAGAATCCCCAGCTGACCAGCACTGTCGCGATGACGCCGACAACCGGCCGTGTCGAGACCAGGAGCCTGGTTGCCGGCCGCCGCCGACCAGCGGGCGTGATCATGTTCGGGTGCCTATGGCGTCACGGCCTTGTTGACGGAGATGGTCACAGTGCCGACTGCACCCGAGGCCTCGGCCGCTTGCCCCTTGGTCAGCAGGTACAGACCACCGCCGATGACACTGGCGCCGGCGACGACCGCGGTCCAGAACCACCACTCTGAGGTAATGGGTTTGACCTTGCTCTTCTCGTCGTCAAACAGGGGAGCATTGGGGTCGATCGCGGCATCTGTGCCAGCCTTGCGCACTGCACCCGTGGTCACAACTGCGCTTTGGCGCAGATCCAATGCGGTAGACTGCGGATCGGGGCCTAGCTTGGCCCCGGCCACGCCTGCTAAGAAGTCGCCGAGTTTGTCGAAGTAGCTTGCATCCTTGTCGACCGAGGCCTCGACTTTGCGGAATCCGCCGTCAGCGGACAGGAAGTAGCCTTCCAGCTTGGTGCTCTTCTTGTCGCTGGCAGACCGCACGACCACCATTTGGTCGGCGCCCAAGTGGTTGCGCAGTTCGCGCATCTTGTCTTCGACCACGCTGGGTTGCTTGAAGTTGGTGGCAAGGACCGCGCGGCCTTGTTCCAAATCGGGTCCAAATGGCGCGGCCTTGAGGTCGAATTCGGCGCTGCCGCCTTTGCCAACAACGACATCGACAAACCGGCGCTCGCCGACCATGCCGCTTTGCCGTACGGTGACGCGGTGGGTGCCAATCGCCAGGCCATTGGCTTGTGCGGTCCCTGCCCCGCGCCACTGGCCGTCGATCCAGATGTCGGCTTTGCCGCCGCGGACGGCAATTTTGAGGTCACCAGTGCCAGATTTTCCGACCAACTGATTGACAGTGTTGAACAAATCTCGGCTCTGGCTGCCGTAGGCTGCGTACTCCTCTTCCTTTTGACCGCTGACAAGCACCAGCGATTTGATCAGCGCATCGCGGGCCGGGACCAAGTCACCTGTCGCCAGCAGCGCCAGCGCTTGGGCCTTGTACAGCCGCCCAAACAGCCGCTCATCGCCCGCCATCGGCACATCTTTGAGCTTGCCCACCGCGGCGCCGATCCGCTCTTGGGCCCGCTTGGGGGTGCGCAACAGCAGCGCCCGCAGGGCATCTTCGATGAGGTCCGCC
>CANMNA010000066.1 GCA_947499075.1 Myxococcales bacterium
CCAAGAGGTGCGGGCGGCGGGCTTGCGCTGTGAGGTCGACTTGGCCGGCGGCAAGCTCGGCAAGCAGTTTGAGCGGGCGGCCAAGCGCGGGGCCAAGCTGGTGCTGGTGTTGGGGCCGGACGAGCTGGCGGCGGGCACTGTGGTCGTCAAGGACTTGCGCAATGGGACACAGCAGGCGGTGGGGCGCGCGGAGATGGTGGCGGAATTGCGGCGGGGGGTGGACGCTGGGTGACCTTTGGTGACTGCGCCGGGAGCATAACCCGCGCTATCATCGGCAAACCGTGCCCTTCACGCTGGCCCGCGCCCCTTTTCACGATGTTCTATCGCAGCCGGCCAGGTCCGCCTACTCAGTGTTGCGCTGCCGCCACAAACACTTCAGCTGTGATCTCAGCGGCACGCAGGATCGCGCGCAGCGTGCCACGGTCGAGTTCATGGTGTAGCGGCACTGTCACGGGCGGGCGATGTGGTGCCTCCAACCGAACGTGCGAGCCGCGTTGTCGGCCGCCGATGTAGCCAAAGCTGCGCAAAATAGCTACGCAGCGGTCACCAGAGATCAGCGGCAACGCGGACATCAGGTCGCAACGCTGACTTCTGCAAACTCATAGCGGCTTGCGACCGGCGCCTGATCGGCCGGGAGCGATTCCAGATTCAGTGCGATGGCTTCTCGAAGATTCGCTAAGGCCTCAGCTCGGGTGCGCCCTTGCGTGACGCAGCCGGGTAGGCAGGGGCATTCTGCAATGATCCAACCATCTTCGCCAGGATGGAGCAGGGCGGGGTATTGCATGGCGACAACTCCACAGCGCAGCGTCGGGCGCTTGCCGCAGTGTAGCATGGGCCGACCCGACCGCGAAGGTGGGGCTGTGGCCCAAATTCCCCACAGAAATCTCCCGCGGGGGATCGCGGGTGGTCGCCGCCTCACGCCGCATCACGCTGCCCGTGGTGCCCGCAAAGGCCGATGCGCCGCTGTGTCCCGGGCCAGTACCGATGGACCAGGATGGCGGCTTCGGCGGCATGGACGAGCACGGCTGCCCGATGCTGGTCGGCGGTGGGGTGCACTGTTGCCTGTGCTCCGGCGCCGGCGCCGACTCTGGATCGGCGACGGATTCGCCAAACAAGGACTGGAAAAAAACTGTGCGCAAACCGTGTCACGCAGCTGTGCGAAGCTGTTGGCAATTGCTGCGCTGGGCAAAAATCAGCGTGCTTGAACTAATTGGCCAATGATTGCGGAAATATCGCCCTGTTTGAGCCCTACGCCACCGCACTATTCAGCGGCAAGCTCCAGCTTGAACCCGCCCTGATCGCCTTGTGCGACGCTGCGATCTCGTCATTGGCGTTGTCGTGCAACACCGCCGATTACCAGTTCGCGACGGCCATGTGCTTGGCGCCGTACGCAGACGTGGCCTGGCTCAATCAGCCTTGTCAGTTCGCACCGGCCACGCCTCCGATCTTTTGCGCCCATGACAAGGGCCAGTGCCGCCCCGTCAAAGTGGCCGGAACGGAGATCTCCACCTACCTCTACAGGATCGCCATGACCCGGCGGCCTACTTGCGCAGCTACGTCGGGACGTTTCTGCGCGAAGAGGTGCGCCAAGAGGCTCTGGTCCGCAACATTGGCAACTTCGGCCGGTTTTTGGAGGCAGCTTCGTTCAGCCAGGCTGCGCAGCTGAGCATGCAGGCCGTGGCGACCGACTGCGGGCTGCCGGCCAAGACGGTGCAAAGCCACTTTGAGCTGCTCGAAGACCTGCTGCTCGCGGTGCGCTTGCCGGTGTTCACGCGGCGGGCCCAGCGCGCGCTCGCGCAGCATCCGAAGTTCTATCTGTTTGACGCTGGCGTGTACCGCGCCATACGACCGCGAGGTCCGCTGGACAGCCCGGCTGAGATTGAAGGCGCGGCACTGGAGACCCTGTTGCTGCAAGAGATCTTGGCGCACAACAGCGCGGCGAATCTGGGCTATCGCCTGCATTATTGGCGCACAAGGGCTGGGCTGGAAGTGGACTTCGTGGCCTATGGCGAGCGCGGCCTACTGGCGTTTGAGGTCAAGCGGGCGGACAAGGTGCGGCCCAGCGATCTGGCTGGCTTGCGGGCGCTACAGCAGGATTATCCGATGGCCAAACCTTGGCTGATTTATGGCGGTGCAGTGCGCTATGTGGTGGACGGTGTGCAGGTCGTGCCGTTTGAGGACGCGGTGCGCGAGCTCGGTGGCTGGCTCGCGGGCTGAATCTGCCACCGCTTCTTGCACCGCCGCCGCGACAGGTCTTCCCTGCAGGTCATTCGCTCCCAACCGCAAGAAGCCGTCGGCTATGCAAAAAATCTCTCCTCTGGGTGCTCACCGTCGCACTCGCCGTGGCCGCTGGCTTTCTCGGCGCCAAGGTCATGGCTTCGGGCGCGCCTGTGCAAACGCCGCTGGTCTACGGCGCCACGGTGACTGACGCGGCGGGCAAGCCGTGTGCGACGGCGGTGCCCGTCGAAGTCGCGCTGTACGATGCGGCTGCTGGCGGCAACCTGAAGTGCAAAGCGGCGGCGGTGCAAGCTGAAGCGGGGACCGGGCGGTTCTCGGTGGCGATGCCCGCCGACTGCGTGCAAGCCGTGCACGACACGCCGGACCTGTGGAGCGAGACGGTGGTCGGCGCGGCCAAGACCGCGTTGCCGCGGGTGCACGTGGCGGCAACGCCCTACGCGCTAGAGGCCGATTCGGCCAAGACCGCGGGGCCGGCGGCGGTGGCGAGCGGGCAGCTCAAGGCCACGGTCGATGGGTTGGTGGCGACGGTCGCAGGGTTGAAGGGCGGCGGCGGCGGGCCGGTGGTGATCGACGGGGCGGGGGTGGTGCTTGGGCAGTTTATCAACCTCAACAGGGCGTTGCAGGCCGTGCCGGCACAGTACGTGACGATCGTGACCAATACCGGCGTGATCCTTGAACTCCAAATCGACGGCAGCCCAAACACAAGCTTTTACAACGTCAATTTCGACGGGCCCAGTTGCACCGGCAACGCGGTCGCGCCCGGAGCTGCCGAAGCGCTTTGGCTGGCCCACTTCGCCGTGCCAATGGGTAGCAACGGGTGGTACGTCACCGAAGCAAGTAAGAGCGCCAACAAAATCTAGTCGATTTTGTTGGTGGCTCGTTTGCTTGCTGCGTTGGTTGCCAAGCTCGCGAAAGCGTTCGACGCGCGGCAACGGTGCCAAACCTACTGCTGATCGACTTAATTTCGCCGGGGCCCTAAGGAACTGTCAAGAAACTACCCGATCACTTTTGGCTCCTCAGGAGCGGCGAGTCGGCTGTCAGGCCGCGAGCTTGCGACCCACCCAGCCAGCGCAAACTGTCCAACTTGATGTTGGACAGTTCCTAACGGTAAGAATTACTCCGACAAGAAGTACAATGCCTTGGTGGTCGCGTCGTGTACTGGTTGGGTCGGATCCTGCAAAGAAAAGGCCAACTCGGCAGGTACCACCCTTGTGAACCCAATCAAAGTCAAAAAAGTCACCGCCGCCGAAATCGGCCTACCCGATGTCATCACCCCAGGCCTGCAGATCAAGATGCCCTAGCCGCCTGCGCCCACCGCGCGATGATCTCGCCGGTCGGCTCAATCCGCTCGATTCCGGCCACGCTCTGCCCAGCCTGAAAGTAATCCTCGTAGCCCTTGCCGCCGGCGTTGGCGCGCTTGAGCTTCCACAGCGACTGCAAGCTGTAGTACATGCGCATGTAATGCTTGGTCTTGGCATTGCGCAGCAGCAGCTTGGCCAAACCGCTGGCGTGGGTACCCACGGCGTCAATGTACGGCGAGCGAATCACCGCCACCGGCACGCCCGAGATCTTCTCGGTCAGCACGATGTCCTTGGCTTCGGCCTTGAGGATCGCCTGCTTGTAGCCGTCATGCGCCGTACACTCGGTCGTCGCAATAAACCGCGTGCCCAGCTGGACGCCCGCGTAGCCCAACTGCATGACCCGCACAAAATCAGCTTCGTCGCCGATACCGCCCGCGCACACCACCGGCACGCCCAGCGGCGCCAGTTCTTCGAGCAGCTCGCGCTCGGCTTTGGCCCCCGCGTGCCCGCCCGCTGCCTTGTTCACCGCAATCAGCCCTTGCACGCCGGCTTGCAGCGCCTTGAGCGCCCACTTCTTCTCGGTCACATCGTGGTAGACCACGCCACCGTGCGGCTTGACCCGGTCGACGATCCAGCGCGGGTTGCCCAACGAACTGACGAAGTAGCGCACGCCCTCCTCCAGCGCGATGTCGACCCAGCGGCGCATGCGGTCGACGTAGATCTTGGAGCTGGCCTCGGTCAGCACGTTCATGCCGACCGGCTTGCCAGCAAACGCGTTGATCTTGCGCAGACCTTCGCGGAAGTCGATCTTTTGGGCATAGACCAGCGAGATCGGTTGGACAATGCCGATGCCGCCGGCTTTGCTGGCCGCCGCCACCAATTCCCAGTTGCTGCACGGGTACATGGCGCCGCAGATGATCGGAATCTCGATCTTGGCGTCGCGGCACAGGGGCGTATCGAATGGCTTGTCGCTCATCTCATCTCCGTTGTGGGTGCCGCTAGAAGTGCGGTCGCCCCGATTTTTGAACCAGCGCGGCCGCGTCCATCGACCACGCGACGGCGACGTGAATGGTCACGCCGCCCCAGATGCTCTTGGTGTCCATCGCCAGGATCCCCAGCACGGTGCCGGCTGCAATCGAGCCAAGGCACTCGGGCAGCGGCTTGCCATAGTGCAACATGCAGTACGGCATCGCCATCGCCAGCACCGCTGAGGCGCCCATCTCCGCCGATAGCCCGCGCAGGATAAAGCCGCGAAAGAAGAATTCCAGCGCAAAGAACTGCGCGGCGTACGCCAGCTCCCACGTCAGTTGGTCCCACAGGTGCAAACCGGTATAGAACGGATACTGCAGCTGGAAATCGGGCTGACTCGCCGCCGCGACCACCGTCAGTCCGACGGGCAGAAACAGCAGCGCGTAGATCGGCAGCTTTTTGAAATAATCGCACGGCATCAAATAGATTTCGCGCAGCTTCAAGCCAAACAGCGCGTGCAGGACCACCGCTGGGATCAGCAGGTAGACCGTGATGCATCCGGTAATCCACGCCAGATGGACCCACAGCGAATGGGCCCGCAGCGTCGCGACGTAGAGCTTGGGCGCAAACTGGTGGACCAGCGACTCCAGCCCATTGGCGAGATGCTCTTGCACGTCGCTGTCCATCACCACAAACCGCAGCGTGATCAGCATCAAGCACGTCGTGATCACGGTGACGATGGCCGCCTGGCGCGACGTCAGGTCGCCGACATGGCTTTGGCCCTTGTTGCGGGCATCGATGCGGTCCCAGGGCGCAACGGCGATGCGGTGCCACAGCAGCGCGATGGTCCGCCGCCACGGCGAGCCGTGCAGGGGGTGGCGACCGGTTGTCTCGGCGGGCAGTGGCACGCCGGCTTGGTAGCGCAGGTGGCGGCCGATGTCTAGCGGGCTGGGTCGCCTAAATTCGCCACAGAAATCTCCCGCGGCCCCCGATTTGAGATGCAGATCAAGGAACAAGGAGCTCAAAGAGCGAGGCGTACTCAGGTACGCCGCAGCGAGAGAAGCGACGCAGTGACGCAGAGATGCGCTCAAAGTGGGGGATCGCGGGTCGCTGGACGCGAAGTGACCGTTGGCGCCAAGCTTGTTGCGCGTTTGAGTTCGACGGCGATCCCAGCGGCCTGGGACGCCACGTCTGGCTTTGGCGCGTCGCGCTGGCGTGCTTGTTGCCCGTGGTGCCCGCGTGTCAGCCGTCTGATTTGGCTGTCAGGACCAGCGCCGCCGCCAACGTTGCTGCAAACTCCCGTGCGGCGCCGCCCGCCAAGCTGGCTGAGTCGACGCTGCCGCCGATTGCAAAGCCCGTTCTGCACAGCACCAACCGGTTTCCGGTGGATTTTGGGGGCAACAGCCCGGCGGTGAGGGTCGACGGTCGGCTGGTTCGGATGCTGCCCACGCTGCCCGGAACCGACCGCAGACCTCCCGAACGGTTGTGGATGCCACCGGCCTTTGGCAAGGCGCCAAGTGGCGCGCTGATCTTGTACGACACGACGTCGACGTATGGATGGCTCGGCGAGCTCTACGCGATGGCGGCACAAGCGCTGGTGAGCCACTTTGGTCAGGTGACCTGCGCGCCAGTGTCTAAATACAAGGCGTCAGAATTGCTTAACTATCAGGCTGCGGTGTGCCTTGGTTCAACCTACGACGAGCTGCTGCCGCTGGCGTTCTTAGACGACGTCTTCCTGGACCAAACGCCCGTCATCTGGATCTACGACAACATCTGGCAATTGGTGAATCGAGTCAAGGATTTCTCGGGATCCTACGGCTACAAGCTGACTTGGCTCGATCTCAGCGCCATCGATGCCGTTCTGTATCGCGAAGCTGGGCTCACCCGCGATCCGAGCCATGCCTCAGGGCTCGGTGAAGTCTCGGTGACCAATCCGCAGCTGGTCAGCACGCTCGCCACTGCGGTGCGGGTCGATGGCTCGACCTTAGAGATGCCAACGCGTCGCAGGACCCTAAGGGCACCGGCAAAATCAGGTCGATTTTGTCGGTGGCCCATTTGCTGGCTGAGTGGGTCGCAAGCTTGCGACCCACCAAGCAAGCACGAACTGTCCAAGTTATACTTGGACAGTTCCGAAGCAGTTGCGGGTGATTGCCGACTACCTGGCCAGCGAGCACGTGCCGTTCAGCATCGCGCTGATTCCGCTGTACGGCGATTCGTTGGGGGCATTTAACATCGGCGTTCCCCTGACGCTGCACTGGAAGGACCGGCCGGCGACGCTGGCAGCCGTCAAGTACGCGAGGCAGCGAGGCGGTCGCCTGTTCCTGCATGGCTACACCCATCAGTTTGGCCCGCTCAAGAACCCGTATTCCGGCGTGACAGCTGACGATTTTGAGTTTATTGCCGCGCATGTCGACGCCAACAGCAGCGTGATTTACGACGGTGCCTTGCCCGGCGACTCTGCGGCACAAGCAAGCAGGCGGTCGTTGCCACCCTGGCGGTGGTTGCAGCGGTGGATGTCGCGCAGTTGGCGACCAAGTGGCACGCTCAAGTCGATGCGTTGCAAGTTGCCGACGTCAAATGAGAATCGACTCTCGCTCAGTATCAGGCCAGTTGGCCCAAGTTGCTCAGCTGGCTACAGGCACGGCCGGGGGTCGTCAAGAAGCAGTTGGCGTTGCCGTGACGGGTTGGTGTGTTGCCGCAGGCGGAGACGCGCCAGCCCTACCCCCGCGCATCCGCCATAAACGCCTTGAACATCCTCTTGTCGTCTTTGTTGGTGGGCGGCGTGAGCGTAAACGGCCGCATCACAGGGTGGCACTCCAAGCACAGATTCTCCGGAAAGGTACACGTAAACGTGTACATCCCTGGCCGTAGCTTGAGCATGGCCACGCCGTCATACAGCGTGCCGTGGAACCGCAGCGCGCCCGAGGCCGGCACGCACGACAGTTGGACATCGACCAAGTCTTCGACCACTGGCAGCGGCGTCAGCTTGGGGTCGGCTTGCAGCGTAGGTGGGCCCTTTTTGCTGCCGGGCCTCTCCGGCGTGACTTGGTCTCTCTTGTGCGGCCGGGCCCTCTCGAAGTCCTCTGACTTGAGCACTACCCGCTCGACGCTGTCGGCCACCATCGTCGGCGTTGGCGGCGGCGCCGGCGCGGCCGCGACCACCACCGGCAGTTCGGCGACCACCACCAGCGGGCTGGCGATGTTGGGACCGGCCGGCAGCGGCTGGGTCGCGACCGCCCGCGCCGGACCGGTCCACTTGGGCAGATGCGGCAGCGGCTCGAGCCAAACGGCCACCGCAGCCGAGGCGCCGATGGCGACCATGACCACCGCTAGCACCGTCGCCGCCCGGGTCAACTGGCGGCGCCGCCGTGTCCGTGCCGTCAACTCCGACAAGCCCTTTTTCGGATCATCGGCCTCGGGATCGATGGCCAGCGCACGGTTAAACGCGTCGATTGCCAGCGCCAATTGGCCAGCGCCCGCCAAGCGCCGGCCTTCGACCGTCCATTCTTGCACCAGCGCCGGCCGGACGTCGAAGGCAAACAGCTCGGGACCCTTGAGAAACCTCGGTAACAGCGTCGCCACGTCGCTCATGCGGAACTGCTTGAGGTACTGCGCCAGCGCCGCCTGCAGATCCTGGGCATTGGCAAACCGGTCGGCGCGGTAGCGAGACAGGCACTGCTCGATGATCGCCTCAAACTGGCGATCAACCGCTGGATTGTGGTGACTCGCCGGATCGTGGGTGCCTTCCAGAATCTGGCGAAACAGGGCTTGCGGGTTGCTGGCCGCAAACGGCAGGCGGCGCGTCACCAAAAAATACAGCACGATGCCAAACGCGAACAGGTCGGCACGGTGATCGACTTCTTCGCCCTCGATCTGCTCCGGCGCCATGTGGGCCGGCGAGCCGACAATGGCGCCAGTCGCGGTCAGCCCTTGGGTGTCCAGCGCCGACGAGATGCCAAAGTCCATGAGCTTGATTTGGCCATCGACCGAAACCATCAAGTTGTCGGGCTTGATGTCGCGGTGGACGAGGTTCTTTTGGTGCGCGAGGTACAGCGCCCCGGCAATCGCATGGCCGACCAGTGCCGCGCATTGCGGCAGGAAGGGACCGTGGCCAGCTACAAACGACGACAGCGTTTCGCCGTGGACGAACTCGGTGATCATGTAGCTTTTTTCGTCGTCCACCGCCGAAGAATCGTAGACATCGACGATGTTGGGGTGCTTGACCCGCGCCACATTCTCCGCTTCGCGCGAAAACCGCAGCCGCGCGTCCTTGCGCGCCGCCAAGTGCGGATGCATGACCTTGATCGCCACTTCGCGCTTCAGTTGGTGGTCGATGCCGCGGTAGACCGTGGCCATGCCGCCGTCGCCGACGCGCTCGATGACTTCGTAGCGATTGCCGAACAGCTCAGGCAAAGTCACACCCTCAGATTGGGACCCGAGCAGACCCTCGCGGTGCCCGTAGCTGCAGACGCTTGACCCGCAGGTTCGCGCTGCCCACCTCTAGGTTGTCAACCTGAGTGCCGCAGGTCAACCGTGGGCCGTCTCGTCGGCCGCCATGTGACATTTCTTGTACTTTTGGCCACTGCCGCACCAGCACGGATCGTTGCGGCCAATCTTGGGCCGCTCGCGCCGAAACGTCTCGGGCTTGACTGGCTCCGGCGCCTGGGCCTGCACTGCCGGGCGCGCGCCGCTGTTGGCCAGCGTCATCAGTGGCGCGGCCAGCGCATCGCCCGGCTCGCCACCGGCTTGGGCCTGCAGCTGCTGCAGCTCGACCTTCTTGCGCGCCCACACCTCGCGGGCCCATCCGGCCTTCTCTTGCATGCGCTTGGCGCGGCGCTTGGCCTGCTCGAGCTTGGTCGGCGACAGCGGCGGCGCGGCCGGCTTGGGGGCCTGCGCCGCTTGCTGCGGCCGCTTGGTCGGTGCCGGCGCGCTCAGCGCCTCCGCTTCGTCATGCAGGCTTTGCGAAGTGTGAATTTCTTCCAAGGCGCGCTTGGCCAGCGCCCGCCGCTGCTCGGCTTGCTGACGCAGCCGCTCCAGTTCATCGGCCGATTTGACCTCGACATGGAACATTTGCTCGACCAGCTGGGCTTCAATGCGGTCGATCATCTGCTTGAACAGCTCGTAGCCCTGCTTTTTGTAGATGAGCTTGGGGTCTTTTTGGGCATAGGCCTCGAGGTACACGCCCTCTTTGAGCCCTTCCATCGTCCGCAAGTGCTCGCGCCAGTGGGTGTCGATCCCGCGCAGATAGCCTTCGCGCTCGTAGTAGCTCCACTGTTCCAGGGCCTTGGCCATCGCCTCGCTCTCATCGCCCTCGTCGTGGTCAATGGTGTGCAGGATCTGGTCGATGAGCTTCCTGCGCCGGTCGGTGTACTCGGCCAACAGGTGCTTCTCGACGCTATCGACCAGCGGATCGAACTCGCGCGGCACGTCCGCCAGATCGAGATCTTCCTGGGTCAGCGCAAAAAGCTGGTCTTCGAGTTGTTCCAGATCCCAATCCAGCGGGTTGGACTTTTGCGGACACGACGTGTCGATGCGGCGGTACAGCACCGCTGAGATCGCCGAAGTGACCAACTCTTCAGTGTTGTTGGTCGCAAGCACCCGCCGCCGCAGCGCGTAAATCGCTTTGCGCTGCAGGTTCATCACGTCGTCGTACTCGAGCACACTCTTTCTGGCATCAAAGTGCTGGCCTTCCAGGCGCTTCTGCGCGTCGGAAATGGCATTGGAGACACTGGTCGCCACGATCGGCTCGTCTTCGGGAATCTTCAAAAACTCCATAATCTTGCGCAGACGATCGCCGCCAAAGATCCGCATCAAGTCGTCGTCGAGCGATAGGTAGAACGCCGACTCGCCCGGATCGCCTTGCCGACCCGCGCGACCGCGCAGCTGGTTGTCAATGCGCCGCGACTCGTGACGCTCGGTGCCCAGAATCAGCAAGCCACCGGCCGCAATCACTTTTTGCTTCTCTTCGGCGCAGACTACCCGCCACCGTTGCAGCGCTTCGACGTAATCGGGGTGGTTCTCGTCAAAGTGCTGGTGCACCGCACCACTGCCAAACACGTCGGCGCGCGCCATCAGTTCGGGGTTGCCGCCCAGCAAGATGTCGGTGCCGCGGCCTGCCATGTTGGTCGAAATGGTCACCGCACCCAGCCGCCCCGCTTGGGCCACGATGTCGGCTTCGCGGGCGTGCTGCTTGGCGTTCAAGATGTTGTGCGGAATTTCTTCCTGCTCCAACAGCGTCGACAGAAACTGCGACTTCTCCACGCTGATGGTGCCGACCAGGATCGGCTGACCCTTGGCGTGCGACTCCTTGATGTGCTCGATCGCGTGACGGAACTTGGCGCGCTCGGTCTTGTAGACCACGTCTTCGTGATCAAAACGGTGCTTTTGCTTGTTGGTCGGGATGACCAGCACGTCCAAGTTGTAGATCTTGGCAAACTCCTCGGCTTCGGTCTCGGCCGTGCCCGTCATGCCGCACAGCTTCTCGTACATGCGGAAATAGTTCTGAAACGTGATCGTCGCCAGGGTCTGGGTCTCTTCTTGGACCTTGAGGCCCTCTTTGGCTTCGATCGACTGGTGAATGCCATCGCTCCAGCGTCGACCCGGCATCTTGCGGCCGGTGTGCTCGTCGATGATGATAATTTTGCCATCTTCAATCAGATAGTTGACCTCGAGGCGGAACAGGTTGTGGGCCTTGAGCGCGGCGTGGATGTAATGCAGCCAGCTCATGTGCTCGGCGTCGTAGATGTTGGGCACCTTGAGGCGCGCTTCGACCTTGTCAACGCCCGACTCGGTCAGCGACACCAAGTGGGCTTTTTCGTCGACGATGTAATCGAGTTCGCGCTTGAGGAACGCCACAATCGCGTTGGCGCGGATGTACGGTTCGGTGCTGTCTTCGCCGCGCCCGCTGATGATGAGCGGCGTGCGCGCTTCGTCGATCAGGATCGAGTCCACTTCGTCGACAATCGCAAAGTGCAGCAGCTTGTCGGCTTTGGCATCGTGCGCGGTGCTCAGGTAGCGGTGCACGTACTCGTCGAGCGAATACTTCATGTTGTCGCGCAGATAATCGAAGCCTAACTCGTTGTTCTGGCCGTAGGTGATGTCGGCGTTGTAGGCCTGCCGCCGCCGGAATTCGTCGATGTTGGTGGTGACCACGCCGCTGGAAAGGCCCAAGAAATTGTAGATCTTGCTCATCCACTCGCAGTCGCGGGCCGCCAGATAGTCGTTGACCGTGACGACGTGGACGCCCTTACCGGTCAACGCGTTGAGGTACGCTGGCAGTGTCGCCACCAGCGTTTTGCCTTCACCGGTGCGCATTTCAGCGACGGTGCCCTTGTGTAGCGCGTAGCCGCCGATCAATTGCACGTCGTAGTGCCGCTGGCCCAAGCGCCGCCACGCGGCTTCGCGCACCACCGCAAACGCCTCGGGCAGCACGTCGTCCAAGCTGGCCCCTTGGCTGATTTTTTCCTTGAACTGGGCGGTCATGGCGCGCAGGCCATCGTCGTCCAGTGCCTTGATGCGCGGCTCGAGCGCGTTGACTTGGGCGACGATCGGCTGGATTTTCTTCAGTTCGCGGTCGTTCTTGGTGCCGAACGCTTTTGCGAGCAGTTTGGAGAACATCGTGGTCCTGCGCCCGCCCGGAGCGGCGCGCAAAATGGCGCTGCAGCCCACGGCAAGGCGCGATAGGGTAGGCGGGAGCAGGTGGTTGCGCAAGGCCGCGATCCCCCGCTTTGAGCGCATCTCTGTGTCACTGCGTCGCTTCTCTCGCTGCGGCGTACTAGAGTACGCCTCACTCACTGAGTGCCTTGTTCCTTGATCTGCATCTCAGAGGGGGCCTAGCCAAAAAACCAACCTGCGCCAGGCCACATCAAGACCGCCAATCTCCCTATTTTCACCGTCAGAATAAATTCTGCGGCTACAGGTCATGGTGTCGGCCTACGTCGACACCCGGCCGGGCACCCGCGCAGGCGGGTGCCGTCACCTGTAGCCGCGCAATTGATTGCGACGGCATCCCCGCAACGGTTCCCGCTGCGGTTTGCCAGTGGACCCAACTGGTTGATCCGTCTCAAATCGGGGGCCGCGGCGGATCTCGTCGGCGACTTGGGCAAGCAGTCGCGGCTAGCGAAGACAACCGCTACAATGCCCCAGCGGTCTGGGCATCGCCTGTGCGTTTGGGAGGAACAAGTGGTTCGATACTGGAGGGTTGTGGGTCTTGTGCTGGCGCTGGGATGCGAGTCTGCGCCGCCCGAAGAGGCCATTGAGCTGCCTGACTCTGGCACTGCCACGCCCGATACGGGTGCACAGTTTACGCCCGACGACACCAACCGTCGCACCAGCAACCCCGACACAGCGTCGCGCGTACCCGAGACGCTGACCTTGGATCTCGGTGGGCCCAGTGACGCGCCGAGCGACAGCGGGCCCGGCGACGGCGGCAGTGTCGATAGCGCCACCGAAGACAGCGAGCCCAGCGCGGACAGCGGGCCGGAGACCAAGCCGGTGATCACCACCTGCGAAGGCCACTGCGGCATCTACCTCGAGGACAACCCTTGCCACTGCAGCGTGTTGTGCGTCGGCGAGAATTCGTGCTGCGCGGGCTTTCAGGAAATCTGCAAGTGCGCCAAGGACACCGACTGCGACGACGGCAACGACTGCACCAGCGATTCATGCAACAAGAACAACGGATTTTGCTTTCAGCAGCCGATGAAGTCGTGTTGCCAAAACGACAGCGAGTGCCCAGCCGGCGACGCCTGCAGCACCGCCAAGTGCATCTCTGGCACCTGCACCAAGCAGCCGATGGACTGCAACGACGGCATCGCCTGTACGCTCGACTTCTGCGACAAGGGCACCTGCACCAACAAGACCGCCACCGGCCAGTGCTTGATCGATGGAAAATGCCACAAGGCCGGCGACGAAGACCCAGCGTCGGGCGGATGCGCCACTTGTGACCCCGCCAAGAAGACCGATGCCTGGACGGCCAAAGCCGGCAAGTGCGCCATCGATGGGCAGTGCGTCGCCTCGGGTGCCGCCAACGGCACGGCAAGCTGCGCCATCTGCGACACCGCCAAGTCGACTTCGGCGTGGAGCGTCAAGTCCGGAAATTGCTTCATCATGGACAAGTGTTATGCGTCCGGTGCCGTCAACCCGGCCAGCACCTGCCAAGTCTGCGACCCGGTCGCGAGCCCCACGGCCTGGGCCGGCAAGGCTGGCTTTTGCAGCATCGACGGCCAGTGCGTCGCCGACAAGGCCGTCAACGCCGCGGACGCTTGCCAGGTCTGCGACACCACCAAGTCCAAAGTTGGGTGGACGTCCAAAGCCGGCTTCTGCAGCATCGAAGGCGCCTGCGTGGCCAACGGCAAGGCCGCGGCAGGTTCGGGCGGATGCAAAGTTTGCGACGCGACCAAGCCCGCGGACTGGACCATCAAAGCGGGCGCCACCTGCAGCATCGGCAGCCAGTGCGTGACGGGTGCCAAGTGCGACGCCAGCGGCGAGTGCCTCGGCACCCAAAAGCCCGGGTGCTGTGTCAAAGACGATGACTGTGTCAACGATCCCAGCGCGCAACCGGGCCCCTGCGAGTACGCAGCCTGCGACATCGTCAGCGGCAAGTGCGTGGCCAAGCCGACCGCCGGGTGCTGCAGCAGCGGCGTGTGCTGTGATGTGGCCAACAACGTCGTGCAAGCCAAGGGCTATGCCTGCGGGACGTTTGCGGTCAACAACACCTTTGAGTGCGACGGCAACCTGGGCTACAAGGTCGCGGTTGTCTACGGCTGCGATGGCGTGTCGCCGACCAAGTGCTCGTCCAGTGTGCAGGTTCAGGGCGCCAAGACCGTGATCAAGACCTGTGGCGTCGATGAGGTGTGCGTCGTCTCTGGTACGACACTGCTGTGCAAGCCCAAGTAAAGGTTTGCCTTGTTTGGGCGTTGCTGCTCGCGGCCTGTGGCGCTCCGCCAGCGTCGCCCGCAAAGCCCAGTGCCGACGCTGCAGCGCCAGACGCAGTAGCCCCAGACAGCGCCAGACGCAGTAGCCCCAGACAGCGCCAGACGCAGTAGCCCCAGACAGTGCCAGACGCAGTAGCCCCAGACAGTGCCAGACGCAGTAGCCCCAGACAGCGCCAGACGCAGTAGCCCCAGACAGCGCAAGCGGTTACCCGTTGGCGCAACAGCTGCCAAGTGGCGCCTGCTGTGCTCCCGGCAAGGCCTCTTAGGAACTGTCCAAGAATAACTTGGACAGTTCCAGCCTGCTAGGTGGGTCGCAAGCTCTCGGCTTGACAGCCGACTCGCCGCTCCGGTCGATAACCCATTCGATCGCCTTAAATTTTCACAGTTCCTTAGTGTATTCGAAAAGGCGGCCTGCGCGGGGCTCGCGAAGACCGAAGACCTTCACATTTTCACCGTCAGAATAAATTCTGCGGCTACAGGTAACGGTGTCGGCCTACGCCAACACCCGGCCGGGCGCCCGCCCAGGCGGGCGCCGTCACCTGTAGCCGCGCAATTCATCGCGACGGCGTCTCAAGCCGTCAACAACGCTAAGGTTTTCAGTTGACACAATCGAATACACCCTCTTAGGTAGCACCCAAAAACCGCAGCACCTCGCGGTTGAACAGCGCCGGTTCCTCTTCCATCGGGCAATGCCCAGAGCAGTCGAAGATTTCCAGTCGC
>CANMNA010000067.1 GCA_947499075.1 Myxococcales bacterium
CGCTACGCATGGCTGCGCGACCAGCAAGCGCTGATTGGCTCCGGCGCGATGGAAAGCGTCCACGCGTGGGTCATTCAAGCCCGCTGCAGGCTGCCCGGCATGCGCTGGTCCGCCGTCGGGGCCAACGCGATGCTAAGGCTGCGATGTGCTTGGGCGTCGGATACCTAGAATGAAAGTTTTCAGCTTGCGACCATTGCGCCGCCGAGGCCGGCTGGCAAAGCGCTGAAATTGCCATTCTAAAAATCTTCACCCGCTCGGTCCTGGATTTGCGCCCAGCAAGCCTTTGTAGCGCGGCCCTCTACAGGATCGCCATGACCCGAGGTCATGGCGTTGCCTGTTACGTTGGCTGGGTGGGTCGCAAGCCCGCGCCGATGACCGCCACATGGGGCGCCGCAGCTGCGGGCGTAAGAGGCAACCGGGTCGTCACGGGGCAGTCCGCCTACCGGTGGCCCAAGGCTGCACCGGGCGCTGCAACCGTCGCAGCATCAGCCCGCCTTGCCAACTGGATGGCCGCTTGCGGAATAGCCAAAGGCAAGCCGTTGTTTGACGATCGGCCGCCCTGACCGTACCCTCTGCCGGCGGTAGCCCTGTCGACTGCCCAAGTGATCGCCATGCCACTGTTCCGCTTTTTGATGATTTGTCTGTGTACCTGCGCGCTGCTTTGCCAAGCTGGGTGCGGGCCGGGCTACCTCGACGTCGGCAAGAAGATCCCAGCGACCGACGAGAACCGCGCGGTGTTCCAGGTGGTGCAGGCCTACCACGCCGCAGTCGAAGCCCAGGACATTGAAGCGATTCGCGGCATGGTCTCCAAAAAATACTTCGAAAATGGCGGCACCACCGACGATGCCAGCGACGACTACGGCTACGACAAGCTGATGCCCCGGCTGGCGATGCTGCTCAAGAATGTCAAGCGCTTGCACTTGGCGATCCAGTTGCGCGAGATCGATGTCGCGGGCGACACCGCCTGGTGCGAATATTTCTACTCCGGCCGGACCTTGATTTCTGAGGGCAACACCGACCAGTACGTCAAGACCGACGACAGCATCCGCATGCGCTTTGCCCGCGAGGGCGGCCACTGGATGATCATCGGCGGGCTGTGACCACGACCGTGGTGGACGGCAACCGGCTGCCATCCTCGGCGCGGCTGGTGCGTCTGAGCAAGCGGGCCCCGATGGTCCACGGCAATCGCGCGATGCTGCTACTTCCGCTCTTCAAAATCCGCCCCACCCGCCTCATTGTGTCGATGTTGGTGCTCGCTTGTGCTTGGCTCATCCCGGCGCAGACGTCGGCCGACGAGTCGCCGCTGCAGCGCGAAGTCGGCGATTACCTGCTGCACGGGGACACCGACGCTGCGCTGCGGGTGTACCTGCAGGCGGCGCGCAGTCGCGCAACGGGTGACCCCAATGCCGCGCAGTTGCAGACTGCGCCGTGGACTGACAGTGAAGCGCTGGGTCTTGTGCAGATTTGGCTGACGCGAGGCCAAGCGGCGTTTGCCCGCGCGGTTCTGGCACCGCATGTGCAGGGCACGAAAGCCACCGCCGACGCCCTGCTGGCATGGGCCGAGATCGAGCGCGTCAGCGGCACGGCGCCGGACCGCCTCAGATTCTTGCTCAAAGCCGCCCAAGCGCACCCCAAGCACCTGCCGCTGCGGGTCGCGCTGGGCGCGCAACTGTACCAGCTGGGCAAGGCGGTCGAGGCCCGCAAGCTATTGGATCCACTGGCGGACTTGTACCAGGACGGCAAGGTCACTGAGACGCGCGATAAGCTGGCTGTCGCCGAGTCGCTGGCGCTCAATGGCTACTACAAAGACGCCTTGCAAGTCCTGCTTGCGGCCAAAGACGGCACCGAAGGCCCAATCGAAGCTGTGGCCTGTGAGCTGGCGCTGGGGCAACTGTACCTGGCCAAGTACAACTACCGCGATGCCGATGTGGCGTTCAAGGCCGTGCTGGCGATCAACCCGCACGATGCCGCGGCGCTGTGCGGCATGGCGCGCATTGACCTCGCCAGCGACGGCGACATTGCCAAGGCCCGCAAGCGGTTGGACGAACTGCTGACCAAGCAGCCCGGGGTGCTGGAGGCCATGGCGCTGCGCGCCGACGTGGCGTTGCACGATGAGGACGTCGCCACCGCCAAGCGGATGGCCAAAGAGGGCCTGACCAAGCGCGTCGATTTTCAGGAGCTGCTGTATATTCAAGGTGCTGCCGCCAAGGTCAGCGACGACGAAGCGCTGTGGGCGGTCAGCGACAAGGCCGTGCGCACGCTCAACCCCAGCGATGGCCAGCTGCACCTGACCGCCGCCGCGCACTTGGAGATGGCCCACCGCTACCGCGAAGTGCGCGAGTTGCTGCAGGAAGCGCTCAAGCGCGACCCTGAGCTGTGGCCGGCCCACGCGGCGCTGGGCGTGGCCTATGCCCGTATTGCCGACGATGCCAAAGCTAAGAAAGAGCTTGAGTTGGCCTACGGCGGCGATCCGTATGACGTGCGGACCAGCAACCAGTTGTCGATCCTGTACGACGATGTACTCAAGAACATGGTGCTTTTGCCTGGCAGCCACGTCGACCTGCGCCTGCACAAGAAGGAGCGCAAGGCGCTGGAGCGGGCTGTGCTGCCCTTTTTGCAAGAGGCGGTGCAGACGCTGACCAAGGCTTACGGTTTTGGACCAGAGCGACCGCTGCAAGTCGAGATCTTTCCGGAAGTTCAGCAGTTTGCGGTGCGCACGGTTGGCCTGCCGCAGATGGGCGCTCATGCGGTTTGCTTTGGCCATCTGGTCACATCGCGATCGCCGATGGCCGACCCGTTCAACTGGAAAATGGTGCTGTTCCATGAGCTTTCGCATGTCTACCACATCCAGGCTAGCGACGGTCGGGTGCCGCGCTGGCTGACCGAAGGCCTGGCGATGATGGAGACGGTGTGGGCCGACCCGCGCTGGCGGCAAGGCAACGATCGGCGCGCGTGGGATCGCCTGACCCACGGCCGGTTGGCCAACCTCGACAAGTTCAACTTGGCATTTTCCCAGGCGCGCTCGATGCAAGACATTTTAGATGCCTACGACCAGTCGATGCGAGAGGTCGAGTTCCTCGCCGACAAGTTTGGCCGCGACAAGGTCCGCAAGCTCTCGCTTCTGCACAAGAGTGGCAAGCCGACGGCCGAACTGATCCAGCAGGTCTATGGCGTGTCGTCGTCAGTGCTCGACAACCAGTTCGCGGCCTGGCTGGGCGACAAGCTGGGCCACTACGCCAAGGATTTTCGGGTCGACGCAGAGGATTTAGCCAAGAAATTCAAGGTTATCCTCGGTGCCGATGCCAAGTCGCCGCTGAGCCAGTTTGCCACGGCGCTGGTCGCCCTGCGCGCGGGCGACCTCGGTCGGGCCAAAGAGCTGCTGCTGACGCTGGCGCTGGCGGTGCCGGACCCCAAGGGCGAGGACTTGCGGCCGATTGTCCAGTACCTGCTGCTCGACATGGCCCTGAAGACCGGCTCGCCCGATCCGGCCAAGCCGCACGCCCAGTGGCTGGTTGACCAGCCGGACGCCAAGTACGACGGTATTCGCCAAAGGTTGGTGCTGTTTCACCTCGCCAAGAGCGCCGGCGAGGCGGCCAAGGCGACGGTGCACCTGCGGGCGGCGCTGGCGATCGCGCCGCGCGACGGGCAGGTGCTGTTGGCGCGGCGCGAAGTGGCCGACCTTGCGACATCGGCCCTGTTGCACCCAGACGCGGTGGCCAAACAACCGTGGTTGCACCATTGGGTAGGCGGCAACGAAGGCAGCCTGCGCGCGGAGCTCGCCGACTTGGCTGGCGCGGACCCACACGATCAGCAAGCGCCCGTCTGGCTGGCCCAAGTGGCGTGGCAGTTGGTGCTGGCGACCCGCAACAAGTCGCCCAAGGATCCAGCCGCGCGCGACCTGGCGCTTGCGCAACTGCGCGACGCCGCAGCGTGGATCGAGGAGCGCGATCCGGCCTGCCGCGCGGCGCCCCTGTTTGAAGCGCGCGCCCAGTGGTCCAACGGCGCGCCCCGCCAGGCGCTTGCGGCGTACCGGATTGCCGCTGAGCGCAGCAGCAACGTCAAAGAGCGCGCCGAGGTGTGGTGCGAAGCGGCGCAGGCAGCGCAAGAAGCCGGCAGCGCCGAAGAGCAGGCCGAGGCCCGGCGACACTGCGAAGCCGCTCGGCCGCCCGCAGCCGGTGGCGCTCCGTCCGCGCGCACCTCACCCAAGTAACGATCGCGACAGCTGCGCCAATCGCCGCGGCCCGTCGCTGTTGTCACAAAATTTCACATTCAACACAACGCTATGTATCTAAAAGATTTTCTAGTCAGACGGCACTCAACGGGTCGCGGACTGACGCGAAGCGATGCGCTTTGCGGTTGTAGCCCCTGTGCGCATAGCTATTCTCCCTGCCCCGCGCCGCGGCCGGGCGCTGGCCTAGGCTGTGGCCTGTCCAACGAATTTCAGTGTTTCCGTTGCCTTGCAGCGCCCGTTAGAAAAGCTCTGACGCAGCCTGCGCGATCTCAACGACCTGATCCCCGGCCATCGGCGCAGCTGCGCCCCACTGTTTTTGCGAGGCCCGCCATGCACTGCCGCCTGCTTCTGCTGTCCCTGTCCGCGGTCCTGTGGACCGCCGCCTGTGCCCAAGAACGGGCGCCCATCGATCGCGTGCAGCCGCTCGCGCTGGAAAAGGCCTTCTTTGTCGGCAAAGACTTGGTCAGCAACAAAGACAACCCGGAGTTCTACAGCCAAGCCACCCTCATCGACGTCGGCTTTGGCGCTTCTCAAGACGGTCTGTTTACCTCCACCTACGCGCAGCCACTGGCGCGCATCCGCTGGCAGATCACCGAAGAATTGCTGATCGGCCGCCTGGCTTACGAGCGCATCGAAGGCACCGACGGCAAGGGCGCCGGCAAGGCTACCAACGACGGCGTGATCGCCTGCGCCTTCCGGATTGTGTCGCACTTCGACATTCGCAACGCCTACAACCCGACCACCGGCGAAGAACTCAATGTGCGCGAAGAAAACGCCAGCGATCGCCCGTGGTACCAGCGTGCCTACTTTCGCGTCGACTGGAGCAAGAACCTCAACACCGACAGCTACGACTTCGACACGCTGTCGATGATGGGCATCTACGGCGGCGTTGACTACGAACCGCTGGCGTACAACATCGCTGACCCAAGCGACGAAAACCGGCCGTTCTTTGCCAAAGATGGCAGCTACTTCGACATCACTAGCAAGGCATTCGCCAAGCCCAAGCTCGTCGATCTGTCGCATTTGGGTTGGGGCATCGACAAGTTTCCCGCCTGCATGTTGCCCCCCGAATTTGGCGGCGGCACTGAGCCGGTTGGCAATTGTAACCCGGTCGAATTGACCATCCGCCATGCGTTCAAGAAGGTCGTCGACTACGACTTCGAGCCGCAGGAGTACGACGGCTACCGATTTCAGGCCTACGGTGTGTTCACCAACGAGCGCTCTGGCTACGCCCGCAACTACGGCATGACCGACGACAAGTGGCACCGCATGCAGAACAAGTACAACATCTGGGAGCGCAGCCACTTCTACAAAGACCCAGCCAACCTGACTGGCGAGTTCAAGTGCTTTGTGCCGCAAGACAAGTGCGCGGACAAGTCGTGCGTGGGCACGCCCTACGGTGCCGATCCGCACCGTGACGCCAACAAAGACGGCACCGAAGACGAGTGCGCCGCGGTCGGCAAGGGCTCACGCTGCGACACCCTTCGCCAGCGCTGCACGCTGCCGTACGCCCAGCGTATCGCCAAGCCTGTGGTGTGGTACTACGCCACCGGCAGCGCTCAAGACTTCTACGAGCCCAGCGAAGACGCCACCCACGAGTGGGATATCGCCATGCGTGGCGCTGTGCAGGCGGCCAAATACGCCGAATGCGTCGCCACCTCGCCAGACGGCAACACCGACACCTGCGCCACCAAGTACCCGATGTACAAGGGCCAGATGGACGATCACTGGGACGCCATCCTGTTGGCCCGCGAAGTCGACGACTGCCGCCATGGCAAGGCCTACGCCGCGCTGGGCAAAGACGAAACCAAGTGCACGGCGCTGGCCGATCAAGTTGGAGCCAAGCGCGGTCTGTCGGCAGAGGTCATTGCGGTCGCCAAGATGCCGGAGATGGTGGTGCTGTGCCATAGCCCAGTCGAGCACGACGACCCTGCACTGTGCGCCCCGGCCGACCAGCGTTTGCCCAAAGCTGCCGGCGACACGTCTGGCAAGTACATGACCGCAAAGGATTGTGCGGTTGCGGCCAAGGCTGGAGACACCGCGACGATCGCCAAGTGCGACGCCGCAGTGCACGCCCGCCGCGGCGACCTGCGCTACCACGCGGTCAACAGCATGCCGGAGCCCCAGACACCCTCACCGTGGGGCATCATGGTCGACGCCAACGATCCGCTGACCGGCGAAGTGGTCTCGGCCAGCATCAACATCTGGACCCACGTCAACGACCTGTGGAGCCAAGGTGTCGTCGATCAGGCGCGCTACATTGCCAAGGAAATCAAGACTGAGGACATCACCAACGGCACCTACATCCGCGACTGGTCGGCAGCGGCCCAAGCAGCATCGGCCAACGGTGTGCTCGGCCAACTCAGCAAAGAAGAAGTCGAAAGTCGCACGGGCGACGCGTTTGGCCGCCACATCGATGACGCAGCCGCCGCTGACTACGCCGCCAACCATCCCAAGGCCATGCAGGCCGCGGCCGCCGTGGCCGACAAGCTGCAGTATGTCGCCGCCGCCAGCAAGACGGCGTCGGTTTCGGGGCCGGGCTACATGGCCCGCCGCGAAGCCGCCAAGGGTACTGCCTTTGAAGCCGCGCTGATGACGCCCATGGTCCAGCAATTCTCGGGTCTACTCGGCATGCCGCTCAATCAGGCGATGATGGACTTGGTCTCGCCGCTCCGGGGTGGCAACCCAGCGGTGCTGCGGCAGTTGCGCCAGATGCGCGAGAACGCGCTTGCTGAGCGCGGCGCCTGCGTGATGCACATGGCCGACGCCCCGATGTCCGTTGCCAGTCTGGGCGATGCGATGCAAGAGAAATTCGGCAAGTTCAACCCGGCAGACACCAAGGACGTGCAAAACAAGCGCGCCGACCAGATGCAGAAGTTCTTGGCCAAGCGTGCGCAGTATGCAGTCATCATTCACGAAATGGGTCACAGCATTGGCCTGCGCCACAACTTCATCAGCTCGGCCGACGCCTGGGGTTACCGCCCGCAGTACTGGCAGCTGCGCACCAGCAACGGCACCGTCACCAAGTCCTGCGATTCGTTGGCCAAAGACGGCGCAGCCTGCGTCGGTCCGCGCTACTTTGACCCAGTGACCGACGAAGAGCGCAACAACCTGATCTGGATGTGGATGCACTCGTCGGTGATGGACTACGCTGGCGAGAGCTCGCAAGACCTGCTGGGCTTGGGCGCCTACGACTTCGCTGCCGCCCGCATGTTCTACGGCGACACCGTGGCGGTCCACGCCGACGAGACCTACAAGAGCAGCCAGAAGCGCGGCAAGGGCCTGCTCGACAAGATCGACACCTTTGGCGGCATCCTCGGCTTGCAGTTCAAGTACAACGGCAGCAACATCCATTACGCGCAATTGCAGAAGAATTACGAGCTCATCAAGGATTGCAACGTGGTCGATGCCAGCCTGTACAAGCCGGCGCGGTGGAGCGACGCCGCCGATGGCCTGTTCAGCCCACTGTTGGACGGCTTGTTCGTGACGGTCAACGGCGAGACGACCAAGTGTGCCCAGCAAAAAGTCGACTACGTGCCGTGGACCAGCTTGCGCGAAGCCACCGCCACCGAGACCGGCAATCAGCGCGCCGGCGCCGCCGTCGATGCGCAAGGGCGCGTGCGCCTGCCCTACGGCTTTGCCACCGACCGCTGGGCCGACCTCGGCAACGCCAGCGTGTACCGCCACGACAACGGTGCCGACCAATACGAAATCTTCAACTTCATGATCACCATGCAAGAAGTCGGCCACATCTTCGATAATTACCGCCGGGGTCGCAAAAGCTTCAGCGTCAAGAACGCCGCCAACCGCACCTTGTCGCGCTTCAACGAGAAAATGCGCGACGGCGCCAAGGGCCTCGGCTTGTACCGCAACATCTACCGCGACGTGGCGCTTGAGTACGGTGAGAACCCCGACGACCTGTGGGCACAGGTCGCCAAGTCGAGCTACCCCGCCAGCATCTTGGCGGCAGGCTTGGTGTTCGATCACTTCGGTCGCTTGCTCGCGCGCCCCGAGCCGGGCGAACACTTCTTGGACAAGGACAAGGGCGTGCTGCGCTCGATGGCCAGCAAGATCTCTAACTTTGCCACCACCACCGTGGCCACCATTCCCAATGGTGCGACCGGTTACTTCGGCAATGTCGCCTTCGGTGGCAAGCCGGTCGAAAACGACTTGGCCTCGGACAAGGGCGAGTACAACGCGGAATACACCATGAACGCTGGGTCGTATTACGACAAGATGTACGTGGCGATGCTGCTGACGGAGTCGGTGGACAATTTCATCTCGTCGAGCTTGGGCGACTTTACCGATGCGCGCTACCGCGCCGTCGGCATGGCCGATCTGTTCCCGGATGCCTACCGGCGCATGCTGGCCAACGCGCTGACGGGCGATGAAGCCATCAAGGGTGCGCGGTTGGCCACCGACAAGAACGGCGCGGTGCAACTCGACGCCGCCGGCTACCCAGCGTCCGCGATCGGATGGACCAGCTGGATTGGCGAAGCGCCCAAGGCCTGCTTCCCTGGCCCAGGTTCGACGCTGTGCCAGGCTTTTGCTGCCAGCAACTCGCCATTCAAGCCGCTCAACATCCCCGACAGCGTACCCGTCGATGGCCAAATCGGTTGGGAGCAGCAGAAGTTCTTGATTGCGTGGACTATGCTCTATTTACCGGATAATCAGCAGCAGAACTGGCTTGACATGATGCGGGTCTACGAGCTGGGCGTCGACCCGTCGCCGACGCTGGCTTCAGCGATCGAGTTCCACCACCCCAACGGCAAGACTTTTGTCGCCCGCAGCTACGGTCGCGAAGACATTTTCGGCTTCAACGTCGAAAAGGGCATCGCCGCCCGGGTGCTGGAATACGCCAACAGCCTGCTGGTCAAAGGCTACGAGACCGCGCCCGGGCCGGACAAAAACGGCGACGGCAAGCCGGACTGGTACATTCCGGTCGTCAACCCCAAGACCGGACAGGTCAACGTCAAATACGACCCCGGCATCGCCAATACCGCCAATGGCGCGACTTGCACCGCCAAGATCAGCGATGGCTGCACCTGCGCCTCAAACAAAGCCTGCATGGAGTTGGCTCAGTATGTCGAAGTGCCGTTCTTCCTGCGCGAAGCAGTTGCGGCCTATGCCTTGGGCGCGCCCCATCCCAAGGCCATCCACTAGACCATTGGTGTGCGCCAGCCCGTTGCAACGTGGCGCCAACGATGTAACCCTTGGGCTGGCTGCAGCCTGCAGCTACGGAGCCCGCGATGGCGCACCCGGCTGAAGGCGTGACCGACGAAGAAGCGACAGTGAGCCACCCAGGCGCGGCGGAAGGCGCCGACCTGCCGCCCGACCTGCCAGACGCGCCGCCGGACGAACCGCAGGTGCCTGCGCTGCGGCCCGGGCCCGCGCCCGTGCACAAGACCATCAAGGCGCTAGCGCCCCAGCCGCGGCCCGGCACCGAGACGCAGTTCGCGGTGGCATCGATGGACGACGGTGCCGATTGGGCCGCCGGCCCGCAGGCGCGGTTGGAGAGTCATCGCTCGCCCGCGCCGGCCCGCCAGCGGCCGACGCTGTTGCCGGCTTCGTTTGACCAGCCGCCCAAGCTGCCGGGTGCACCGCGCACCGTAGAGCCGGGTCTGATGCGGCCGGTGCCCGTGCGCCAGAGCTCAGATGGGCCGCGCTTGCCCACCGACTTGAACAAAGAGTCATCCGATGTCATCAACACCTTTGACATGAGCGGCGGTGGCGAAGTGAAGCGTTCGACGCTGCATGCGATGGCCCCAGCGCGCACCCACGCCCCGGGCGGCGCTGCACACTTGCAGCCGGTGCCGCTCCCGCCGCCCGCCTCGCGGGCCCAGGCCAGGCGCTTGCCGACGGCGCCGCCGGCGGTGGGCGCTGCCGCGCCGCGACCGGTCGTGGTCAGCCAGGGTCCGCTGCCTCTGAATGCGGACGTGATGGTGGGCCTGATCGCCGCCCACCGCGCCAAGATGGCGACGCTGGACCTCTACGCCCGCGGTCTTGAAATCTGTGCCTTTGTGCTGGGCACCTGCGCCGCAGGCTTTCTCATCGCCACGTTGGTGGCGCTGCTGGTCAGCCAGAGCAATACGCTGCTCGCCGCAGCCGCGGCCTTGGTCACCGAAGTCTGCGGGGTGGCCCTCGCGGTCACCATGCTTGCGCTGGCCACGGCGCTGCGCCACATGGCGTCTAGTTCAGCGCAGCAGGCGGCGCTGCTCGAAGCGCTGAGTTCGGGCCGCTCGTAGCGCTCGACCGGCACGCCCGGTGCCCGAGCCGACCCCGCCCAGCCCAATGTCGCTTAGAGCCCAGCCCAATGTCGCTTAGAGCCCGGCCCAATGTCGCTTAGAGCCCAGCCCAATGTCGAGAGAGTGTATTCGAAAAGGCGGCCTGAGCGGGGCCCGCGAAGACCGAAGACCTTCGCATTTTCACCGTCAGAATAAATTCTGCGGCTACAGGTAAGGGCCCCGACCACAATAACTCGATAGATTGCGTCGGGGCCGGAGCGGCGAGTCGGCTGTCAAGCCGCGAGCTTGCGACCCACCCAGCCAGCAAATGGGCCGTCGACAAAATCGATTAGATTTTGTCGGTGCCCTAATGGTGTTGGCCTGCGCCGACACCCGGCTGGGCACCCGCGCAGGCGGGTGCCGTCACCTGTAGCCGCGCAATGGATTGCGACGGCGTCCCAAACCGCGATCAACGCTGCGGTTTTAAGTTGACACAATCGAATACACGCTCTCAGCCGGCTACTGCGGCAACACCAGCTTGCAGTCGATGGTCTTGAGGGCCTCTTCTTTGAGCTTCTCAAACTCCGGCACCCCATCGTTTTTGTGCGAGATGTCTTGCCACTCTTTGGTGAACGCTTTTTGGTCCCAAATCAGCGTCTCGGCATCGACTTTGCCCTGCTGGCTCTTGCCCAGATACTCCTTGCTCAGGCGCAGGCAATGCAATTCCTTGAGCACAGATAGGTACTTGGGTCGAATCGTCTCGGGCTTGGGCAACAGATCAAATCCGGCGTTGTCGATGACCAGCTTGCCGTCGGGCATCCGCTTGAACTTGCGCAGCGTCCATCCTTCTTTGGTCAGCTTGGGCTTGTCGGCGTCGGGCGGCAGCGGATCGTCATAGAACAGCACATTGCGCTGCTCATGGCCGGGCGCCCACAGCCGAATCTCGTAGGTCCACGTTGAAACGGCAACGGTTTTGACGTCCTGGCTGGGGTCAACCTTCTTCTCCTCGTCCTCTTTCTTGGGCGCCGCTGCCGCAGCTTCCGCTTTCTTGGTGATGTCATCGATGGCGTCGGCGGTCAGGCGTTTGCCGGTGCCGTCGGACTGTTCTTTTTCCAACATCGGCAAGTCCTTGACGCTCATGGGCAGCGTCAGCTTCTGGTTGGCCTTGGGCCACCACGAAATCGGGCCAGTCGGCAAGACGGGCGGCGGCGGCGGTGGCGGTGGCGGCGGCGGTGGTGTCTCACCGGGCTTGAGCGGCACCGGCGGCGGTGGCGGCGGCGGTGGAACCAGTGCCGGTTTGGTGGCCTCAGTGGCGTGGGCGGCAGTCCACTCCGGCTCCGTCACGAACTGAATGGTGCCTTTGATTTGCCCGTCGGCTGCGGTCTTTTGCTTGTATTCGCCGTAGCGAATGTCTTTGGCCGGCTCGACAATCTTGCGGTTGTCCGGGCCATTGTCGTGGACACGCTTGACGAAGTCGTCGCGCGATTCCTCATAGCGCTTCTGCACAACCGTGACCCACGCTTCCTCACTGGGCGAGAACTGCAGATCGAACTGCGCCGTCGTCGACACCATCAACTGCTGCTCTTCCTCGTTCTTCTGGCGCTCGAGCTTCTTGAGCTTTTGGGCTTCGGTCTCGCACTTGTCACTCTGACCCAGCACGCGGCACTGAAACTGTGCCAGTCGCGCCGGATTCGAGGTCAAAAACACCACCATGCCGCCGACAACCAGCACAACCGCGGCCGTGGCGATAAGGCCAATCGGCAGCGGTTTTTCGACCTTTGTCGGCAAATCGTCGTCGCCAGCCGTGGCACTCGGCATCGGCAGCTCATCGTGGTCGTGGTCAGCTTGTACCGGCGCTGCCTTCTTAGTGGGCGGTGCAGCAGGTGCCGCCGCTGCCGCAGCGGTAGCTGGCACGGCCGCCGTCGACTTGCCGGCTGTAGGTGCACCGCAACCAGGGCAAAATTTAGCGTTTTCCTGCAAAGAAGCACCGCACTCGGCGCAGAACTTGGGCGTGCTCGACATCGGCGTAACCTCAACAAGTGGGCGCCCGCGTCTGCAGGCCGGCGGCGATGCTGCCTAGGCTTTCACGCGGCGTCAACAGGCCTGCGACAATTGTGACGGCAGCGCTGACAACCTGCTGCGACAGGCCGCAATTGATCAAGTTGACGCCCAGTTCCAAGAACAGCCGGACAGTTGGCCCGTAGCCCAGTTCGTCGGTCTGGCTGATGTCCAAATCGCGGCGGCTGGAGTCGACCAAACCCGCAATACCAAGCGCGAGATAGCCCGTCTGCCGCGAGACCGCCATGCGCACGGCCACCGTGGTAAACCCAAAGTCGCCGATACCGCCGGTCATGCTCGCGATGTAGCGCTGGACATAGACCGGCACGCCGTCCAGCCGCGGAAACGCCAGGCCCAACCCAAGCGCCGGGCCATTGGGCGCCTGCTTGGGCTCGGCATGGCCATCAAACGCTGCCAACTCACATCAGCGCAGCCCGGCCAGCAGCGACACGAACGGCACCCGACCCCGGCCTACGCCGATGTGGCCGGTCGCGCCGGCACCTCTACAGAGACGCCTTGAGATGAGATCAAAGCGTGACGTCACCAAGGAGCGGCGAGTCGCCGTAGGCGCGCGCTTGCGACCCACCCAGCGCACAAGCCAGCAGGCGTGACAGGCAACGCCATGACCTCGGGTCATGGCGATCCTGTCTAGAATGAAGTCCGGCCGCCGGTTGCCAGCGGGCGCTGACTCCTGAATATGCGCGCCGCCATCGGCTGCCAGCACCACGCCGCCCAGCTCTTTGGCCCGCGCCGCGTCGTAGACCGCCGCCGGATTGTTGGCAAGCTTAAACGCCTGCATGTACAGGTCGGCGGCCTCATCGAAGCGCTTGTCGACAAAGGCGGCCTTGGCCTGAGCGACCAACTCCGAGGCGCGGGCGTTGGCTTCCTTTTTCGACAAAGGCTTGTCGGCTGCCGACGCCACATGTGCGCCGGTCAGGATCAACCCAGTCATGATCCCAATGACAGTCAAGCACCAACGCATCACCGCGGATCGTAGCGCTATTTTCAGCGTGGCGCTATCTACCGGTCAAATGTGGTGATGCAGCGACTCTTGCAGGTACGGGTCCTTGGTCGGCACCAGTGAGGCCTTGGCCAGCATGGTGGTGGTCACCAGCAGGAACAGCCCACCCAGCATCGCCATGGCCCCTACTTCGCCAGGTCCAAAGAACGGCCCGTGCAAGTCCAGCTTGTGGTGGTGGCCGGCGAAATGCGCCGCCGCCGGCATCACTTGCAGGTACAGATCGAGCCACAAGCCCAGCAGTACGACCACGGCCACCGGCACCAGCACCTTGGGGTTGCGCTTGTTCGGCCGCGGCAGCAGCGCAAAGAACGGGATGACCCAGTTGAGGATCACGTTGAGCGCAAACAGCGCCATCCACCCGCCGTCGTGGCGCAGCAGGTAGTAGCCGGTCTCTTCCGGAATGTTGGCGTACCAGATCAGCAAGAACTGGCTGACCCAGATGTAGGCCCAAAAGGTCGAGAACGCGAACATCATCAGGCCAAAATTGTGCAAATGATTGACATTGGCCTGCTTGAGGTGGCCACGCGTCACCAGATACGACACCACGATCGCGCACATCGCCGCGCCAGCTTTGTGGGCGCCCGCAAACTGGTATACGCCAAACATGGTCGAGAACCAGTGTGGCTCGATCGACATCAGCCAGAGCAGCGACCCCAGCGTCATCGACAGGCCAAAGAAGATCAGAAACAGCACCGACAGCATGATGTTTTGGCCGGTGTGGGCCACATTGCCATCGCTGTCCTGGGCAATCGAGTTGCTGCGCATCTTGCCGGTCAGCGCTGCCCAACCACCGATGACGACCACCATGCTGCCGAAGTACCAGGTCGGATTGAGGATCGCCGCCTTGTGGCGCAACAGGTGATCGTGCTTGACGATCTCCGGGTCGGCCCACTCGTACAACTCCTTGATGCCCAAGAAACCTACCGCGAGCATGGTCAGCATGGCGATCGGCAAGTAGCTCGCCAGCGCCTCAGGCACGCGGCGCACCACGATGCCCCAGCCGGCCTTGGTCACGTTCATCAGCGCAAAAATGACGCCACAGCCCACCGCGACCGACGTAAAGAAGAATGCGGCGATCAGCAAGTCGGCCGACAGCCGCCACGTCGCGTGATCACCACCGGTAGCCACGCTAGCGCCCAGCAGCGCAGCTCCGGCGACCATCAGGCCCAGCGCTAGGTTGCGGACGCCGGCCGGCACCGCAAACGGCACTGGCGCCTGCTCTGCGTGGCTCGCGTGACCAGCGTGGGCATCGGCAAGGGCCAGATCCAAAGACTCGGCGTGGGGTGCGCTCACGGTATACCTCTACAGAACGAATCTGCGCAGTTGCGGATCTACTGGGCGGCCTTTTGCAGCTGCCGCAAGTGCAAGATGATCTTCCAGCGGTCTTCCTGGCTGACCTGCGTGGCGTACGACGGCATGTTGCCGCGACCGTAGCTGACGATGTGGAAGATCGTGCCATCGGAAAAGCTGTTGACTTTGCTATCTTTGGTCGCCAACGGGAAGGCCCAGCCGGCCTTCTTGGCGACAGTGCCCGCGCCGTCGCCGTTGGCGTTGTGGCAGGGCGCACAGTAGGTGGTGAAGCCCCAGT
>CANMNA010000068.1 GCA_947499075.1 Myxococcales bacterium
GCAACGCCGCCTCGATGTCGTGCTGTTCGCCTGCGACCACCCAGTGGCCCTGCCCGGCCAGTTCGCTGGCAAAGCGCAAGCGCACGACCACTGTCTCTGCGGACTTGAGCGCACGGTCGAGCGATGCCAGTGTCGTCGTTGGTGTGTGGCACTGGACGATGCCCAGCGCCATCCCAAGCTCCGGGTCGAGGTCGGCCAAGTCGCCGTGCAACGCCATGCGCAGGCGTGGATGTGCTTGAGGCAGCAGCAGTGTCGCCACTACGTCGCGGCCGGCGACCTCAATGCCACAGTGCAGCGCGGCTTCACAGCTGCCCAGATCGCCACCAAACACAATGAGATAGCGCCCGGGATCGATATCGCCGGCAAACACCACCGACACTTCGGCTTGCTTGACCAAGGCGTCCAGCGCGCAGAGGCCCGATGGCACATCGACCACTTCGAGGGCGGCCACGCAGTCAAAATCGGTCGCGTGTGCCAAAGTCGCCGGTCCTAAACGATGCGGAAATAGCCGTGCAGCGTGCAGCGGCGTTGCTTGGTCCAGGTGCGGGCGGTGGTCAGTCCCTCACCAGTCGTACCCGCGATCGTCCACGCCGTGTAGCCTTCGCCGCGCAGGCCCAAACCGGCAAAACTTGGAGCATTCTTGACGAAGATCGAGACGTTGACCGCTCTGGCCATCCGGTCCAATCGATCGATCGCCATCGAATGCATGGTCGCGGTGTGAAAGAAGCCGTGCTCAACGCGCACCGCAGCCTCGATCGCCGCCTCCCAATCCGGCACCCGGAAAAAGCCGAGCACCGGCAGCAGCATCTCGAGCTGCACAAAGGGGTGGCTCTCGTCGACTTCGGCAAAGGCCATCCGGCAGTCGTCGCTGACTTGGACGCCAATCTCGCGCAGGATCACGCTGGCATTCTTGCCGACGAATTTGCGGTTGACGTGACCGTCTTCAATCAGCACTTTTTCGAGCGCCGCTAGCTCGCGATCCTTGACCTCGTACGCACCGGCCGCCACCAGCTCGCGCTTGAGCTGGTCGGCAATCGAAGCCACCGCGATGATCTCTTTTTCGACAATGCACACGATGTTGTTGTCGAGCGAGGCCCCATCGATGATGTGGCGGGCCGCCAGCTTGAGGTTGGCCGTCTCATCGACCACCGTCGGCGGATTGCCCGGCCCGGCACACACGGCGCGCTTGCCTGAGTTGAGCGCAGCCTTGACCACTGGACCGCCACCCGTCACCGCGATCAGCCGAATTCCGGGGTGCTTCATCACCGCGTTGGCACTCTCGATCGAGGGCTCGGTGACCATGGTCATCAGGTTATCGGGCGCGCCCGCAGCGACACAGGCCTCGTTGAGCATCTTGCAGTACCACGCCAGCGTGCGCTTGGCGCTGGGGTGCACGTTGAAAACGACTGTGTTGCCGCCGGCGATCATCGAGATGCCGTTGTTCAGGATCGTCTCGGTGGCGTTGGTGGTGGGCGTGATCGAGCCGATGACTCCGAGCGGGCCGAATTCGTCGATCGTCAGACCGTGGTCGCCGGTGTGCGCTTGGGGCTGCAAGATCTCCATGCCCGGCGTCTTCAGTGCCACCAGCCGATTTTTCTCGATCTTGTCAGCGACGCGACCCAGCCCAGTCTCTTCGACGGCGCGGCGCGACATCTCTTCGAGGTTCTGCAGCGTGACCTGGCGCATGTTGTCGATGGCGCGGGCGCGGACGTGGACGGGCGTCTTGTGCAATTGCACGTAGGCATCGCGCGCGGCTTGCACCGCGCTGTCGACGTCATCGAACAAACCATGCTTGCCCGCCGCATACTTGGGTGCGACTACCGTAGGGCCACCGGTAGGGCTGCCCAACCGGCGCACGACTTCGGCCACGATGGCATTGATGCGCGCTTCGTCCATGACTTCGCTCCCTCTGGGCCCGGGTGATCATCCGGACTGGCCCGGGTGATCATCCGGACAGGCCTGCGTGATCATCCGGACAGGCCCGGGTGATCATCCGGACAGGCCCGGGTGATCAGCTCAAGTGCGGACTACGCCTCATCGGCGGCCGGGTACTTTTCAAACACCGCTTGGCCATCGATATGCACGGCATCGACGATCGCCATGATCACGTGGTCCACCGGCCGATCTTTGGTTGCGGCAGTCAAGCGCGCCGAAGAGCCAGCGGCAAACAGCACCACTTCGCCTTCGCCCGCGCCCACCGCATCGACGGCGACAATCAGCTTGCCGGTCGCCGCGTACTTGCCATCAAGCTCGCGCACCATCAGCATCCGCAAGCCTTCCAGTTCAGGCTCTTTGCGCGTGGCCACTACTGTGCCAACTACTTTGCCAAGCAACATGCAGACCTCCGCAATTGCCGCAACGCGGCTCGCGGTCGTGAACGGACATTGCGCCGCCGAGCGGACGCAATCTCCGCGCTAGATGATCTTGTTGTCGCTCTTGTTCGGTCCGCGACCCAGCGGCAGCACCAAGTCGACGTTGGCGTGCGGACGCGGGATCACGTGGACCGTGACCAGCTCGCCCACGCGCTCGGCTTGGCGCTGACCGGCTTCGACCGCCGCTTTGACCGCTGCGACATCGCCGCGGACGATGGCGGTGACGTAGCCGCCACCGATTTTTTCAAAGCCGACCAGTTCGACCTTGGCGGCCTTGACCATGGCGTCGGCGGCTTCGACCAGCGCGACAAAGCCGCGGGTTTCGATCATGCCCAGAGCGTCAGACATAAGAACTCCTGTTGTTGCTGAAAAGAACCAAGAATGCGGTGTTGATTACTTGGACGACACGATGCCGTCGACACCTTCGAGCGCAGCGATGGCGGCTGCGCGCGCCGAATCGATCTCACTTTCGGAGCCCGACATCCACAGCCGACCGAAGGCGCCAAATGGCCGCACTTCGACCAGTTTGACGTTGGCGGCCTTCTCAGCCTCGTTGGCGGCGTACGCAGCATAGCCAGCGGGCTCGGTTTCCAAGATAAACAGCGAGTCGCCGGGCAGAATCATCATGCCGTACGAATCTCGGTTGATAATCTGCGCTTGGTACGGCTCAATCGAGCGGATGATCTGATTGGTGGCAATCCGCGGCTTCATGCGCTGCTCTTGCTTCAGACCCAGATCGTCCAGGATCGCTTGGCCTGCGCTGCGGACTGCGCCCTGATCCGTGTCGTGGACTTCAAGCAAGCCGAACGCGCGCTCGACGATCTGAATCGCCGGCGCCACGGTGGTCGCCTTGAGCGCGACATCGGTGACGCGGTTGACCGCGATACCGGGCGCAATCTCGACGTACAGCGCGGCCATGCCGGGCAACGGCAAGAAGCCCTTCGCAGTTTTGCCAACAAACGAGGCAAGTTGCGGCTGCAGGCTGTCGAGAACAATGAACGTACGAAGCGTGATGGCCATGGAGCCTCCCAAACGAACCGCGGGCAGTTGTAGCCGAAGTCAGCGAACCGCGCTAGTCCCCATCGGGTCGCGGGCGTGCCCACTGGTACAGGGCCAGCGCCGCCGCTGTGGCGCCGTTGAGCGATTCGCTGCCATCGGCCATCGGAATCGCGACTGCCGTTGCGCGCATGCCAGCTGGCAGCCCTGGCCCTTCGGTGCCGGGCACCAGCAGAAAATCTTCCGGAAATGCGAAATTGGGCAGCGGCGTCCCCTCAGAAGACAACGCAACCAGCGCTTCGGGTTGTACCAATTCAGCCAGTTGCGCCAACGGCGGACCCTGCCACAGCCGCGCACGCAGCGCCGCCAGACCACCCGCCCGCAATGCCTTGGGGTGAAAGGGCGACGCCGCCTCTTGGGTCAACACCACATCGCGCACGCCCAAAGCCAGCGCCGAGCGCAGTACTGCGCCCACGTTCTCCGGATCTTGAAACGGCACCGCCAGAGTCGGTCCGTCCAGCTGCCCAGACCATGGCTGCGGCGGATCAGCGCGCACCACCGCCAACGCGCCTTTGGTGCCAGACACATCGAGTTGCTGGTGCAGCGGCTGGGCCAGCACCGTCACCGAGACGTGGTCTGGCAGGTCGGCGGGCAGGCGATCCATGGTTTTCGGCACCAAGAGCTCCACACACAAATGCGGCATTTCACTCAGCAACTCGGCCACCAGCTTGGCGCCGGCCACCAGCGCCAGGCCCTGCTTGCGCACGCCGCGCCCCGTGAGCAATTCCGCCCACAGCTTGAAGTCGTCGTTGGCAGCCGAGTCGATGGTCCGCGAGCGCCGTTGCAGTGTCTCGGTCTTGTCGATCTGGCGCTGGTACACCAGCAAGCGCCGGTGATGGGTCGTCAGCGGAATCGCATAGGCGATGTCGCGCACCAGCTGCCACCCGGCGGCGAGGTGCTGCTTGGCTTGAGCGACTTCTGGCTCACAATTGGGACCCTTGAGAAAAATCGCCACGCCACCGGGCGGCACCAGATGGGCCACGCGCTGCAACGTCACCGGCACTTTTTCCAGAGCACGGGTGATGATGCCCCCGCAATGGGTCACGGTATCCCGGCCCAGCGTGCGGTGCAGCGTCTGGGCCTTGGCCAGGCCACAGTGGTCGATCGCTTCTTGCAGAAACGCCACCCGCTTGGCCCGCATCTCGCACAGCACCACGTGGAGATCGGGGCGGGCGATCTGCAGCGGTATGCCCGGAAAGCCCGCGCCTGAGCCGATGTCGAGCACGACACTTGGCAACAGATCCGCGGCCTTTTGCACCGCGAGCAGGCAGTCGGCGTAGTGCAATAGCACCATGGTGTCGAACGCATGCAGCCGCGTCAGGTCGCCGTCACCATTGCGCTCGCGCAACAGCTGGTGGTAGCGCCACAGCGTGTCGATTTGCGGTTGCGACAGCGTGACACCAGCAGCGCCCAGCAGCTGGCCAAACCCTTCACGATTGGCGGGATAGCGTGGCATCAGCTGGCGTTGGCGACGGCGTGCAAGCCGCACTCTTTCTTGGTTGCCTCTTCCCACCACCAGCGACCGGCGCGCTCGTGCTCGCCAGGGAGCACGGGGCGCGTGCATGGAGCGCATCCGATCGAGAGGTAGCCCTGAGCGTGCAAAGCGTTGAACGGCAGCTGGGCCGCGCGGATGTACTGCCAGACTTGGGCCGACGACCAGCGCGCCAGCGGGTTGAATTTGAGCAGGACGCCGGACGAATCCGAAAAGGATTCATCGATCTGAACAAAGGGTACCTCTGATCGCGTGTCCGGACTTTGGTCGCGGCGCTGGCCGGTAATCCAGGCCGGGGCCGCTGCCAGCGCCCGACGCAACGGGGCCACTTTGCGGATGCCACAGCACTCGTGGTGGCCCTCGGTACGAAACGAGAACAAGCCCTTGGCCCGCACCAGCGCTTCGACCTGATTGGCTTCGGGCGAGAACACCTCAAGATCGGGGGCAAAACGCTCGCGGCAGCTCTGGAGCAGGGCGTGCGTTTCAGGGTGCATCCGACCGGTGTCGAGGCTAAAGACTCGGAACGGCAGGCCAATGTCCTGAGCCAGACCGAGCAAGGCCACATCTTCGGTGCCGGAGAATGAGATCGCGGCAGTCGGGCCAAATTGGGCGTGGGCCGCAGCGAGGATGACGTGCGGCGGCTGCAGAGCCAGTTCGCGCTGGAGTTGGGCGACCAAGTCGAGGGCGGCGGGACGGGTCAGGCGGGGCGGCAGGGTCATGGGTGCGAAGCTAGCACACCCTCAGATCGGACGCACCCTTTGTTCAACATTTTGTTTTAGCATCGGTTTTCGACGAGGCCGCGGCTGGTTGCAGCCCCGCCCTAGACCCGGGCATACTCCCCGTCCGCGCTTACCGCAGCGCCTCAGGTTGACCATGCCCTACCATCAGCACCCGACTCGCCGCGCCGGCGCGTGGCTCAGTTGCGCCACGACTCGCCGCGCCGGCGCTTGGCTCAGTTGCGCCACGACTCGCCGCGCCTGCGCTTGGCTCAGTTGCGCCACGACTCGCCGCGCCTGCGCGTGGCTCAGTTGCGCCACGGTCGGCGCGACCAGCGCATTGGCGTGCAGCGGCCCCGCAGTCGTCGCGCCAGCGCCGCCCGGCCCGGGCGACAAGTACGCTGCGCAGTGCCAAGAGGCTTCGGCCAAGCGCGCGGCTGACGTCACGGGCAAGAAGTACATCCCGGTCGAGCTGGTGCTGCACCAGTGGCCTGGCCGGGAGCTGGCCGAGAATCGCCGCAGCTACGTGCGCGAGGAAGAGCTCGCCGATGCGCTGACCGCCACCGTCGCGCCCGGTCAACCCCGTGTGCGGACGGCGCTGATCCTGGCCCGCGGTGGCACCGGCAAGTCGGCGCTCGCAGACTCGCTGACCGGCCAAGCCTGCGGTCGGCTGCCGTTCTTCCGGCTCGATCTCAATTTGGATGTCATGCCCAAGCTCGAAGGCGGTCCGGCCGGTGTCAACCCGATTGCTGTCGTTATTGCCGAGCATATCGGCGAAAAAGACCCGGCCAAGGCCGAGGCGGCGATCAAGATGGCCCTGGGCGACAAACAGTGGGCGGTCGTGCTGGATTCGCTAGATGAGACTCCGCTGCTGTCCCGCGATGCTTTGGCCAAGCACATCGACGACTTGGTGACGCGCGTCGGCCCCAACGCCCGCACGCTGGTGATGACGCGGCCGCCGGTGTTCAGCTCCAACTACGGCATTGCCACCGTCGACGCCAAGCTCGAAATTCCCAACTTGACTTGCGAAGGCTCGGACCAAGCGCTTGCCCGCAACGTGCCCGATCCGGCCGAGCGGCAAGTCGTCGATGCCTTCATCGCTCGGTTCGGTCTGGACCGCAAAGTGGTGTCGTTTGAGCGCTGCCACTACCCACACTTGGCGACATACCGCGACCTACAAGTGGTGCGTCAGCTGGCCAAGAACGCAGCGAGCGACAAAGACAAGCAGGACTTCAAGAATTTTCAGACCAGCCGCGCCCAAGTCTACAACTACTTTGTCACGGCCCAACTGCTCAAGGATCTGCAGGGCGTGGCGATGACGCCGCAGGAGGCGCTGGGCACCGTCGATGCGATGGTCGACGGCAAGAAGCCCGACAAGGGTGAGCGCAACTTGGCAATGCGCATCGAAGACTGCGTTGCGGCCAGCACGATTGCCGATATCGGCGCCAAGCAATCCGCGTGCGAGCGCCTGCTGCAGTCGGCATTGTTTAAGAATGGCGCGAGTCACGGCGAGGTCCACTTCAGCAACCAGAGCTTGGGCGACTTGTTCCTGGCGCGCTGGACGGCCCGCCAACTGCGCACCCGGGAGAGCAAGATTGACTGCAAGCTCTTGGAAGGCAAGGCGTTTTTGCTGGAATCTAATGAAGTTGCAGGCTTCTTGGTCGGCCAGCCGGAAGGCCAGACCTGCTTGATTGCGGTCGCGCAGTCGATGTGCAAGCGATCGGGCTATGCCCAACACATCTATGAGCAATTCGATCAAGGGCTGCCGTCAGGTCAGGCGCGCGCGACGCTGGTGGCGGGCGCGATGGAAGACCTCAAGGTGGTGCCCAAACCTGACCTGTGCGTGTCTGGGCTGCTCGAAGGGCTGGCCAAGACTGTCGATGCGCTGATGCCAGCGGCGATTGAAGCGGCCAAAGAGCCGACGCAGGCGCCCAAGAAAGACGACAAGAAGAAAGCCAAGAAAACCAAGTAGTCCCCTCAGCTCGAAGCGGCGGCCCAGCACATGCACCCACCATCTGCCCATCCGTTCGGCGACCCGCCGCGACAAGTCATCGTGCGCCAGACAGTGCCAGCGGAGCCCGCGGTGGTGTTTGCGCTGTTCACCGCCAAGCGCAACCTGGAGCTGTGGTTTTGTGACGAGGCCCAGAGTGACGAGCGCCTTGGCGGCGAAGTCCACGCGCTGTGGCACGACGATGACGGCGAGGGGAGCCACGAGCGCGTGGGCCACTGGATTGAGTGGGAGCCGCCCAACCTCGCGGTAGTCGAGTGGTTTGGGGTGCAGACGGTCCAGGAGACGGGCGAAACGGGCGAGCGCTTGCCGTCAGACTTCTGGCGGGTGGCGATTGCGCAGCACCCCGAGGGAAGCTCGGTGACGGTTGTCAGCCCAGTGCTGCACAGCGACGGCGTCGTGCGTCCGCAAGTGCTCTACGATTCTGCGAAGTTGGGGTGGGAGATGGTCTTGAACGGTATGGGTCAACTCTTGTCCCAAGGCGCAACAAAACCATGATTTTGCACCCATACTCTCCGATTGTGGCCCGTCCAGCCCCGCGCAGGCGGGGCTTGGTAGCTGTAGCCCGTGGCTTCAGCCACAGGGAACCCACCGCCACTGCTGCACTTTTCTCCGTGATTTTGGGCCTAACCGCCTGCGAAAAGCCCGATCCGCCCGTCGCTGCACCAGCGGCGTTGCAACCCGCGCCGGCTACCCTGCCCCGCCTGACCCGCGCGCTGTACGACAACACCATCCGCGATGTGCTGGGCCCCGACCTGGCGCTGCCGGCAACGCTGGAGCCCGACGTGGCGTTTGAGCACTTGCTGACCGTCGGCAGCGCGGTCGCCAAGGTCTCGCCGCGTGGGGTAGAACTGTACGAAGAAGCCGCGCGCAGCCTGGCCGCGCAAGTGGCCGGCAAGCCCGAGCGGCTGGCCAAGCTGCTGCCGTGTACGCCGACGGGGGCGGGCGATGCGCCCTGCTTGCGTCAGTTCGTGCAGACCGTGGGCGAGCAACTGTGGCGGCGACCGCTCACCGACGGCGAGGTCACGGCGATCGCCGCTTTGGGCGGCAAAGCGGGCGCGACGCTCGGCACTTTTGCGCAATCTGCTGAGTTTGCGCTGGCGGCGTTGCTCCAAGCGCCAGCCTTTGTATACCGACCGGAGCATGGCGAGGCTGACCCCAAGCATCCGGGCGGCAAGCGGCTGAACGCGGTCGAGTTGGCAGCCAAGCTCGCCTATTTCCTGTGGAATGGCCCACCTGATGCGGCGCTCCGTGCAGCGGCGGCCGATAAGACACTGCACGATGCCAAGGTGCTCGCAGGCCAAGTGAGCCGGATGCTGAGCGATCCGAAGGCGCACCGGGCTGTGCGCGGGTTTGCCAGCGAGTGGCTGCAGCTACAAGAAGTGCTCAAGCTCAACAAGGATCCCAAGGTCTACAAGCACTTCAGCTCGGACTTGGGCGGCTCAGCCAAGGAAGAGACGCTGCGGCTCGTGGAATTCCTGGTGTTTGACAAGGATGGCGACTTTCGGGAGTTGCTGACCACCCGCAGCACCTTTGTCGATCGGCGCCTCGCTGCCATTTACGAAGTACCCGCCAACCAGGAATTGGGGCACGCGGCGGTGCAACTGCCGACCGACAATGAGCGCCGCGGCTTGCTCGGGCAAGTCAGCTTTCTGGCGCTGGCGGCGCACCCCGTCTCGAGCTCGCCGACACTGCGCGGCGCTTTCGTGCGGCGCCACTTGCTCTGCGATCATGTGCCCGATCCGCCTGCGAACTTGAACACGGCGATTCCCGAACCGTCGCCCGATGCCAAGACGCTGCGGCAGCGGCTGACTGCGCATATGAACGTCCCCGGATGCAGCAGCTGCCACAAAGCCTTGGATCCCATCGGCTTCGCATTTGAACGCTTCGATGGCATCGGCCGGTTTCGGACCAAGGACAACGGTGAGCCGATCGACAGCTCTGGCGAATTAGATGGTGTGCCCTTTGCCAACCTCGACGGCTTCGCTGCGGCGATTGCCAACAGCCCCAAGTTTTACAAGTGCCTGACGCGAAAGCTGTACGCCTACGCGGTGGCGCGGCCGACAACGGATGGCGAAGCCAGCCAAATTGCCCAGCTCGCTGAAACCTTTGCCAAGTCGGGCATGCGGGTCCAAGTCCTGTTGCGGGCGATCGCAACCAGCGACGGGTTTGCCCGCATCGCCACGGAGGCCAAATGAGCGAGGGCACTGGAATTCATCGCAGAACGATCCTGCGTGGCCTGATGGCCGGTGGCGCGGTGGCGATCGGTCTACCGGCGCTCGAGCGCTTCCTGAACAGCCACGGCACCGCCTATGCCGAGAGCAGCAGCGACGGCTTTCCCAAGCGCTTTGGGCTGTTCTACTGGGGCAACGGCATGTTGCCCGATCGCTGGGTGCCCAAAGCCCACGGCGCGGGCGGTGCGTGGCAACTCTCTGAACAGCTCGCGCCGCTGATCGCCCACAAGGCCAAAATCTGCGTCGTGACGGGTACGCGCTTGGGGGTGCCCAACACGCAGCCGCACGGCGCAGGTGCGGCGGGCATGCTCAGTGGCCGGCCGCTTGTGCATCAGGGCGGCGACACGACGTTCGCGGGTCCCAGCATCGACCAAGTGATCGCTGACTTCATAGGCAAAGACACCCGGTTTCGCTCGCTGGAATTTGGGGCAGCGCCGGGCTCAGGTTCGTCGTTCAATGGCCCCCATTCTCAGAATCCGCCAGAGTCCAATCCGCACGCTCTGTTTGCGCGGGTATTCGGCACCGGATTTACGATGCCGGGCGAAAAGCCCAAGTTTGACCCGACGTTGGGTCTGAGGCGCTCGATCCTGGACAGCGTGTCGGCCGACATCAAGAGCCTGCGGCTGCGGGTCGGGGCCAACGACGGCAAGCGCCTCGACCAACATTTTGAAGGGATTCGCCAGCTGGAGCAGCGGCTGGCCAAGCTAGAGTTGGCGCCGCCCAAGCTGGAGGCCTGCAAGGTGCCCAAGGAACCGGAGAAGCTGTACCCGGACATGGAGGGTCGACCGCAGTTGCACGAGAAAAACAAAGTGCTGTGTGACATCGCCGCGTTTGCGATGGCGTGCGACCAAGTGCGGGTGTTCTCGAACTGGTTCTCGTATCCTGTCAACAACTTGCTGTTCAAGAATGCCACGACCGGCCACCACGAACTGACGCACAACGAGCCGGGGACCCAGCCTGAGGTCCACGCGATTACGCTGCAGTGTGTCGAGGCGTTTGCCTACCAACTGACCGCGCTGGCCAACGTGCCTGAGGGCGCAGGCACGCTGCTGGACCACTGCGCAGTGATGGGCTGTTCCGAGGTCTCGCTGGGCAAGACGCACTCGCTCGAAGAGATGCCGCTGGTCATCGGCGGGTCGGCGGGCGGCAAGCTCAAGCAGGACTTCCACTATCGGTCGGAAGGCTCTGAAAATACGTCCAAGGCCTTGCTCAGCCTGTGCCGGGCGGTGGGATGCGACCTCGCGGCCTTTGGCAGCGACGGTGGCGAGGCCAAAGACGGCCTGACGGCCATTGAATCATGAGCGCGGGGCGGTGGACCATGAGCAGCAATTGGGCGATCCTGTTGGCGATCCAATTGTTGTTGTTGGCGTGCGACGGCGGCGGCGCGGGCCCTGTCGCAGACGCCACGGCCACGGATGCCGTTGCGGGCGATGCCGGCAGTGGTCCATTGGCCCGCAACCCGGTGACACGCCGCTTGTGGGTGCTCGACACCGTCAAGTTCACGCGTCAAGACCCAGTCGGCATCGCGCCGGGGTGGAACTTAGACGGCAAGGTCAGCGACGAAAAAGACGACGCCAGCTGTGGCAAGCCGGACTTCAAGTCGCCCGCGGGCGTAGACGGTATCGACAACCAATTCGCAGTGTTGGTGCCGATCATCGAAAAGACCGGCATCGCGGCGTTTGAGTCGCTGCTGCAGGCCAGCGTCGAGTCTGGCGGGGTTTTGCTGATGGTCGAACTGGAAGGCATCGACGACCTGCGCAACGACCCGGAGGTCAAGGTCACGATTCGGGCGGGCCAAGGTGTGCCGCTGCTCGGCACCGATGGCAAAGTGCTGACTGGCCAGACATTTCACGTCAACAAGCGCGATCCGGCGACGCCATGCGGCAAGGGCGCGCTCAAAGACGGGGTCGTCGATATTGGACCATTCGACATCGACCTGCCGATTCAGGTGTTCGGCAAGGAGTACACACTCGAGATGCGCACAGGGCACGTGCGTTTTCACGTCATCGACGCCCAGCGCATCGATGGCGGGCTGGTCGGCGGCGGCATTACGCTGTCGAGCATCGGCAAGATTGCCAAGACCGCAGCTGAGGACCAGGGCAACATCGACGACATCGTGCAGTCGCTGACCGGCGGCATGGGCGACTTGGCCAAGGATGCGACGGGCACGTGTACACAACTGAGCGCCGTGCTTTCGTTTTCTGGCGTTTCTGCCTTCTTCTATCCTTACGAAATCACACAAACCACCAAGAATTAGCCGAAGTCTGCGCACGGTCTCATGGTACACTGCCATGGGAGGCCAAGATGTTGAGACAGGCAGCAGTTCTGGGCAGTTGGTATGGGCCTTCGGCAGGCCAATGGCCAATTACGCTGGCAATTGCTTGGTTGGCAGTTGCGGCCGCAGGATGTGGCGAGGACACGACGTTGACCGCGCCCTCGGCGACCAGTTCCAAGGCCGACGGTGCACCCGCTAGTGGCGAGACAACCGCTTCTCCAGACGCAGTGGCGCGCACCGCGGATTCTGGCAGCGAAGAGGACGGATCAGGCACCGACGCCGTCGCCGCACAGGACACAGCGCCAGAAGATCTTGCGGTTGCGGAAGTGCCGCCAGACGACATTGCGGTTGCACCCGACACGGGTGACGACGACGCCGCGACCGTGCCAGACCAAGCCGCCGACCCGGACGGGTCGATCGATGTGGCAACGTCGACGGACGCCGCAACCGACGCCGCAACCGACGCCAGTATCGATGCCCTCGCTGACGCAAATGCTGCGGCTGATGCTGATGCGGCGTCGGAGGTGAGCGTTGAGGTCGTCAACGACGCACCGACCGAAACTGCGCAAGACACCGCGTCAGAAGTTGCGGCGGAGGTGGTGTCCGATGTCCCTGACGTCCCGCCCGGCACGTGCCTGGTCGACGCCAACTGCGACGACAAGAACCAGTGCACCGACGACAAGTGCCAGCCGGATGGCACCTGCCTGTGGAACCTGAAGAAAGGGCCGTGTGAGGACGGCAATCCGTGCACAGTCGGCGACGCCTGCGACTTCTTGCAGTGCAAGCCCGGCGCGCTGGGCGACGCCAGCAAGCTGTGCGGCGATGGCAACGCCTGCACCACCGACGCATGCGACGCCAAGGGCGGATGTGTCCACACCAACGCGACCTCAGCGTGCGACGACGGCAGCCCGTGCACCGTCGGCGAAAAATGCGCAGGCGGCGCTTGCAAGGTGCCCGTAGTCGGCGGCAGTGTCTGCGACGACGGCAAACCGTGCACCACCGACAGCTGCGACCCCAAGAACGGCAACTGCATGTGGGTAGCGGTGGTCGGCGCCTGCGAAGACGGCAACCTGTGCACCACCGGCGAAGTCTGCAAGGCCAACCAGTGCATCGCTGGCGCCACTACGATCTGCCAGGACAACAACGAGTGCACCGACCAAGCTTGCGATGCCAAGACAGGCAAGTGCGCAGCGCCTGCCAAGCCTGGCGCCGACGCGATCGCCTGCGATGGCACGCTCACCAGCGGTCGTTGCGTCAAAGCGTTCAAAGCCACGGTCGCGTTCACTGCCGCCGAAGTGGCGTGCGTCGGATGGGGCGGGCACTTGGTCCACATCAAGTCGGCAGAAGACAACACCCAAATCCGGGGCATCGCCAACGCGGTGTGCGGCACCGGTGCCCAAGCCCTGATTGGCTTGAACGACCTGCAGGTCGAAGGCAAGTACACCTGGACCGACGGCAGCCCAGTGACCTACACCAATTGGGGCGGCGGCCAACCAGACAACTGTGTGGGGTGCTGCAGCTTGGAGGGCCAAGGCGAAGACATCGTGCATGTGCTCGACAACGGCCACTGGAACGATCTGTGCTCGGCCACGGCGCTGCCCTGCTACGTCTGCGACCGACCCGTGCCCTCGGTGCCCTGCAACGACTCGGCCAAGTGCATCAGCGGCGGCGTATGTGTGGCTGGCAGCTGCGCCCCTGCTGGCGGCGGCAAACCGACGTGTGAGGACAGCAACCCGTGCACCGCCGACTCGTGCCTGTCGGCTGGCAACTGCACGTTTACTGCCGTCGCCGACGGCACCGCCTGTGGCACGGGCGGCAAGTGCAGCAAAGGCTTGTGCAGCCCGGGTGCAGATGCTTCGAATCCGGCAGCGAGCTGCGCGGCACTGGCGGCCGCGACGCCAGGCTTGAAGGCCACGACGGCGTGGATCGATCCCGATGGCAAGGCCGGCGCCAAGGTTGCGGCACAAACCCAATGCGATCCAGCGACAACCGGGGCAGCTTGGACTTTGCTTGCGGTTGTCAGCGACGACGCTCAGGCGACGTTTACGTGGGCGGCCAAGGACACCATGTGGGGCGCAAGCGAAGCAGCGGCGGGATCGGTCAAGGCGCTGAACAAAGACTTCCGCTCCCCGCTGTTGGGCTCGATGCCGATAACCGATGTGTATTTCGTCCATGCTTCTGGCGCTTATGCCCAGTACCCGCTGGGCAAAGGCACCCAGTCGCTCGGTCAAGCCATCGCGGCCGCTGGCGGACCCACCTGCTATCCGATGACCGGCGCGGGCATCGCCATGACCGCCGGGACCATCGCCGCGGGCGGCAAGCTGTGCGACACCAAGCTCTACCTCAACGCCGACGACCATGACGGCAGCACCAATTCGTGCAACGGCGACAACGATCCGGAACCGTCGTGGGGACCGACGTGGAACGTGAACCGCGAGTCCGGGTGCTTTGATGATCCGGGATGGGCCGCCAGCTTGGGTCCAGTCAAGAGCGAGCCAGCGACCGAAGGCGGCACGGCCCAACCTCAGGCCATTGGCTTCGGATGGGCGCTCGGCCTGAACAAGGGCACCAACGGCAGCGCGACCAACTGGATGCGCGTCTACGGACGCTGACAATCAGGTGACTGAAACAACACGGACCGATCTACCCAAATTCCCCACAGAAATCTCCCGCGGGCCCCGATTTGAGATGCAGATCAAGGAACAAGGAGCTGAAAGAGCGAGGCGTACTCTGGTACGCCGCAGCGAGAGAAGCGACGCAGTGACGCAGAGATGCGCTCAAAGCGGGGGATCGC
>CANMNA010000069.1 GCA_947499075.1 Myxococcales bacterium
GGGTCAGGCGGCTGCGAAGTCGCTTGCAGCAAGGCTCACAAAATTCTAGCGTTGTCAAGTTTGCCGACGAAACGTGTCGCCTGGCCACCTTGTCCAACACCCAACGCGACGCCGCGACGCCGCAGCCCAGTGAAGACTCATGGACATTGCTAACCCGATGAATGACAACGACTTGCTTGGTCCGGACAATCGACCACGCGCCGATCGCCCGCATCGGGCCTCGGCACGCTCGGTCGAGTTCCGCCCGATCGAGGTCTCGGTCCAAGACGGCAACGTCAACCGGGCCCTGTCGATGCTCAAGCGCAAGATGGCCGCGGAGGGCATCTACAAGGAACTGCGCAAGCGCCGTTTTTACGAGAAGCCCTCGGAAGAAAAGAAGCGTCGCAACCGCGAAGCCGAGCGCCGCCGCAAGAAAGCTGTGCGCATTGCCCGCGAAAAAGCATAATTTATCCAGCAGCCTAGGGGTGTAGCCATGCGCCGAGTCGCCGTTGTCGCAGTCGCGGTTCTGGGCGTACTTACGTTGCTGGCTGGCCCGGCCGCGCACGCCGCCAAGCCAAAGAAGAAGCCAGCCGCACCTGCGCCCGAGCTGGTCGCGCCAGTGCCTCCGGTGGCCAAGCCTGCGCCACCGCCAACACCGCCGCCTGCCGCCAAGCCTACTGAGAAGGCTGCTGAGAAGGCTGCGGAAAAGCCGGCAGACAAGGGAGAAGTCCCGCCCGCTGCGCCCAAGTCGCCGGCTGATGCGCCGGTGCCCAAGCCGGTTGTCCGCCCATCGGCCTTTCCAGAAGAAGACGTTGCGCCCCCCAAGAAGGCGCGCCGGCATGCAACATTTGAAGGTTTTTTCTTGTCGCTCAACCTCGGCACCAGCAACCATGGCGGTGTAGCGGGGCCGCTCATTCCCGACCCGACTGCAGGCACAGGCACCGTGCAAGCTACGTGGGGCACGTTTGCCGCTTGGCGTCAGGCTGGTTGCCTGGCTGGGACCAAGGTGTGCTACGACCGCGCGATCACCACGGCGCGTGGCAACGGCTTGGCTGCCAATCTGCAGATCGGCTACAATATCAAAGGATTTGTTTCACTGTGGGCTGATTTGGCCTGGAGCGGCTCCTTTGGAACGACCGCGGATTCAGCTGGCATCGGGACCGCGTCCGCGATGCTCGGCCTCCATCCCCTGCGGTTTTGGCGCGACGATCTGCCTGTCGATGTCAAGCTTTACAGCGGCTACGGCTTCTTCGAATCGCTGTACTACTACGAGACGGAGTTCCAGACCGAAGTCAAGCTCAAAGGCTGGTTTGGCACCTCGGTGCCCTTTGGCTTGCACACCGAACTCAAGATTGACCGAGACGGTGTTTTCGCGCTGGGCGCCGACCTGCGCTTTGTGGCTGGCAGCTATACCAAGTGGGTCTACAACAACGACAAAGACATTGCATCGCGGTTCGATGCCAACCCGATCACGACGTTTCGCTTCGTGCCCCGCCTGTCGCTCGGCTGGCATTTCTGAGCCAAGCTCGCGTGACCAAACGCGTTCTGGTTGTCCACACCGGCGGAACGCTCGGCATGGCTGAGCCTGACAACCTTCGCCTGGATCTCGCGCCGGCCGACCACTTGCAGCGGTTGCTGCAGCGGGTGCCAGAGCTCCAAGAGATTGCTGAGATTACCCTGATTGCACCGTGGAATCTGGATTCCTCCGATGTGGGGCCGGCCCATTGGCAGCGGCTCGCCGCCCTCATCGCTGGGCACTTGCGCGACCCGAACCAGCCGCACTGCCATGGCGTTGTGCTCATTCACGGCACCGACACCTTGGCGTTTTGCGCGTCGGCGCTGGCGTACATGCTGCGCGGCTTGGACCGTCCTGTGGTGCTGACCGGCTCACAGCGACCGCTGTTGGCTTGGCGCACCGATGCCCGCGCCAATCTTGCGGCGGCCGTCGAGTGTGCGACGCTGGATTTGCCCGAAGTCGTGGTTGTCTTTGGCGATCGCGTGCTGCGGGGATGTCGGGCGACTAAGGTCGATGCCAATGACTATCAAGCGTTTGACACGCCCAACGCGCCAGCGTTGGGTCACATCGGCGTGGCGGTCGATATCGCCCACAGTCGCGTTCGGCGACCTGATCAGCCGCTGCGGCTTGCCGCCGAGTTGGGCACAGGCGTGCTGGCGCTGACGGTGTTTCCCGGGCTGGATCCGCACACCTTGGACGCGATGTTTGACCAGGCCTCCGGTCGGGTCAAAGTGCTGTTGGTGCGGGCGTTTGGCATGGGCAACGTGCCGATGGCCGATAAGGCAAGCTTGGTCCCTGCCGTCGCCCGCCTGGTGCAGCGCGGCCTAGACGTTGTGGTCACAACCCAATGTCAGCGTGGTCGGGCCCAGCTCGATCTGTACGCCAATGGCCGTGCGTTGCGCGATGCGGGCGCCATAGGCGCCGGCGACATGACGTTTGAGGCTGCTGTGACCAAGGCGATGTGGGCGCTGGGTCAGCCAGAGCGGACGGTGCGCGGTTGGTTTGAGACCGATCTCGCGGGCGAAGTCACCCTGTAGCCTGTCGCAGCAAAGCCACAGCGGCGCCTTCCCAAATTCCCCACAGAAATCTCCCGCGGCCCCCGATTTGAGATGCAGATCAAGGAACAAGGAGCTGAAAGAGCGAGGCGTACTCAGGTACGCCGCAGCGAGAGAAGCGACGCAGTGACACAGAGATGCGCTCAAAGCGGGGGATCGCGGCCTTGCTGGCTGTGGGCATGCGCCGATGCCTGCGCTATACTGCGCGGTCATGGGCTGTCTATTTCTATTGAAAATGCGTGAAAATTGGCGGGTTTGCCTCACGATTCTGGGTGGACTCTGCGTGATGGGCTGCAACCGGGTTCAAGAGGACGGCCCCGCGCTCGATAGCGGCGTTGTTGCTTTCGTGCCCGATACCGGCGCCGAAATCACCATCGACGTCCCGTATTTTGATACGCCCAAGGAGACCAAAGTCACCAAGGAAGTAGAGGACACCGCGGCCGGCGTCAAGGAACAGTGCGGCAACAAGCTCGACGACGACTTGGACGGCTACATCGACGAAGAGGCCTGCTACCCCTCGCCCAACTTGCGGCCCGATCTGGTCTGGCTAGACTTGGGCTTGGTGGAGACCACCAACACACCCGGACCTGCTCCGAAGCGCGTTTTTGGCGCAGCGGCAAAAAATGCGGGTATGCTCGTCTACGCCGAAGACATGACGGACAATGCCGCCAAGGCGTTGCTGTGGGCCGAGACGCTGGTCACACCCGCGGGCGTCGAAGTGCTCACGCCCGGACAGTGGGAAACATCGTACAACCGCTCGTTTGTCGGCCTAGGCAATACTTCCGCGTTAGTCGGCATGGCGCCCCAGATCAGTGTGGTCGCCGGACCGTGGCAAGTCGGCGTGACACGGGCTTATGAGAATCCCAAGAATTACAAAGGGACGCCATTTCCAGGGTGGATCCACCTTGGCGTCATGCAGCGACCGCCGATCGCCGAGAACGCGGTGGCAACGCTGGATCTCGACGTGTACTGCGTGGGCGGCGCGCCGATGCCGTGCGCAGAGCTTGGCAAGTCGGCGCAGTGGCAGAAAATCCTCAAGCGCATCAAAGATACTTGGGCCGACAGCCAGATCGTGTTGGGCAACGTAGAGCTTGTCGATATCACTGGCGATGATGGCATCAAGTTCAAGTACTTGGACAACGTGGGTTCTGGAGGCGCCGACAACGAGTGGAACCAAGTGTATGCGGCGACTGGCAAGCTGCGGCCCAAGTCGACGGCAGCGACGCTTGTGCTAGTCTCCGGTTTGATGGACAAAGGCATTCCTGTTGCTGCCGGGCTCTCCCAGTTGGCCGGCGCGCCCGGCTTTCCTGGCGCGCGCGTGTCCGGCCTTGCCGTCGCGTTTGACGAGAAGCAGTGGGCTGATGCCGTCGCTCTCGGCCCGGACACCCCGTATGCCGGTGATGTCTGGGGCTTGATTATCGCGCACGAAATCGGCCACTTCTTGGGCCTGTGGCACACCGACGAGGCCGATGGCGCTTTGCACGATCTCATTGACGACACGCCGCAGTGCGGCAAGAAGTTGGACGTGCTGCTCCCGGAAGACTGCCCCGTGCAGGCTAAGTACTTGATGTTCTGGAAGCCCAAAGGCGGGACTGTGACCCAAGGCCAGCGCAAGGTGGTGCGCTTGAGTCCCGCCCTGCGGTAGTGCGACCAGAGATGAGGAACTGATGAAAATATTGGCTTTAGCGTTAGCTGTTTCCGTAGGGCATGGTTTCGCTGCGCCTATGTCGGCGTATGCAGCGCCAGACGATGCCTACAAGTTCTTGGTCAGCACCGGCAAGGCGGGCGTGGCGCAAAATGTTGGCCTCGACGCTACCAAGAAGGCCGAAGCCGAAGGTATCGCCAACGATTTGGCGGCGGCGACTGGGGCCAAGGCCTACTTCATCATCTTAAAGCGCGATGAGAATCCGGCTGATTACATCAGTCTTTATGAGCGCTTGCAGATGAAGGGCAAAGACGTCTTGGTGGCGTCCAACGGCACCAGTTGGGAGGTCAAAGTCGCGGCGCTGAGCCACGATGCCAAAGTCGCCGCTGAAGGCCGGGCCTTATCCCAGACCGATGTCAAAGGAATCGCGCGATTTCGCCTACTGTCCAATGAGCTATCGAGCGCGATCGCGCAAACCAAGGCGATGACCTGGAACGAATTTCAGACTGCCAACGCTGGCAAGGGCTGGCACGGCGCGCGTATGTCGCGGGAGTTTGAACTGTACAAGTCGACTGGCGCGACATCGGGCGGTCAGGGCACGGCAATGGTCGGGCAGGCGTCCAACACGATGTACCAGCCGCAGAGTTCGTCCAACACGGGTGCTTGGGTCTTTTTCGGCGTCGTGGTTGCGGCGATCGTCGGCATCGTGCTGTGGCGTCGTCGCAGGCGCGATGCCGGCCTGGCCGAGGAGCTCAAGCGCAATCTGGCCAATCCCGAAGCGGTTTTGGCTGACCTGGTGCTGAACATGGACGGGCTGGAAGATCATCCCAAGTTTGGTGTGCTGATGGACGCCTACTCCGAGTGTGAGAACAAGCTCAAGGATCTCAAGCACGGCTCGCCGACGCGAGAGTCGGTGGTGCGGGCGCGGTCGCTCAATGACGAAGCCAACCGGGTGCGCCGCCTTTTCGATGAAGCCAAGATGAACCGCTAGCTGCTCAGGCTTGCCCGGCGACTGACCGCTTCCAAGTACCTGAACACCGCCAAGGAGTCTCCGATGCGCCTGACTGCCCAAACCCGGCTGCTGTTGTCCGCCGGCGAAGAAGTGTTTCGCAAGCCAAGTTTCTGGGATAAATTCAAAGGGGTGCTCGGATCTGACGTGGACTTGCGGACCGGCGAGATGAGTGTCGCCCAAAACGCGCTGGGCATGACCGAGCAAGTGCAGCAGGCGCTCAAGCTGGCCAAATTGACCAACGCCGTCAGCTTGGTCGTGGACAAAGACATTGTATATCAGGATTTGCAGGACCGCCCCGATGATGCGGACTTGCTGCTCGATGCTGCTCGTCGCAACGCCGTGCGGTTTACCCAGCCGTTTGACGTCATCCGCATCGTGTTCGAGTGGCAGGGCAGCGGCATCCACGTGCTGATTGAGGCCACTGTGCGCAGCAAGTTCAAGCGCGGCGAGCCGGCGGTGATCGTTGCCTATGGCGCGCGCATTGACGCACTGCGGCCCAAGGACGGTGAGGATACAGAGGCGGCCCGCGACCGGATCGGCAAAGCGTTGGGCGACGCCAATTTGGTGCCAGTGTCGAAAAATGCCCTGGACCAGCTGGTCGGCCGCGTCGAGAGCGGCTTGAGTCGGCTTTTCGGTCACGCGACGCTGGAGACAGATCCAGCAGACATCCAGGTCGTCAAGCCGTCTGCACAGCAAGTGCGTGAAATGGCGAGCCATTGGGATCATCGGGCCGACGTGAGGCCGCAGCCGTATTACGGAGCCGGCTACGGCTGGGGGCACCGCTACTACGATCCATGGGGAGCATACTATTATGATCCCATGGACACTTTTGTGAGCATGACCATCATCGACGCGTTTGCCTCGCCGCACTACTACCACCACCATTGGGGCTATGACCCGTGCCACCTCGGCAGCAGCTGGTCGAGTTATGGCTCGCCGGTCACGTTTATGAACCACAATGGCATGGCCTACGGAACAGCCGACCACTTTGGCGATTTTCAGCAGAATTTTAGCGACTTCGGCAACGTCGCCCAAAGCGATTTCAGCTCGGCCAGCTGGGACGACTCGGCTATGTCGAGCTACGACGCCAGCACATCAGGCTTTGGGGGCAGCGACGCGGCAAGCGGCACTTGGGACTGCGCCGATGCCGGCAGCAGCACCGACAGCGCCTCGAGCGTGAGTTCTGACTGCGCGTTTGACTGCGCCGCATCCGATTGTTCGTGGGACTGCTCCAGCGACTGCAGCAGCGACTGCAGCAGCGACTGCGGCGGCAGCGACTGGTAAGCGTGCAGTCGCCTGCGGTGATGCGCTTGCCCGAGCGCGACTCCTGGCCCCAGTTGTCGCTCAGGCGGGCGCCCCGGCTGCTGCGCGGGGTGGTGCGCGGGCGGCAATACGCCTATAATCCAGATGGTTATGATGCGTTGGCGCTGTTGTCACCGCGGGCTGCCCAGCTGGTCGACTTGGCCGATGGGCGCGACGCTGGCTCTCTAGTCGCTGAGCTGGCTGGCGAGCGCGAGGCCAGTGGTTGGCTCGAGGAGCTGCCCTTGCTGTGGCGCAACGGCTTTGTGCGAACGCCAGACGTTGTGGCGGCGCACCCGACTCAGCCCCCAGAGCGTGTGTTCAACGCTTGGCTGCACCTGACCAACGCCTGCAATTTAGCTTGTCCGTACTGCTACATCCACAAATCCAAGGACCACATGAGCGCGCACGTGGTCGAGCGCGTGCTTGCGGCGGTGCAGGCGACGGCGGCATCGGGCGACGTAGAGCGCATCCACGTGCGGTATGCGGGCGGCGAGCCGATGCTGCGATTTGAGGTCATGCAGGCCTTTCACGTTCAGGCGGTGCGCTTGTGTAGCGAGCATGGCGTGCGTTTTTCGGCGGCCGTACTGACCAACGGTGCGGTGGTGCCCAAAGGTGCACTGCAGTGGCTGCGCGATAACAATGTCAGCGTTTCCGTGTCGATGGATGGTCTGGCAGAGTTGCAGGACACCATGCGGCCGTTGGTCGGCGGGGGATCGTCTTACCAGCGTGTGCTGAGCGGCCTGAGCGCCTATTTGGGGGCGGGCATCGTGCCGTACATGTTGGTCACGATCGGCGAGAGCAACTTGGCCGGGGTGCCGGCGCTCACCGAATTCTTGCTGGCGCGCGGCCTGTCTTTTCGCTACAGCCTAGTGCGCGACTTGCAATGGGGGCAGGGCGGGCTGGACGACCGATCCGGCGCGGCTGACCCGCAGCAGGCAGGGCGCGCCGTGCCGACGCTGTTGGATGGGCCGGCATTGCAACAGGTCCAGGCGGTTTTCGGGCAGTGCTATGACACAATCGAGGCGCATGTCGGCCAAGCGGGGCCGGCCAAGCGGCGCAGTGCGTTTCGCCGCGAGCATCGGTTCTGCGACTTGTCGCTGTGGCAGCCGATTCGGCAGGCCTGTGGCGCCGGCCGGAGCTACGTGGCCATTGCCGAGAGTGGCGAGGTCTCGCCGTGCCAAGCGGCGCTGCACCGCACAGGGACGACTCCCTTGCGCGCGCAGAGCCTGCTGGTGCAAGCGGCGTCGCAGACCCAATTGCCTGATTTTGTGCGGTCAGTGGGCAATCCGGAGTGCCAGCGTTGTCGCTTCAAGCCGTCGTGTGCTGGGGGATGCCCGCTGCTGCTGCACCGCCGTGAGGGGCATGTCGACGGGCGGTCGCCGTACTGCGAGGTGTTTCGGGCGGTTATCCCGCGGATTGTGCGTATAGCCGCGCTGGAGCTGGTTCAACAGACTATCGCCAGCCGGCTTGCCCCGGCTGCCCCTGTAGCGTGAGGCGCGGTGATGCTCGACCCAATTGACGCGTGGCTGCAGCGGCCGCTCATGGGCAACCCGGCGCACACCTGGCTTGTGGCATTGCTCACGGTGATCGCTGGCTTTCTGCTTGGACGCCTGACGCACTTTGTCCTGACGCGTTGGGTGTTGCGCCTCACTTCCAAAACCGAGACCGACCTCGACGACAAGCTGGTCCATGCCACTGCGCGTCCATTTTCGTTGGCAGTCACGTTTGCTACCGCCGATGTTGCCCTTGGGCTGCTGACGCTGCCACGCAACGTGACGACAGCCGTAGATGGGGTGCTGCTGACCTGCCTCGCGGTGGCAGTCGCGCTCATCTTAATGCGCTTGATCGACGTCGCTTTTGAAGCGTGGATGGCGCCGTGGGCGCAGCGCCAGTCGCCGCCCGTCAACGTGCAGGCCCTGCACGTCGGTCGGGTTGCAGTCAAGATCGTGGCCGGCACGGTGGTCATGGTCACGGTGTTGCAGCGCGCCGGTGTCGATATTTGGAGTGTGGTCACGGGCTTGGGCATCGGCGGCGTTGCGGTTGCGCTGGCCGCCCAGCAGACGCTGGGCAACCTGTTTGGGTCACTGCAGGTCATGACCGACCAGCCGTTTCAAGTCGGTGACTGGATTCGCATCGACAACTGCTTTGGCCGCGTGCAGCACATCGGCTTGCGCTCCACCCGGTTGGTGACTTCGGCCGGTCAGACCTACGTGGTGCCCAACAAGCACATTGCCGAAGCGACCATCGAGAATCTGGTGGCGCCGCAGGGGCAGGTGCGCGAGTTCATGCTGGCTCTGCCCTACGATACGCCTGTAGAACGGCTCGAACTGGTCTGTCAGTTGGTGCTCGACGCTCTGGCGACGACTTCGGGCGTGCACCCGGACTTCACGGCGCACGTTTGGGCGTTTGCCGAGTCGGCGATTCAGATCCGGGTCATCTACCGGGTGCCTGATTTGACTGCATTCTCGGCGGTCGCCCACGTGGTCAATCTGGCGATCAAGGCCCGATTTGATCAGGCTGGGCTTGTGTTTGCTTTCCCGACGCGTACGGTGCATCTGGTCGGTGAAGGCAATACTGCGGTGTTGGCAATGGCTACACAGGCCAAGAGCAAGGGCTAGTCAGAATGGCAACGACTTGTCGTTGAGCCGCCCAAAGCACGGCGCGCACTCTTGCAGCCACGGTGCGTCGTCAAAAGCTTGAGGTGGCAGTGGTACGCCACACTCCTGACACTTGCCGAACTCCGTTGTACCGACGCGGTGTTGCGCGGCAATGATCTGGTTGAGAAAGCGCCGCAACCTTTCCTCTGGCTTCTCGCCGGGCTTCTCTTCGTTGGGCAGCTTCATTGTCGCCAACGTAGCGTTCTTGCTGGCGAGCAGCTTGGTGAGTTGCCCGTTGACCTCCATGCCCTTGTGCATGAGGCCCCGCCGCCAGCGGGCTTGCCGTGCCGGATCGGCGAAGGCGGGGTCACGGTCTGATTGGGGCATGTGTGGCTCGCTGGCGACAAGAACGAGGCCGTCAGGGCAAGGCCGAAAGTGAAAAAGGCCCCGATTGGGGCCTTTTTGAGTGCGCGCTGTAGGATTTGAACCTACGACTCCCACCGTGTGAAGGTGTCGGGATGGGCCCGGTGCTGGGACGGTGATGAGGAAGTACATAGTGTTTGGCGATGTCAGAGGACGCGGGGCGACGGCGGCTGACGGGGAAAATTGGGACTTTTGGTGGGAGCCGGCGAAGGGTCGCAATTTTCGGAGATTCGAGTTAAAATACAGATAGATTTGAGTAAGGTCGTCAAGTCGATGGCCGGGTCTTGCGACATTGGCAACCACCGCAAGGTCGCACGCGTGATGGCTCGGCAAATTAGCACTCGCGCGGTAGTCGCGCCGTTTGCGCCGTCGGGCTGAACCGCCGTACGCTCTCGATAATGCTACAGCCCGGCGACCGCATCGGCAACTATGAAATCCAGTCGGTGCTGGGCGATGGCGGCATGGCGATTGTCTACCGTGCGCGCCACCTTGCGATGGGCACAGATCACGCCATCAAAGTCTTGCTGGCAAACTACGCACTGCAACCGCGCACGGTCGAGCGCTTCCGTCTCGAAGCCCGCGCCCAGTTCAAGCTGCGGCACCTCAACATCGTGCGAGTCACCGAGTACGTCGACGACGCCGGAGCGCCAGCGCTGGTCATGGATCTGGTCGAAGGCATGACGTTGCGGCAGGCCATCGACCAGCGCCCCGGCCCTTGGCCCATGGCTGACGTGCTCGCCGTCATGAACTCAGTCCTGGAGGGAATGGCGTTTGTCCATCGCGAAGGTCTGGACGGCGAGCCGGTTGTGCACCGGGACTTGAAGCCAGAGAACATCCTGCTTGATCTTGCAGGTGGTAAGCCTTGGCCGGGTGTGGCCAAAATTGCAGATTTCGGGGTGGCCAAGGTGCGCGGCAGTTCGCCGGTGGCGACGCAGGCCAACGTCCGCATTGGCACGGCGCGGGAATCGTAGGCTGGCGGCTGCCGACCGTCGCAGAGTTACGTTCCCCAATCGACGACCGACGTCCATTCGGAGAGAAGATCGCGGCGGAGTTTCGCCGTAGCGATGCGAAGTTCTGGTCAGGCACGCTGCTTGTTGGCGGTGGTGCCGCTTGGGTCGTCCATTTTGGCGTCGGCCACGGGTACACCAATGGCGATAGCACATCAAGAACGTATAGGGTGCGGTGTGTACGGTAGTCGCTGGTCGGACGCATATTGCGATCGGCTTGCACGCCTGAGTGCCGCGTTTCGACGTCCCTCACGGTCTGGGCCCGAGGCTAGGGAACTGCCCGGCGCACCAACGGTTGCACAAATCGTAATCTTTACTTACAATCCATGCGGCCGCCCCGGTGGCCCCCGGATTCCCCTTGCACCCCCGAAACCTAGCCCCCCATTTGCTCTCCCTTGCCGCCGACTTCCCGGTCGTGGCCCTGCTTGGCCCGCGCCAAGCCGGCAAAACGACCCTCTGCCGCGCCACCTTCCCCGACAAGCCGTACCTGTCGCTGGAAGACCCTGACGTCCGCCAGTTCGCGCTGGCCGACCCGCGCGCGTTCCTGCGCGAAATAGCCACCGGCGCGATCCTCGACGAGGTCCACAACGCCCCAGAACTCCTAAGCTACCTCCAAGCCGAGGTTGACTGCGACGCCCAGCCCGGCCGATTCGTGTTGACCGGGTCTCAGCAACACGGCTTACACCAAAGCGTTGCTCAGTCGTTAGCCGGACGTGTCGCCATCGCCCACTTGCTGCCGCTTGCCTTTGACGAGCTGCAGCCTTTTCCCAACCCGCCCACCGACCTTTGGACCGCAGTTTGGCAAGGCGGTTACCCGCGCATCCACGATCGCAGCATCGCCGCCGACCGCTGGCTCAGCAACTACTTCGCGACCTACTTGCAACGCGATGTCCGGCAGTTGCTCAACATCGGCGATCTCCAAGTTTTCACGACCTTCGTCCGCCTCTGCGCCGGTCGCACCGCCCAGGAAATCAACCTGAGCGACATCGGCGCTGACGCTGGCGTGACCCACGTGACCGCGCGGTCGTGGCTGTCGGTGCTGGAGGCGAGCTTTGTGTGCTTTCGCCTGCCGGCCTGGAACCAGAGCCTGCGCAAGCAGCTCATCAAGGCCCCCAAGCTGCACTTTTTCGACACCGGGCTGGCCTGCTACCTGATTGGCATCCAGTCGCCGGACCAGCTGCGCCATCACCCGCTGCGTGGGCCGCTGTTTGAGACTTGGGCGGCGTCTGAAGTCGCCAAATCGCGCTTGCACCACGGCCGCCCGGCCGACCTGTTCCACTACCGCGATGCCCGCGGCCATGAGGTCGATCTGCTTGTCGACGACGGTGCGAAGCTGACCGCGGTTGAAATCAAGTCGGGCGCGACAGTGGCCAGCGACTGGTTCGCCAACTTGGCGCACTTCAGCGGCGGCGCTGTGACGCCGCGACCGGTTCAGCAGCGGCTGGTGTTTGGCGGCGACGTTGGGCAGCGGCGCACGGACACGCAGGTGCTGTCGTGGAGCGAAGTGGCATCTGCCCAGTGGTAGCGCCGTTTGCCTCGCCGGGCTGAAGCGACGTACGCTCCGGCCATGCTCCGCCCCGGCCACCGCATCGGCAACTACGAGATCCAGTCGCTGCTGGGTGACGGCGGTATGGCGATGGTCTACCGCGCCCGGCATGTGGCGATGGGCACCAACCACGCCGTCAAAGTGCTGCTGCCGAATTACGCGCAGCAGGCGCGCACGGTTGAGCGGTTTCGGCTGGAGGCACGGGCGCAGTTTCGGCTGCGGCATCCGAACATCGTGCAAGTGACCGATTACGTGGACGACGCGGACGCGCCTGCGCTGGTCATGGACCTCATCGAAGGCATGACGTTGCGGCAGGCGATGGACCACAAGCTGGGGCCGTGGCCGCTCGAGGACGTTTTGGCGGTGATGCTGCCGGTGCTGGAGGGCATGGCGTTTGTGCACCGCGAAGGGCTGGACGGGGCGGCGGTGGTGCATCGGGACCTGAAGCCTGAGAATATTCTGTTGGATTTGGGCGATGGTCGGGCTTGGCCGGGCGTGCCGAAGATCGCGGATTTTGGGATCGCCAAGGTCATGGGCAGCGCGAACATCGGAACGAAGACCAACGCCAGGATGGGGACGGCGCCGTATATGTCGCCGGAGCAGTTTCGCGATGCGAAGGACGTGGACGCGCGGGCGGACGTGTGGGCGCTGGGGATGATGCTGTGGGAGTTGCTGGCGGGGAAGTTGCCGGTCAATCCCAATGATAATATTGCGTTGATTAAGTTGTATGAGGCGATGGTGGCGGTGCCGCGGCTCGATGAGCTGGATCCGCGGGTGCCGCAGGAGCTGGCGGGCGCGGTGGCGCAGGCCATGAGCGTGGGGCTGGAGGCGAGGTTTCGGGATGCAGGGCCGGTCCTGAGGGTGATAAAGGGGATCAGGCTTGAAGTGGCGCAGGAGCGTAGGTTGCCAGCGCGGCCGAACGTTTCCGATGCACCTGTAGTTGTGCAAGTTGAGGCGCCTCCGACCGTCGCGGCGCTTATCGACGTCCCCCGTGACCTTCAGGCGAACGCCGCGGATGATGGTCTGTCTGGGCACACCGCGGCACGGCCTGTACGGTGGATTTGGTGGTTGAGAGGAGCGACAGCTGTCGCGGTTGCGACGTTGATGCTGTGGTGGGTGCGAACGGATACCGTGGCCCCGGGAGCCTCCTCAAGCAGGGAACAGCCCGTTGATTTGCCTGTGAGCCTACCGCATGGCCCGGCGCCCAACGTGCAGCCTGCCACACCAAACGACGCGCCGACGCTGCCGGTTGCGGCACCAATTCCGGAGCCCAAGGCGGCTCCTGCTCCATTGGCCGTTGCAAATGTTCCTGCGGCAAAGGTTGAGGAAGAGGTTGGCGTAGTGCCTGCCTCACACAAGCAATTCTCAGTTGACGTGGATCGAGCTGTAGTTTGGGACCCCGAATCCGGGCTACTGTGGCAGCGTGGATTCGGTGAACATGCTTTGCGCTGGAAGCAGGCCAACGCATACTGCAGCAGCTTGAAGTTAGCTGGGCGAGGATGGCGGTTGCCCAGAAAGCACGAACTATCAGCAATTGTTGATCAAGCGTACGCTCCGACTTTGGATCCAAGCGCTTTCCTGATGCCACAAGCAGCTGACAGTCTCGGTTGGTGGTTTTGGTCATCAACGCTGACCGCAGATAGCCACTTTGCCTGGGCCGTCTATTTTAGCAACGGCACAAGCAATCTCGACGATGTCCACGAATCACGCAGGGTTCGATGTGTCCGAAAAGTTGTAACAGAAACGGCTATACCAAAATCAGCAACGCCCAAAGCCGAGGCTGAAAAAAGGGTACCTGCAGCGCAAAGTGGCAAGCCCGTCGCTGTGGCTGGGGCTGGAGGATCGGGCAGCATTAGCAGGTCTTCATCGGATCAAGCACAAATAGCCACCGACGCTCAAAGCGAGACCGCCAAATTCGCCGCACTCGGCCAAAAGGCGCTTTCGCCAAAGCTGCGCGTCTTGTTTCTACGCAAAGCCGTCGAAAAAGACCCAACCGACACGACTTACAAGAAAATGCTTGAAGCCGCCGAAGCCGAACTCGTCGGCGCGCCAAACTGAGTCCCGAGATGCCGAATTTCATGAGAGGCTCTGCGGCTGTTTCGGGTCCTTGCTGCACGACGATCTTTGCTTGTTTCTGCCTGTTCACGGCGACCATCTTGAGCTTGTGCAGCATGTGTCTTGCCCAATCGCCGCCCCCGCGCTGGACCCTCGCCGAGTTCCCATCCCCAGCGCTGGGCCAAAACGTCCAAGGCCACCCCGCGTTCACCACCGTCGCGCTGGCCCTGCCACCCACCGAAACCGCCTGCCGCCCACCCGCCAAGTCCTGCGCGTTGGTCATCTACCTGCCCGGCATGGGCTCGGCGCCGCACGCCTACGGCCCCGAAACCAACGCCGTAATGCACCGCATCGACCAGGCCATGCTCGCTGGCAAAATCCCACCGGTCGTGGTCGCCGTCGTCGACGGCCGCACCAAGTTCAGCGGCGCGCTGTACGTCGATTCCGCCACCACCGGATTCTGGACCGCCTTTGTCGTCGACGACCTCGTCCCACGCCTACGCGAGCAACTCGGGATGCACAGCGAACCGGTCGTCATCGCCGGCCACTCGATGGGCGGCTACGGCGCGCTGCACATTGCGCTCCACAGGCCGCAGCTTTTCGCTGGAGCGGTCGCCATCAGCCCGATTCTGCGCTCCAGTATGCTAAGCGACCGCTTGATGCCGGTTGTCGCCAAAGTCGCTGCGAAAACGGGCGTCCCGACCATCGCCAACGCCCAAGCCCACTGGGCCAAGCT
>CANMNA010000070.1 GCA_947499075.1 Myxococcales bacterium
GCGCGCGTCACCCGTGCAAATGCGACCACCGGCTGACCCGTTGGGTGGGCAAAGGTCGGCATCTAGGCCCTGCCTTTGCCCAGCGGCGGGTTGTGCAAATAGCGTTGCAGCAGCCACCACGCACCGGCGCCGACCGTGATCCACAGCAAGATGCCGCCGCCCGCCGTCACCGCCGCAGTTGCCGGGGGATGATCTGGGTCAAGGGGAAACGCCAGCAAGTCCCACAACGACAGCAGCCCTCGGTGCAGGTCGACCGCCCGCGCCGCAGTTTCCTTGCCCCATGCCGCTTGCAGCACCCACGAACCGGCAATGCTGGCCAGGATCGTGCCACCAAACGCCAGCGGCGCCGAGCTTGGGTTGCGCACCACCACGCCCGCCGCCAGCCCTGCCACCGCCGTGACCAGCGCCACCGCCGCCGAGGTCGCGACTTGCCCCACCACCAGCGCCATCCACCACAGCGCACCCAGCGCGCCTTCGAATGGACATCCGCCCGGTTGCAGGCCGTACTGCGACAGCATGATCAGGATCAACAGCAGCGCCGGCCCAGCCAACAGCACCAAGCCAGACAGCCACGCTGCGCCCACCCGCGCCAGCAGGTAGTGCGATCGCAGCACCGGCCGTGAAAAATACAGCAGCAGCGCGCCTTGGTGGCCATCGCGGGCGATCAGCGGCGCAACTTGGGTGGCCACGCCCAGCAGCAGGAAACCCGCGTTGATATTGCCTAGGTAGTGCAGCAACTGCATGATCCACTTGGCTTGATCGGCGTGGGGCACCGCGATGCCGGAGATATCGAGCTTGGCTCGGACCACCACCACCACCGCCATCACCAGCGCAGGCAGCACGAACAGCGCGCCAAACAGCTTGCTCTTGACCGACCGCCACTGGTCGCGGGCGAACACGCCGACCAGCGTGCGCACGCGCTGGGCAGGCGGCACCGGCGTCCCAGCAAACCGCGCGTAACCGCCTGGCTCAAAGACGACTTTGGGCCGATCGCGCACCACTGGCGGCGTCTCGCTCATGCGCCCCCTTGCAACGACGGGCTGAGCTGTTTGCGCAACGGATCGTCGATCCGCAAGTGGCGGACAAAGGCGGCGCTCATGTCTTCTTCAACGGGGCCAAAGGCGCGCACGCCAACACCTGCGTCGACACACAGCTGCCACAGCTGCGGCCCAGCGTCAGCGGGCGCGGACACCAAGACTGTACGGCCCTGCAATTCGCTGTCCAGACCTTGCGCCCGGCACAGCGTCGCCAGCGCTTCGGCGTCGCCGACCACCCGAATCTGCCAGCGCGAGCCGGTCCCCGCCCGAAAGCCCTGGATGGAGCCGATGTAGCCGACTTGGCCCTTGGACAGCAGCACCACGTGGTCACACACCGCCTCGACATCGGGCAGCACATGGGTCGAGAGCACGACCGCCACGCCTTGACCGGCGATTTCCTTGATCAAGTCGAGCATCTGCTGGCGGCCTTCTGGGTCCAGACCGGCGGTCGGTTCGTCCAGAATCAGCAACTCCGGGCCGTGGGCCACCGCCATCGCCAGCCGCAGCCGTTGGCGCATACCCAGCGAATAGCTGGCACCCATGCGGTAGCGCGCGTCGGCCAGCCCACATAGGTCCAACGCTTGGTGGGCCCGGCTGCGCGCGTCGGTGGCAGACAGCCCGCACAGCTGCGCGGCATGCACCACTTGGTCCAAGCCGTGCAGACCGGGGAACAGGCTGTCGTCTTCGGGCATGTAGCCAACGCGCGCCAGCACTTCGAGCGTGTGCTCGGGCATGGCGTGGCCGAGCACTTCGATGCTGCCGTGATCGCTCAGCTCCAGCCCGAGCAGCAGACGAAACAGCGTCGACTTGCCGGCGCCATTGGGTCCAAGCAGCCCCACCGCGCCGTGCGGCAACGCGAGGTCAACCTGGCGCAGCGCCGGCAAATCGCCATATGTCTTAGAGACTTCTCGCAACACCGCCACCGGTTTTTGCTGAGTCCCTGCACTGGCGGCTGGCGCTTGCACCTGACGATCCTGCCAAGGTTTGGCCAGCAGCGCCAGCGCAGTGGCCCCGGCGACCCGGTGCAGCTATGCTCGCGGCATGAGACGACTTGCAGCGACGGCATGGGCAATCGGGGGACTCGCAGCCATTGGGTGCGCCGAACCGCCCGCTGCTGTGCCACCAGACGCCGTGGCCGACGTGGTCGCACTGCCCAGCTTTGGCCAGCGCTGTGACACTGCTGTCGGATGCGCGAAGGGCTTGACCTGCCTGCAAAGCGACTACGCCCAGCAGCCGTGGTGCACCGTCGCCTGCGACCCCAGCTTGGTCAAGAACTACTGCCCATCCGAAGCCACCAGCGGCAGGAGCGCATTTTGCGTCCAAATGCCCAAGGATTTTCAGGGTCCGACCACGCCGCTGTGCCTGCCGATCTGCGCCAACGTCTCAGAATGCAAAGATATGAGCGATCAGTGGGAGCTGTGCGCCAACGCCTCCTACAAGAACACCACGTTTATCAAGGACTTGCCGACCAAAGTCTGCCAGAGCCCGACGGCGCATGGCCAAGTCAAGATCGATCCGGTGCTGTGCGACTGGCAAGACAAGGCCGCTGGCGACCCCAAGTACGCGGAAGCCAAGCAAGCGTGCCTGGCGCTGTGCAGCTTCAAGGGCGGGATGCTCAAGACGTGCCAGCTGTGGCCCAAAGGCAAGACTGAAGCGTGCTGCGGATGGGCCTGTTTTCAGTATCTAACACCTGGCGGCAAATTCGACAACGCCCGCCTGTCCGGCCCGATCAAGTGCCTGCTCAAGGCCTTTGAAGCCTTCCAAAATACCCCCGAGGTCTGTTCAGGCTACAAGACGCAGTGCGAGAGCTATGAGTTTCCCCCGTGGATCCAAGGACCTTAGGAACTGTCCAAGTATGGCTTGGACAGTTCGTGCTTGCTTGGTGGGTCGCAAGCTCGGGGCTTCACAGCCGACTCGCTGCTCCTTGCAGCACCAAAGTGATCGAGTTGTTCCTTGACCGTTCCTTAGGGCACCGGCAAAATCTAATCGATTTTGTCGGTGGCCCATTTGCTGGCTGAGTGGGTCGCAAGCTGGCGACTTTGCAAGTCGACTCGCCGCTCCTTCTTTGCGGCAAGTGATCGAGTAATTCGTGCTGGAGCCCTTAGCTTCGGGCCAAAAAACTTGCCCGTTGGCGCCACAGGGCCAAGATCAATGGCCGAGCCGAATCGCGCTGCCTTTGGTGCGTTGGGCTCAGCACCGGCGCATCACGCGCCTGCACGGAAGCACCATGTTGTCGCGTCTTCGCAAATCGGCTTGTTGGCTGATGCTGGCTTTGATGGTAGTGGCCCTGCCGGCCCAAGCCGCTGAAATCTATCTCAACGGCGTGCGGATTGCCTCGCTGAAGAACGCCGAGTTGCAGCACTGCTCGGTCAAATTCGATGTCAACGGCGACGTGCACATCTTGTCGCCCGGCTACCGCATCGAGATCGCCGCCGATGGCAGCCAAAAGATCGCTGGCCAAAGTGACTTCGACTCGGCGCGGGCCTCGTCAGCCAAACCGAAAATGCGCTACGTGCTGGTCTACGAGCCCAACCCCAAGGTCAACTTTGGGTTTGACGTCTGGATCAACAGCAAGAATTTTCGCAAGATTGGCCTGGATTCCGCCAAGTTCACCGTCGAGATGACTCAGGACATGATCGTGGGCAAAAACGCCCTGCGGATCATCGCCAAAGCGGGCGATGCCCTGCCCGGCGGCACCGAAGTCGACATCACCAGCTTGCGCATCTACCGCGGAGAAGCGGCCGCGGCCGGGACATTTAAGGCTAAAGCCCCTGCCGTGTGGGAGCTTATCCGCACCGCCGTCGACCGCGCGCCACTCGACCGGCCCTATGAACTCTACGTCGAGTAATTCCGGCGCATCACAGGCCGAACCATGCGATTTTGAACGCGTGTGGGCCCAAGGCGGCCGCCTGTACTGGGCGCTGCAGGCCCGCGCTGTGCTGCTGCGGGCCATCCGCCAGTACTTCGATCGGCGCGGTTTTGTCGAAGTCGACCCGCCAATGCTGGCCACGAGCCCTGGGCTGGAGCTGCACTTGGACGCTATGGTCGTCCATCTGCGCGCCGGCATGGCAGGCGCGGCCGTTCAGCGCTATCTGGTGACCAGCCCGGAGTACCACTGCAAGCGCTTGCTCAGCAGCGGCTTGGACCAGATCTACTCGCTGCAGCACGCTTTTCGGTCCGGCGAGCGCGGTGGCCACCACAATCCAGAATTCATGATGCTGGAGTGGTACCGCACCCACCGCGACTGGCGGGCGATCGTGCGCGACGTGCGCGGGCTGGTGCGGCACTGCGCCCGGGCGTTGCAAACCCCTGCGCTGCAGCCCCTGCGCGATCTGCCCGGGCTGCGCCTGCCGGTGGCGGTGGATCAGCCGTGGCCGGTGATGGCCGTGCGCCAAGCGCTGCGGCGATGGGCAGATCTGGACCCCGGTGACGCGACCGACTTGCCCAAGCTGGTGGCGCAGGCCCAGCGCGCCGGCCTCGATGTGCGCCCGGGTGACACGATCGCCGATATCTTGGTGCAGGCGCTGGTCGAGCGCGTCGAGCCACAGTTGGTGCACCTGCCGGCGATCGTGCTGGCGCCGTGGCCGGTGGCGTTGGCGTCGCTAGCACGCCAAGTGCCTGGCAAGCCGACGCTGGCTGAGCGGTTTGAGGTCTATCTGGGCGGCGTGGAGGTCGCCAACGGCTTCTCCGAGCTGACCGACCCGCACGAGCAGCGCGCGCGGTTTGAAGCGGACTTGGCGGCGCGGCGGCGGTTGGGCAAGCCGATCTACCCGATCGACGAGCGATTCCTGGCGGCGCTGCACCGCGGCATGCCACCCGCCGGTGGCGTTGCGTTGGGCGTGGACCGCCTGCTGATGGCGCTGACCGGCATTGCCGACATCGCCCAAGTGCAGCCGTTTGCGTTCGAGGTCGCCTGATTCGCCTTGACCGTTGTAGGCATCGCGTGTAAAATCCGCGGTCCCGTTGGCTCGCCGTGTTGGCATGCCGACGCCATGCAGCAGGCATGGACCCAGAATTTCGTTCCTTTTTCCGTTTCGCCCGAGGATCCTGTGGCCAATCACGTCCAAGCGCTCAAGCGCGCCAATCAGAACATCAAACGTCGCGAGCGCAACCGGGCTGGCCGAGCGGCCAATCGCACCGAAGTCAAGAAGTTCCAGACCGCGATCGAGGCTGGTACTGGCGCTGAATTGCTTCCTGCCCTGATGGCGCAGCTGGCTGGCAGCGCCGCCAAGGGCACCATCCCCAAGAAGCGGGCGTCGCGCAAGATCGCTCGTCTTTCCAAGCGATTGGCCGCCAAGACCTAAGCGAATCTACCAACTCGCTCTGGCTTGCTGCGCCTGATCGATCGCCGATCCAAAACCAGCACCGAGGTGACCATGGGCTTTTTGGACACCGCCCCGTTGGGTGAGCAGCGCGAAGAAGCGATCGCGCGCATTCGCAAAGCACCGCCGGGCTTGGAAATTGCCCGTTATTGGCAGGTGGTCGCCACGCACACGCCCGACAGCGCGCGGCGCTTGGTCAGCTATCTGGCGTCCGCACTGCTGGCGCGCGGATGGTTGCAAGCCGCTGATCGCGTACTGGAAGCCGCGGCCGATACGCTGGGCGAATCGGCCGACCACGTCAAGGCCGACTTCGATCTGCTGGTTGCCGCCGACCTGCTGACCGTAGAGGCTGGCAAAATCACTTGCATCGCCGGGTTGATGTCGATCAAGCCGACTGGTCTGGTGTTCAAGTTTGATGGCCAGCACGAGATCCACCTGCCGGGCCCTCTGGCGGCGATCGCCATCGGCAAGGCCCTGCAGAAGGCCGGTGAAGTCCGCGCGACGTGCGCCGACGACAAGACCACCAAGCTGGTGCTCAAGGTCGACAAGGCCGGCATCGTCGAGCGGACGCCCGAAGAGATCTGCCTGTTTTTGAGAGCTTGGAACGGCGAGACGCCACCGACCGCGGCCAGCACCGCCGGCGGCCTGTTTCGCAACGATGACGCGCTGGGGCGCTGGCAAGAGCAAGCGGGCGATCCGGCCGGGATGCCGCTGGCGTCGCTGCTGTTTGGCATGGCGGTGGGCGATCTGGGTCTGCAAGTGGGCGGGGCGCTGGAGTCGGTGCTCAATCACCTGCCGGACTTCGATTAGCCGCGCTCGCGGCAAACGCACAGCGCTCGGCAAGCTCTGCCTGAAAACTCTGCGGCTCTGTGTGCACATCGACCATCCGCAACGCCGGGCACTCGCCGCGGCGTGCCAGCGCTAGAGCCCAAAGCCGGTTGACCTCACGCGCCACCAGCGGCCACGCTGCGAGCTGTGGGACCAACTGCGCAATCGCCGGCAAGGCGGGATCGTCACCTGCCAGACGCAGCGCCCGCCGCGCCCAGAGGTAGGTCGCCAGCGGATCGTCGGGCAGCGCAAGGTGCAGCCGATCCAGCATATCTTGGGCATCGCCCACTGCCCCACCGAGGGTCAACAGGCTGGCCAGCGTCTCCGCCGCAGCCGGCTGGTCGGCCCACGCGACCTTGATGACAAGTGTGCGCAGGGTGCCCTCGTCAAAAGGCGCCGCGAGCGCCGCGCCCCAGGCTTGGCGCGCCGCACCCACATCGCCAGCGTGCCACCACAGATCACCCGTCACTGCCACAAGGCTCGCCCGCTGCAACGGATTGAGGCGGCGCAAGGCTGGCGCGGCCACTTCGTCGGTCAAGCGCGCCGCCAGCGCTGCCGCCGCCGCGCGCGGATGGCCAGCAGAGGCGATCGCCGCCTGCACTTCGATGGCCAAACTGAGCTCCAGCGGCCCGCGCGGGTTCAGGCGTTCGGCCATCGCCTGCACCAGATCGCGGGCCTGACGCTCGTTGCCGCCAGTGTGCAGTGCGCCCGCACGGTCGCGACAGCGCCCGACTGCCAGCGCACACGGTCGATCAAACAGGCCAGGGGGCGCAAATCGGGCCCGCGCGCGCTCCAGGTCGTCTGGACCAAGGGGATGGGCAACGGCATCATCGACAAAGGCCGCCCAGCGTTGCAGCAATTCCGCGCCGCGCAGGCCCGTAGCCGCCGCGAGATCTCCGTCACGGTAGGCCCGGGCCAACGCGGGCCGCCCATGGACCTCGGCCACATAGCGAAACAGCGAACCGGCCAAAGTGTACGCCATCTCGGTGTTTTGGCGAAAAAAGCCCGATGGCGACAGCATCGCGTCAAGGGGCGGGGCCTTGCCCAGGACGCGCGCCGCTCGGGCCCACTGGTGCGGATCCAGCCCCGATCGATTCGGCCACTCGGCCGCCACCGCTACGCCCTCGATCGCCACCGCATCCGGCAGCCAACCGTGGCGCAGTGGCACCCCAAGCGGACCCGGCGCCCAGCGCGCGGCAAACACGTGGGCCATCTCGTGGGCCAGCACCGATGCGCCATAGTCCGGCAGCACCACGTGAATTTGCCGCAGCCACGGCTTGGCCATCTCGACACGGTGGGCGCCTGTCCACGCCCGCTTGGCGGCACTGTCTGGCCAGACAAAAATCTGCAATCCATCAATATCGTGACCAAACCAGCTAGCAAGTTGACGATAACGAAAGGCGCAATCTTGCACGACCAGATCGCCCGCGTGGCGCAGCTTGCGCTGGCCGGGCAGATGCAGGGTCGCGGCGACCTGCCCGTAGTCATCGCGCACAACCATCTGGCGCGGCAAAGCTCTGGCCAAATCTTCATCTGCGATCCGCCATCGCTCAGGAGCCGCGCGCTGGGCACCGACGGCCAGCGCAAGCACCGCAACCGCGGCATACAGTCCGACCGGCACACCGGTACGCTGCAACACGCGCAAAGAGGCCAGCCGCCATGGCAGCTGGGCCCGCCGCACGTGCAGCAGCAGGGCGGCGATCGGCAACGTCAAGCCGACATCTGCCAGTCGGTAGGCCACGTCGCGCCACTGGACTGCGACGGCGTCTTCGTACAGGGCGCCAGCAATGCGCCCGACCGGCGGCGCGTAGCCAAAGACTTGTGGGTGGGCGAGGAACCACACGGCGCCGGGCAGGCAAGCAGTGACGAAGACGGCGATAAGGCCCAGCGTCAAGGCCAGCCGGTTGCCCCGCCAGCGGTTGGGCAGTCCCAGCGCCACCACTGCGCCCACGCCACCGCCCCACAGCGCGCTGCCGATCGGGCCGATGCCCCACCAGGCCAAGCTGTCCCAAAAATTGCAGCTCGGCATCCACGGTGCAGCGCAGGCGGTGACGAGAAAGGGGCCTAGCAAGGCCAAAAGGACACGCAAAGGGCGCGCTGGACTGTGACCGGATGCTGTCGCGGCGACTTCCCAAGCCAGTGCCCACGCGGTGGCTGGTGCGACGGCAACGGCCAAGTGGTAGTCCCAGGTGCCAAGTCCCACGGCCACCAGGCCAATGGCGACCAGCGTCGGCAGCGCCGCCGCCAGCGGCAAGTCTTGGTGGCGCAGCAGGTTGAGGATCCCAGTCTGCCACGCCATGCGCGACCTCCGGCTGCAGCGTAAGGGCAAGAGCGCATTGCCACAACCGTGCGCCGCTGTGGACTGTGCGGCGATTGCCGCCTATCCTGCCCTTGTCGCAAGTCAGCGGCATCCGTGATTGCCGTGCTGCAACCCCTGTCCTCCGTTGCCGTGTCTTCAGAATTGTCCGACCCGCGGGTACACGCGGCCATGCAGTTGCCCGCGGGCACAGCAGTTGCGGTGGCGATGAGCGGTGGCGTGGACTCCAGTGCCGTCGCCGGCCTGCTGGTCGAAGCCGGCTACCGCGTGTTTGGCCTGACTGCACGCCTGTATGACGTACCGGCCAACGAGCGCCGGCCAGGCTCGTGCTGTGCGCCTGACGATGCGCGTGATGCCCGCAATGTCGCCCACCACTTGGGGATTCGTCACTATGTACTCGACGAGCGCGCGGCCTTTCGGGCCCACGTGGTCCAGCCATTTATCGAGGCATGGCAAAATGCCGAGACGCCCAATCCGTGTGTGCGTTGCAACCGTTCGCTCAAGTTCGACAAATTGCTGCGCGCCGCCCGCGCCATGGGTGCCGACGTACTGGCGACCGGCCACTATGCCCGCCTGCAGCGCGATGGTGCGGGCAAGACCATCCTGCGCCGCGCCCGCGATCCGGCCAAGGATCAAGCCTATTTTCTGTATCCTCTTGTGCCCGACACCGCGGACAGCCTGCGCTTTCCGCTGGGCGACATGACCAAGCCCGAAGTGCGCGCCCACGCCGATCGGCTGGGCCTGCCGACCGCGCAGAAGCAAGAATCGATGGACGTATGCTTTATCGGTGGCCAGCGCCCGCAAGACTGGCTCGCTGGTCACATGCCGGCCCAGCCGGGGCCGATCACCGATCAGGCGGGCAAGCGCGTCGGCGTGCACCCGGGATTGCACGCGGTCACGATCGGCCAGCGCCACGGCCTGCGCATCGCCAACCAGCAAGCGGGCGCCGAGCCGATGTACGTGATCGACAAGCGCGCGGACGGCACGGTGATTGCCGGGCCGCGCCATGCGTTGCGGGTTGCACAGCTCGAGTTGGTCGACTGTACTTGGGTCAGCGGTCAGGTGCCACCGCCCGGCACGCGTATTGGGCTGCAAGTGCGCCACCGGGGTCAGCCGGCTCAGGCGATGGTGCAGGCCATCCCGGCGGCCGATCGCCTGATCGTGCAGATGGAGCAAGACCTCTATGCCGCCGCCCGCGGTCAGGCTGGCGTACTGTTTTTGGACGATCAGGTGCTGGGTGGTGGCACCATTGGCCAAGTTTGGGCACAATCGGTAGGTCAGGAGCAAGCTCATGGTTGACCTGCCGCATCCCGATCCGCGGACGTCGCGTCCGGCCGTCCCGATTCACGACCCGGTAGCCGGTGCGGCGCAGTTGGTGCGCAACATCGCGTATACCTTTGTCAATCCAGCCTTGCTCGAGCACGCGCTGATCCACACCTCGTACCGCAACGAGCATCCGGAGTGCGCGGTCGACAACCAGCGCCTGGAGTTTCTGGGCGATGCGGTGCTGGGGCTGGTGATCACCGAGGCGCTGGTCGAGCGCATGCCTGAGCGCCGAGAAGGCCAACTGACGCTGCTCAAGTCGCAACTGGTGCGCGAGAGCTGCCTTGCCGAAGTGGCCGAAAATATTCAGCTCGGCTTCGCGCTGCGCTTGGGCCGTGGCGAAGATCTGAGCGGCGGACGCAAGCGCCCGTCGATCCTGGCCGATGCGCTAGAGGCACTGATTGCGGCAATGTTCATCGACGGCGGCTACGAGGCGGTGCGGCCGGTGGTCAAGCGCCTGTTTAGTGATCTGCTGCAGGAGGCGGCTACGGCGATCAGCGAGCTTGGCGATACGCCGGGAGCACTGTCGGCGGGCGTCGCCAACTGGAAGACGGCTGTCCAAGAGCTGCTGCAGCAATTGGGCCATCAGCCACCGACCTACACCGTGGTGAGCTTTATGGGCCCGGCCAACATGCGCCAATTCCGGGTGCAAGCGACAGCGTTTACCGACAACGACTTGCTGACCGGCGAGGGCGAAGGCGCCAACAAGAAGTTTGCCGAGCACGTGGCCGCCGGCGATCTGTACCAGCGCTTGCTGACGATGACCGGGCGCGCCGATGCCGATCCAATGCTGGCTGCCATCATCGCTGGCCCGACGACGCGTCCCAGCGGCCTTCGGGCGCGACCCAGCTTTGTCGCCGACATAGTGGTGACGATGCCCGAGCGCGCCGGCAGCCATAGCGAATCGGGACCAGAGCAGCTATAATGTGCGATGGCTTGGCCGCCGCCTCAGGTCGTCGGGCCCAACGGAGACAACATGTTTGCGATTGCAAGTGAGCTGCTTGGCGTTGATAGATCGGCTCTCAGCGCCGAACACTTGAGGTGCGCGATGCTGGGTACGCCAGAACTTCTGATTATCTTTGCGGTGGTTGTCCTACTTTTTGGCGCAACCAAGCTGCCGCAGCTCGGCAAGGGGCTGGGCGAGGCGATCGGCAACTTCAAGCGCGCCCAAAAAGACAGTGAGGCACAGGCGATGCGCACCGAGATCGACGCGACGCCGCGGGTTGAGGGCCATCCCAGCGAGCGGCTGGAGCATCCGCCGAAATAGCTTTCGCGGTCAGCGCGGGAACACGATCTTGCCTTGCCGATCCAGCACCTGCTGCCCCGTCGCCGTGTGCACCACTGCCAGTCCGCCGCGCATCGGCGTCACCAGTTGCCATGTCGCCGCCACGACAACCGCGCCCTGTGCGTTGAGGTAGCCCCAGCGCGGACCGTTTGGGCCCGCTTGGGCAAAGCCAGCCAAACCTTCGCTGAAGTCTTGGACGAAATCGTAGCGCGGCTGGATCCGCACGCGGCCGCTGGCGTCGACAAAGCCCCAGCCGTTGGCGTTGGCAACGGCGGCGTAGCCATCGTGAAAAGCGCGGGCCGCTGTCCAGGCCGGTGGGTACTTGATTTGGCCGCCGCGCGAGACAAAGCCCCAGTAGGCGCCGTTGCGCACCGGGGCGACCAAGTGCCCAAAGTCTTCGGCGTCGTCGTAGCATCCGATAGATGAGAGCGCGCCCGCAGTGTCGACGAAGCACCAGCGTCCGTCTTGCTCCACGCGGGCCAGACCATCGCTGAAGTCGTAGGCGTCTTCGAACTGCGGCAAGATTCTCCACAGGCCGTGGGTATCGATGTAGCCCCAACTGCCGTCGTCCGCGGCAGCCGCGCACATGCCGTCGCTCAGCGAGCGAAGGGCCGCAAAATGCTGGGGGAACAAGGCTACGCCCAGCCGATCGACCAGCGTCCAGCGCCCGTGCTGCTGCACCGATGCCGCGCCGTGGCCGAAATTGTTGGCGTCGTCGTACAACGGCGCAATTGCCCACGCGCCGGTACGGTCGATAAAGCCCCAGCTGTCGCCGCGGCGGGCGCGCGCCAAGCCTTCGACAAATGGTCCCGCTTCAGCCCAACTTGGTCCAAGGACAACATTGCCCTGCCGGTCGACGTAGCCGGTCTGACCATCGATGGCCACGGGGACCAAGGCGGCGGCGTGGTCAGCAACGATGGGCGTGACAGGCTCAGGCATGACGACAATTGCCGGCTGGATCGCCGCGGCAGTGCAGCTGGTCAGCGCCAACGCGATGCCAACGACACAAGTGCGCGGCAATCTTAGATGTACCAGACCTTGAGCTGCTGGCACGGATACCAGTTGGCGGCGTCCGACAGTTGTTTGCCGTTGAAGACGTCGACGTGACCGGTGCCGCCGTAGCCAAAGATTTTGTCAAACGCCACGATGCCGCGCTTGCCGCTGATCTCGGGCTCGATGTCGCTGGTGTAGGTGGTCTTGAATTCGTCTTCGGTCTTGAAGCGCTTGCCCTGCGGCCACGAATTCTGGGGCTGACCGCAGTGGGCGGTGACGTATGTCCACGCTTCTTTGGCCGACAGCAAGTAGTACCAGTCTTGCTTCTTGGAATAAGCGACGCGGTTGGCGGGAATGCCAGCTGCCACAGCTTTGGCCTTGGTGATCTTGAAGTCGCCGCCCAGCTGGTTGAACATCGTCGACAGGCGAATCGCGCAGGTGTTCTGGTACACCGCGGGGTCAAACCCCAATTGATCGGCCAGCTTCTGGCTTGACGTATTTTGCGAGGCGTCGGCCTGGTAATTGTGCGGGTGGGCGTCCCAGACTTTTTGGAAGTCGGCTGGCAAGCCGTTTTTGCCGCCAGGGCCACCGGCGTCGCGCGCGGCTGCGCCACCGGCAGCGGGCGTTGCTGGCCGGGCAGCTGTCGCACTGTTGGCCTGCTGCCGCACCTGCTGCTGATCCAGCACCGGCGCTTCTGTGCCATTGCCTGGGGGTGCCTCGACGGGTGGCTCTTTCTCCATCGCCGCTAGGGTCATGTGCCCAAAGATGCCGGTCGCCGGCACGCCGTGGGCGCTCTGCCACATCTTCAGCGCCTTGGTGGTGGCCGCGCCCCATTGCCCGTCGGCACCGGTCTGGCCAACAGTGAGACCTTGCCCGACCAGGAATTGCTGGACCGCACGCACTGCGGGGCCGCGGGCACCTTCCTTGAGAAAGACTTGGCCGCCGGCCACGGTCTGTAGCACATGGTCGCCCGCGAACAGCGGCTGCGTCAGGCTGCCACCGCCTGGCGCACCCGGCGCTTGCGGCTGCTGGCCACCTGCCGCTCCGCCTTGGGCACCCTGATTGCGTCCGCCAGAATTGGCCTGACCGGGCCGCTGCGCCGGGCTGGGCTGGCGCTGGTTTTGATTTTGCTGTTGCGGGGGTTGCTGTTCAGGCATGGGAAAACCTTAATTTGGCGCAGTGCGCTGCGGCCAAGAGCTTACCACCGCGGGGGCGTCGCTGTCGCCCAAATCGGCGTCCAGCGCCGTTGCGCGTGGGGTCGCCTCGCCCCATCGCACGATCGCAGCAAAGCGCTGGCAATTTGGCCGATGCCGCCTACCATGCAGCCGCGGCTTGAGCCGCAGCGTGGATCGATGGCCAAGAGACCGCAGCCCAGCCGTGCCCGGCCCGTGCAACAACCGCGGCAGCTGGGTATTTTAGCCAACGAAACAGGGACGTTGCGGCGACGGGCCGCGACAGAGGTGGCGCTGGTCTATCCCAACACCTACCGGGTCGCCGGGTCGTCGCTTGGCTTTCAGGTCATCTACCGGGCCCTGAACCAGCGCGACGATGTGGCGTGCCACCGCGCGGTGTTGCCGGAGTTGGCGGTCAGTGGTCAGCGTCCGCCGCCGGTGTTCACGCTGGAGGCCAACAAGGCGCTGGCCGATTACGACGCGATCCTGGTCTCGATTGCCTACGAGCTCGACTTGGCCAACCTAGCGATGTTGCTAGAAGCTTCGGGTCTGGCTGCGCTCGCTTCAGATCGGCCGGATACCGCGCCGCCGGTCATCGTCGGTGGGCCGCTGACGACGTCCAACGTTTTGCCGCTGGGGGTACTGGCCGACGTCGTGGTGATGGGCGAGGCCGACCATGCGATAAACCAGGTGTTGGAGTGGCTGGCTGAGCGCCCATCGCGGCACGCGCTGCAGCAGCTGGCGCGCGACGTGCCCGGCATGTGGGTGCCGGCCTTGCACGGCGATGCGGTGCCCAACCTGCTCTCGGTAGGCGGCGAGGCATTGCCGGCCTTGGGCCAGTGGCGCAGCCCGGACGCCGAGTTTGGCGACATGATGCTGCTCGAAGCGAGCCGCGGTTGCCCGCGCTACTGCAAGTTCTGCGTGGTGCGGGCGCCGATGGCGCCGATGCGCGAACCGGAGCTGGATCGGGTCATCGCCGCCTTGGACCGCCCCGAGTTTGCCAATTCGCCGCGCGTGGGCTTTGTCGGCGCGGCGGTCAGCGACTGGGGCCCGATCAAGGGTGCGCTGCGGGCCGCCATCGATCGCGGCAAGACTTTTGGCATCTCCAGCCTGCGCGCCGACCGCCTGGACGAGGACGACGAGTTTGTCGACCTGTTGTTTCAGGGCGGCTACCGGACCATGACCGTGGCCTCAGATGCGCCCAGCCAGCGTTTGCGCGGCAAGCTGGCCAAAGGGCTGCGCGAGCGGCACTTGTGGGGCGCAGCGCTGCAAGCCCGTCGCGTCGGTATGCGCGGCTACAAGATGTACGTGATTACCGGGTTGCCT